>CAJPJR010000013.1 GCA_905369775.1 Prevotellaceae bacterium UBA1746
CTGCAAGACGGTCTCAACCCCAGGCGTCACTTCCCCTTCGGGCTCCTGCTCCGCCTCGCTCCCGCCATTCTGGTTCCCGTCGGCACGTTAGTGTTTTTCTTGTTTGGCAACGTAACGCTGTGGCCCGAGAGCGACAGCACCGTGCTCAACATCATGCAATACATACTCATCCAATTATTTTGGGTCGGTCCAATCATTAGTTTCTTCGTGAGCCTGTTTTTCTGGGGCTGGGCTCGTCAACGCGCCTCTATTTTTTCCGCTATCGGTGGACTACTCCTCACAGCAGGTTCAATTTTAGTGCTTGCGTTGCAATAATTCTACTCAGCCCCACTCTCATGCAACAATATCACGACCTCTTACGCCTCATTCTCAAAAACGGCACTCGCAAAACCGACCGAACCGGCACGGGAACCCTGTCTATCTTCGGACATCAGATGCGTTTTGATCTCGAAAAGGGTTTTCCTCTGCTCACCACCAAGCAATTGCATCTGAAAAGCATCATCTACGAACTGCTTTGGTTCTTGCGCGGCGACACCAACGTGCATTATCTCCAAGAACATGGAGTGCGCATCTGGAATGAGTGGGCCGACGCGTCGGGCGAACTGGGCCCCGTGTACGGACACCAGTGGCGATCGTGGCCGGACTACAACGGCGGACACATAGATCAGATCAGCCGAGTCATTTCGCAGATCAAAAATCAGCCGGATAGCCGCCGTATGATCGTCAACGCCTGGAACGTGGCAGAAGTGGACCAAATGGCCTTGCCCCCCTGCCACTTGCTTTTCCAATTCTACGTGGCTGACGGGCGCCTTTCCCTACAACTCTATCAACGGAGTGCCGACACTTTTTTGGGGGTGCCCTTTAACATCGCTTCCTACGCTCTACTGACGCTCATGGTGGCTCAAGTCTGCGGATTGCGTCCCGGAGAGTTCATTCACACCACCGGCGATACACATCTATATCTCAATCATTTAGACCAAGCGAATTTGCAATTGAGTAGAACTCCGCGAGCTCTCCCACAAATGCACCTGAACCCGGAAGTCAGCGACCTCTTCTCTTTTAGGTTTGAGGACTTCCAACTCGAAAACTACACCCCCTACCCACACATTGCGGCGGCGGTTTCGGTCTAACACTCCCTTTTCTATGCTCACGCTCATTTGCGCACTCGACGAACAACGAGCCATCGGCCTCAAAGGACACATGCTTTTCAGGCTGCGATCGGACCTTCAACGCTTTAAAGCCCTCACTGTGGGGCACACTGTAATCATGGGCCGAAAGACCTTTGCTTCTCTGCCCAAAGGTGCCCTCCCCAATCGTCGTAACTTCGTCGTCAGTCGTTCACTTTCCGAGGCACCGGCCGGCACCTTTCTTTTTCGCTCTCCCGAAGCCGCACTCCAGGCCGCACAAGACGACAAAGAGATCTTCGTCATCGGCGGATCTTCAATCTACGAAGCCACTTTGCCGCTGGCAGATCGACTGTGTTTGACACACATTCTGGCGAAAGCCCCTCAGGCCGATGTGTTTTTCCCGGAAGTCGACTTCGATCAATGGAAGTGCACCTTCCATGAATCACACCCGGCCGATGAACAAAACGAACAACCCTATATCTTTGCAGATTATATCCGTATATGAATCGTCTTTTCCGCACAGCCACCTTAATTCTTACCACTTGCTTTTGCACCGGTGCATCTCTGTTCGCACAAGATTCCAACCGAGAGGTCAACTTCTCCATTATCGAGACTTCAGACGTACACGGTAACTACTTTCCCTACGATTTTATCAATGACAAACCGGGAGAAGGAAGCTTGAGTCGCATCTCAACCTACGTGAAACGTTTGCGTGCGGCACAAGGTGAAGGACATGTCTTACTCGTCGACAACGGGGATATTTTGCAAGGTCAGCCCGCAGCCTACTATTATAATTACGTAGACACCACTTCCACCCACCTTTGTGCACGCATGCTCAATGAAATGGGCTACCTTTGTGGCACATTGGGCAATCACGACGTGGAAACCGGACATGCCGTCTACGATCGCTGGATGGACGATTGCGGTTTCGCAGTATTGGGTGCCAATGTGGTCGACAAACGTAAGAACAAACTCTACCTCACGGCCTACGTACAGGAGGAAGTGGACGGAGTGCGCATCGGCGTACTCGGCATGATCACGCCCACCATTCCGCAGTGGCTTCCCGAAAGACTCTGGAAATATCTGGACTTTCGCGATTGCGTAGAAACAGCTCGCCGTGTTGTTCCCATCATTCGCCGTGCAGCCAAAGCCGACATCGTTGTGGTAGTGATGCACAGCGGTGTGGGTGAGCACAACGCCACAGGGCGCATGCTGGATCACGCAGCTTTCCAAGTCGCAGAACAGGTTCCGGACATCGACATCCTCTTTTGCGGACACGATCACCGCATTGCCAACACGACGGTCACCAATAAAATCAGTGGACGCCAAACCCTGGTTCTCAATCCCGGCGCCAATGCAATGAACATCGCGCAGGCTGACATAAAAGTGACGCTCGGTCCCGATGGAAAACGGAAGAAAAAGGAAATCGTGGGCAATGTAATCGATATCCGCGGCGAACAACCGGATTCCGTCTTCCTTTCGCACTATTCCAAAGAGTTCAACGACATTCGCAACTTTACCACACAGGTGATCGGACGCAACAAGAATGAACTCGACACACGCTCGGCCTACTTCGGTTCATCTGCATTTGTAGACTTCATTCACCGCATACAACTTGCTGTGACGGGAGCTGATATTTCTTTCGCCGCTCCGCTTTCGTATGATGCTAAGATTGAACCGGGAGACATCCGCATGGCGGACTTGTTCAATCTCTACAAATACGAGAACCAACTCTACGTCATGAAGCTTACCGGGCAGGAAATTAAGAACTACCTTGAAGAAAGCTACGGCATTTGGACTCAACAAATGAAATCGCCCACCGATCACATGATGTTGTTGAGCGACAACTACGCAAATGCTCCGGAGCCTTGGCAACGACTGAAGCACTCTTCCTATAATTTCGACTCCGCAGCCGGCATCAAGTACACCGTCGATCTCCGAAAACCCAAGGGACAGAAAGTGACCATCCTATCTATGGCGGACGGGAAGCCCTTCGATCTGCAGAAGACTTACAAAGTGGCGGTGAATTCCTACCGCGCCAACGGAGGAGGCGGACTGCTCGTCAAAGGAGCGGGGATCCCGCAAAATCAACTGCGCTCACGTGTGGTCTGGACCTCCAATAATGAGATGCGCGAATACCTGCGCCGAGAAATAGCCCGACAGAAAGAAATCAATCCGCAGCCACTCAACAATTGGCGCTTCATTCCTGAAGGATGGGCTTCCGCAGCCGCTGAGCGCGATTCAGAAATCATGTTCAAATAACCCCTTTTCCATCTCGAGATTTCCCTGCGCGTGTCGAAATATTCTACACGCGCATTTTCTTTTGCGAACCACAATAAGCAATACTGCAAAAGGATCAAGTGTACTACGCGTCTTATCAAAATAATATCCATAAAGATCACGTAAATACGGACTAAGTGACACACAAGTGGGAGAGCAAAAAAGGAGTTGACCCAACTCGAATGAACACCTCTGCGAAAAATGTCTTTTTGTAAGACAACTCAGGTACGAAGTTCACGCACTACAAGGAAAAGCGCTGAAGACTTCTCAACATTTTATCGTTTTTTGGAGGTTAGGACGAAAAAAGACGATGAAGCACGAGTTCATCCACAGAGAAAGAGCTAACTTTGCAACGAGAAATCTCATGATATGCGGCAATAGCTCAGTTGGTAGAGCATGGGCTTCCCAAGCCCAGGGTCGCGGGTTCGAGCCCCGTTTGCCGCTCACAATATAGATTTGCTAAAACTCTCCTCTATGGCAAAAATCAGATGTATCGGCGTTTTGACTTCCGGTGGTGACGCCCCCGGAATGAATGCCGCTATTCGTGCCGTGACACGAAGTGCTATTTTCAACGGTTTCAAAGTGAAGGCCATTTATCGCGGCTACGAAGGACTGATGAACGGTGAAGTGAAGACTTTCACCACAGAGGATGTTTCGGGCATCATCCAAACCGGCGGGACAATCCTACGTACAGCCCGCTCTGCGGAATTTCAAACTCCCAAAGGGCGAAAACGCGCGTACGACACACTTCGTAAAGAAGGGATTGATGCCCTTATCGTAATCGGCGGTAACGGCTCTTTGACCGGTGCTATGCTCCTGGCAGAAGAATATGACTTCCCCTGTATTGGTCTTCCGGGTACAATCGACAACGATCTCTACGGAACAGACAATACGATTGGTTACGACACGACGCTCAATACGATTATGGACTGCGTGGATAAGATCCGCGACACCGCCAACTCCCACGAACGTATCTTCTTCATCGAGGTGATGGGTCGTGACGCAGGCTTCCTGGCACAAAATTCTGCCATAGCCGCCGGCGCGGAAGCCGCAATTATCCCAGAAGACTCCACAGGATCTGACCAGCTCATCGAATTCATGGAACGCGGTATTCGCAAATCCAAGAAGAGCTGCATGGTCATCGTTAGCGAAAGCCCCAAATGCGGTGCGCTTTATTATGCAGACCGTGTGAATAAGGAATACCCACAATTCGACGTTCGTGTTTCGATACTCGGACACTTGCAACGTGGCGGACGCCCCTCGGCACGCGACCGTGTATTGGCTTCACGCGTCGGCGTCGGTGCCATTACAGCTCTCGTACAAGGACAGCGTAATGTCATGGTGGGTATTCGCAACCATGAAATCGTATATGTCCCCTTCATCGAGGCCGTGCAAAAGCGCAAAGGTATGAATCCTCAGCTTATTCAAGTCCTCAACGAACTCAGCATCTAAAACAATCTCGTTCTCAAACGACTATGAGTCAACAAATCGGTTATATTTCTCAGATCATCGGACCGGTGGTCGACGTTCATTTCCCACTCAACGGCCGCCCCGCCGATGAAGTACTCCCGCGCATCCATGAAGCACTGGAAGTGCAACATCCCGACGGGCGCCAACTGGTCATAGAAGTGCAACAACACATTGGCGACGATGTAGTTCGCACGGTGGCTATGGACAACACTGACGGCCTTTCGCGTGGTTTGGAAGTGAAATCAACCGGTGCCCCCATTTCAATGCCCATTGGTGACCAGATCAAAGGTCGCATGCTGAACGTGATTGGAGACACCATCGATGGACTTCATGCGGTCTCTCGCGAAGGCAATGCTTATCCTATCCACCGTGAACCGCCCAAGTTCGAAGATTTGAAGACCTCTCGTGAGGTTCTATATACCGGTATCAAAGTAATCGACCTCTTGGAACCTTATATGAAAGGTGGTAAGATCGGACTCTTTGGTGGCGCCGGTGTAGGTAAGACCGTGCTTATCATGGAGCTCATCAATAATATTGCGAAGGGACACGATGGTTTTTCGGTATTCGCAGGTGTCGGTGAGCGTACTCGTGAAGGTAACGACCTGCTGCGCGAAATGATTGAATCGGGCGTCGTGAAATACGGAGAAGCCTTTACCGAAGCAATGGAACGCGGTGAGTGGGATCTTTCGAAAGTAGACTATAACGAAGTGGCCAAAAGCCAGGCAACCTTGGTCTATGGTCAGATGAATGAACCGCCCGGAGCACGTGCATCTGTGGCACTTTCTGGACTTTCCGTTGCAGAATCTTTCCGAGATAGTGGAGCAAAAACAGGAAAAGCTACAGATATTCTGTTCTTTATCGACAATATCTTCCGTTTCACGCAAGCTGGTTCTGAAGTGTCCGCCTTGCTTGGTCGCATGCCTTCCGCTGTAGGTTACCAACCAACCTTGGCTTCAGAAATGGGCGCGATGCAAGAACGTATTACTTCTACGAAGAATGGTTCCATCACGTCTATCCAGGCTGTATACGTCCCGGCTGATGACTTGACAGACCCCGCCCCTGCTACTACCTTCACACACCTCGACGCCACAACGGTGCTTTCGCGTAAGATCACTGAGCTGGGTATTTATCCCGCAGTGGATCCTTTGGACTCGACTTCGCGCATTCTGGACCCGAATGTAATCGGAGAAGATCACTACAACTGCGCACAACGCGTAAAACAAATCCTGCAGAAATATAAAGAGCTCCAGGATATCATCGCGATCTTAGGCATGGACGAGCTCTCAGACGAGGATCGCCTCACGGTAAACCGCGCACGCCGTGTACAACGCTTCTTGTCTCAGCCGTTTACCGTGGCAGAGAAATTTACAGGCGTAAAAGGTGTGATGGTACCCATCGAGGAAGTAATCCGCGGATTCAACATGATTATCGACGGCGAAGTAGACCATCTTCCTGAACAGGCCTTCCTGAACGTCGGAACAATCGACGACGCAATCGCCAAGGGCGAGAAGTTACTTTCGGCTGCGAATGCACAATAAGGATTATGGACAAGAATCGTCTCCACATCAAAATCGTCTCTCCTGAATGTACCCTTTTTGAGGGCGAAGCCGAGTGCATTACAATGCCCGGTACCTTGGGAGAGTTTGAGGTGCTAGTCAACCATGCACCGATAATCTCCTCATTATCACAAGGCGTTGTCACTTGTACCGGCACAGAAACGAAAGAGTTCAATGTTTCCAGCGGATTTGTCGAAGTAAACGACAACAATGTGACTCTTTGCGTTGAGACTCATAATTGATATGCTGACACTTGCTCGTCTAGTCCTGAGACTTGCCACGCTTTACCTATTGCTGGGCGTTTGTCTTTTCCTTGTCATGACCCAAGGCTTCGGCATTGCCCCCGTAGAGGTTGCTCAAGAAGTTATTATAGTCTCTGTAGTCTTCTACTGCTATACCTTGATTGAGTTGGGAGTTACGACCAAGTTGAGCCACAAGGACTCATCTATCTTTATCGGAGTCAATTTGGGTTTCTCTCTACTGCGTCTATTCCTCACGCTGATCGTCCTCTTCATTTACAAGCAACACGAGCAGGTCAACTTTACTGCCGCCTTCTTTGTGGTTTTGCTTTACTACTTTGCCACACTGATCTTCTCCACTTGGCACCGCCGTAACTTGAATCAGTCAACAAACAATAGCAATGAAAAAAATAATCCGACTTAGTCTCCTGTTACTCACGCTCTTTCTTTCAGGCTTCTGCACAGAAGCTTTTGGGGCACAAGCTGCAGAGGGAAAAAAGGATATCAATGTTTCGGAGTTTGTCCTGGAACATTTGGCTGACTCTTACGAATGGCACATCACAACTTGGAATGGAAAGCCCATAAGCGTCCATCTTCCTGTGATAGTAAAAGGGAAAGAAAGCGGATGGCACGTTTTCAGCAGCGAACGCCTCGAAGAAGCGGCGCATCAAGGTAAAGACTATCAGGGTTTCTTCCTTTCGCCAGAACACCATAACAAGATCTACGAGAAATTGGCCAACGGCACCGTAGAACGCCCATGGGATCTGTCCATTACCAAGAATGTTCTGCAGATTTGGTTGGTGGTTTTCATACTGATCGGCACATTTCTTTATTGTGCACGTTGGTACAAGAAACATGATTCAGTGAAACAAGAAGCCCCCAGAGGCTTTGTTGGTGCAATCGAGATGCTTGTAATGACAATTCACGACGATGTCATTAAATCCTCGATCGGCGAGAAACACTATCGCCCCTATGCTCCCTACTTGCTTACGGTGTTCTTTTTCATCTTCACGAACAATCTACTTGGACTCATCCCCATTTTTCCCGGAGGCGCCAATGTCACGGGCAACATCAACATAACATTGTTGCTCGCAGTCGGAACTATGTTGGCAGTAAACCTCTTCGGGAACAAAGAATACTGGAAAGAAATTCTATGGCCTAACGTACCGCTGTGGCTGAAGATCCCTCCGGTTATGCCACTGATCGAAGTCTTTGGCATCTTCACGAAGCCTTTTGCACTAATGATCCGTCTCTTTGCCAACATGATGGCCGGACATGCGATTATTTTGTCCTTCACCTTCGTGATCTTCATGACCTGGCAAATCAGTGCATCAATGGGATCTATCTTCACTGTGTTCAGTGCAGTGCTTATGATCTTCCTCAATTGTCTTGAGCTATTGGTCGCATTTCTTCAAGCTTACGTATTCGTACTCCTCTCCTCCGTATTCATCGGCTTAGCACATCCCGAGCATCACGAAGAATAGCCCCTATTTCGAAACAGAATTCAAGCATAATCAACTCATATAATAAACTTACACTATGATGTTCCCTCTTTTGGAAGCAGCCTCCACAGGCTTTGCACAACTTGGTATGGCACTTGGTGCCGGTCTTGCAACGATTGGTGCCGGTCTTGGTATCGGTAAAATCGGTAGTTCCGCCATGGAAGCCATCGCACGTCAGCCCGAAGCAGCCGGTAAGATCATGACCAACATGATCATCGTTGCCGCACTCGTCGAAGGTGTTGCCCTCTTTGCCGTTGCAGCTTGCGCCTTCCTCATCAAATAATATTGAGCGCTAAACATCCTGTATGGAGTCATTGAATTTGCCCTCCATTCTCACTCCCGATTTCGGCCTGCTCTTTTGGATGCTCGTCGCATTTATCGTGGTTCTCATCATCTTAGCAAAATTCGGTTTCCCGGTTATCACCGGTATGGTCGAACAACGCAAAGAATTTATCGATGAGAGCCTCCGCAATGCAAGAGCCGCCAACGAAAAGTTAGCTGGAATACAAGCCGAGAGTGACAAGGTGCTTCGTGAGGCTCGCGAGAAACAAGCAGAGATCCTCAAAGAAGCAACGGCAACTCGTGACGCAATAGTCAAAGACGCGAAGACGTTGGCAGAAGCCGAAGGCGCCAAGCTCCTTGACGAAGCCAAGGCTCAAATTCAAGTTGAGAAGGCGAACGCCTTGCGCGATATTCGCTCACAAGTTGCGGATCTTTCTGTAGAAGTCGCTGAGAAAATCATTCGACAGCATCTCAGCAACGACACAGAACGCACGAACTACATTAATGGACTGCTCGACGACATCGAGAAACAGTAAAATTTCCTCCTTCGCACAATGAACACCGGAATCGTAGCCGCTCGATATGCAAAAGCCTTACTCTACTTCGCCACACAAAACGGCGAAGCAGAGCTGGTTTATGCAGAGATGCAACAGCTTGATCGGAATTTTCGGGAATTACAAGCCCTCCGTAACATCCCCAACAACCCAATTCTCGACAATGCACAAAAGAACGCCATCATCACCGAGGCCGCTCGTCTAAACGACGATTCCGAAGTGAGCAACAGTACGAAGCGCTTCATTCAGCTCGTCGTAAGTAAAGGGCGTGCAGAGATGTTTCCGTTCATGGCCACCTCTTTCCTGAACGCGTACGAGCACCAACACCATTTGACCCGTGCTTATCTAACCACAGCAGAAGCCGTCGCTCCCGAAATACGCGAGCGGATGCTTAAGCTCATTCGAAAACGCACAGGCAACACGGTACAATTGCACGTACAAACAGCTCCCGAACTGAAAGCCGGCTTCATACTCACGTACGACGACTACAGAGTCGACGCTAGTCTGCAAGGACAGCTCAGACAATTGCGGAGAAACTGGAACTGATTCCTGACACAGTCTTTAGGCTCTACGGTGTTTCCATTCAGAGCCGAGCCCCCACAACAACCATAATACGAAAGACCGCCACGTTCGCGCCACACAGCAGAGCACAACACGGATCTCACAGCACACAAAATAGAATCTCTATGCCCAACAATATCAAGCCCGGCGAAGTTTCAGCCGTGCTTCTACAACAACTCCAGAACATCTCCACAGAAGTTCAGTTTGAGGAAGTAGGCACTGTCCTTACCGTTGGCGACGGCGTAGCCCGCATTTACGGACTAAGCAAAGTGACAGAAAACGAGCTGATTGAATTCGACAACGGCGTTATGGCTGTAGCCATGAACCTCGAAGAGGATAATGTCGGTGCCGTGATTCTCGGTTCTTCCGAAGGCATTAAAGAAGGCGACAGCGTGAAACGCACCGGTCGTGTCGCCTCCATCATGGTCAACGAGAACATGCTCGGCCGTGTCATCAGCCCGCTGGGAAATCCTCTTGACGGAGGGGGTGACATCGAAGGTGAGAAGTATCTCATGCCCCTCGACCGCAAAGCGCCCGGTGTGATTTACCGCCAACCGGTCACTGAGTCATTGGCAACCGGTCTCAAGAGCGTCGACTCCATGATCCCCATCGGACGCGGACAACGCGAATTGATCATTGGCGACCGCCAAACCGGTAAAACAGCCATTGCGATTGATACGATCATCAACCAGCGCAAGAACTTCGAATCGGGCGATCCCGTATATTGTATCTACGTTGCAATCGGTCAGAAAGCCTCTACCGTTGCCAATATCGTCAACATACTCAAGGAGAAAGGGGCCTTAGACTATACTGTCATTGTATCGGCTACGGCAGCAGACAGCGCCGCTTTGCAGTACTACGCCCCCATGGCCGGTGCTGCCATTGGTGAATTCTTCCGTGACCGAGGCAAGCACGCGCTCGTCGTCTACGATGACCTCTCTAAGCAGGCCGTTGCCTACCGCGAGATCTCCCTGATTCTCCGTCGTCCCTCCGGCCGCGAGGCCTACCCCGGCGACGTGTTCTATCTCCACTCTCGCCTACTTGAGCGTGCCGCGAAGATCAACAATCAGCAAGAAGTGGCTGAACAAATGAATGACCTCCCCGAATCTCTGCATGGACTTGTCAAAGGAGGAGGCTCACTCACGGCACTCCCCATCATCGAAACCCAAGCCGGTGACGTTTCAGCTTACATTCCCACGAACGTAATCTCCATCACTGACGGACAAATCTACCTTGTCACTGACCTGTTCAACCAAGGTTTCCGTCCCGCCATCGATGTAGGTATCTCCGTGTCCCGTGTAGGTGGTTCCGCACAAATCAAATCGATGAAAAAAGTGGCCGGTACCTTGAAGATTGACCAAGCCCAATATCGCGAACTCGAAGCCTTCGCCAAGTTCTCCAGCGATATGGATGCCGTCACTGCCATGACCATCGACCGTGGCCGCAAAAACAACCAGCTACTCATCCAAGCACAATACAGTCCGATGCCTGTAGCTGAACAAGTGGCCATTCTTTATTGCGGAACAAAAGGATTGCTTGCCGACGTACCTCTCGACAAAGTGCGTGACTTCCAAGATCAATTCCTCAATGTGCTCCGTGCCACTCACAACGACACCGTGCTTCGTCCCCTTGCCGAAGGCAAAATCGACGAAGGCATCGAAAACGAAATCAGACAAGTGGCTGCCGACATTGCGGCGCAATACAAATAACTCGCTCTTCCCGGCAAGTAGCTTATTGTCCGGGGATTCCGATTCTCAAAGTCGGAATCCCCGTAGACAAAGCACACAAAATCAGACAAAATGGCCTCACTCAAAGAAGTAAAGAACCGCATATCTTCAGTCAACAGCACCCGTAAGATCACGAGTGCCATGAAAATGGTAGCCAGTTCGAAACTGCACCACGCGCAACAGGCCATCGAACAAATGCTTCCCTACGAACAGAAGCTCCATGGCATCATGTCGTCGTTTGTAGCTTCGCTCGAAGGCGAACTCTCCTCCCCCTATGCTGTTCAACGCGAAGTGAAACGCGTTGCTATCATCGTTCTCTCCTCCAACTCCAGTCTTTGTGGAGGATTCAACGTAAATGTCATCAAACAGCTCAAACACACGCTCGAAAACTACGCCGCCCAAGGAATAGAAGTCACACACATCTACCCTATTGGGCGAAAAGTAGCCGAAGCAGCCAAGAAACAAGGTTTCGAATGCGCACAGGACTATTCGCACCTACTCGATCATCCGCAATACGCCAGCATCAGCGAACTGTCGGCCCACATCATGGAGCAATTCACGAAGGGCGAAATTGATCAAGTAGACATTCAGTACCACCACTTCAAAAGTGCAGGTTCACAAGTGCTACTTTCCGAAACCTATCTCCCCATCAAACTGGAAAAGGAGAATGAAGACGAGGCAGTTGCCAACTATTTGGTGGAACCCTCCCCCCAGGCCATCCTCAAAGAACTCATTCCCCAAGCACTTCACCTCAAACTATTCTCGAGTATACTGGACAGTTTAGCCTCAGAACACGCCGCCCGCGTCATCGCCATGCAAGTTGCAACCGACAACGCCGACGAACTGCTCAGCCAACTCACACTCCAATACAACAAGACCCGTCAACAAGCCATCACTGCCGAACTCCTCGACATTGCGGGCGGATCTATGCAGTAAGCACTTCACAACCGATCCCACAAGACGGGATGCAGAACACGGAATACGCCCGACGAATGTAAAACGTCCATCCGACAATCATTCGTCAAGCGCCACTTGATGTCCTGCATCCCGTTTTTTTGCCTCATGGACCAATTCATCACACTCTTTTTCAACGGGAGTTCCTCTCTCTACCTGGACAGTGTGGCCTGGAATGCCACGCAAATGTTCGTATGGATCCCCTTTTTGCTTGTCGTTGCCTTTGTCGTCTTTCGCGAGCACGATTTTCCACACATGTTGTTCCTCATAGGTGGCACTCTCCTCTGCATTGTCCTCTGCGACCAGCTCGCCTCCACCGTCTTCAAGCCCCTCGTAGCCCGTTGGCGACCCACCCACAATCCGTATCTCCAAGATGCTGTCGACATTGTAAACGGCTATCGCGGAGGCCCTTACGGTTTTTTCTCTTCACACGCAGCCAATACTTTCGTCGTAGCCACCTTCCTTTCTCCGGTGTTCCGTCGGCGTTCCATCACACTCAGTCTTTTCGGGTGGGCAGTACTCAGTTGCTGGACGCGAGTGTACCTCGGCGCCCACTACATCGGCGATTTAGCAGTCGGTGCGCTCTTCGGCCTTGCTATCGGCGCCATCGCACAACGGCTCTACCGCCATTATTTCTCCGATGCCCGCACCTTGGTCTATCATCCCCGAATGCTCATGCTCATCCCACGCACATTCGCCATCACCCTCTGTCTCATTGCCATTCCTTGGAAACTCTATTTCTGAAGCCGATCACCTGCTATCACCTATATCTCCACAATGACAACGATCCCCACCCTCCCCGATAGGCGCCTTTCCCCGGTCGAGCGCAAAGAAATCATCGGCGCCCTTCTGCAAATCGGTGCCACGCACTACCCTCTCCAACTACTCTCGTGGATGCAATCCCCGGTCACAAAAATTGCTGAGAACGCCGCTCTGCTTTGCACCCATCTCCCTCAAACAGCGCTCGCTGATTTCATTCCACTCACCGAACAACTACTCAAGCGCTCCCTTTCTCCACTCACCGCTCCACAACGCCGACTTCTATTCACCTTTTTACTTCGGCTCTTCGAGCACCAACCTCCCACCCTACTCACTCCTTCGCATCTACAACTCTACGACGACTGCCTACAACGCATCGCCGCCCCTGACAGCAGCTGCATTCCCGCACTTTGCATGAAAATTGCCGCTGTACTCACCTATCCCCTACCTGAAATACGCGAAGAACTCATTACCACCCTCGAATTCCTCGACGATCAATACCTCACTCCGGCACAACGAAGTGCCAAACGCCATGTGATGGCCCAATTAAACAAAGCCCACAAGCGACAAAAGCAAGCCCCCTCTACAACCCTGTGACCAAACGCAGAGAAGCAACAAAGCCTATTAGCCCTCGAGCGAAGAAAAACACACCCTTTTCCCCAAAAGCGCAAACTTTCTTTCGTTATATCTTGCACGACCGAAAGAAAAATCTTACCTTTGCATCAAAGACAAGGGCACATCATTCTCCGTGTGCCCGCAAACATTCACCACATAACAAGTCAACATCATGGCACTTACTCATACCGCTTTGGCACTTTTCGCAGCAGGCGCACTTGCGCAAACGCAACCCGTCGACGGAAAATTCGAACTCGTCAAACTCCCCTACGCCACTTCGGCACTCGAACCCGTCATCGGCACAGCAACAGTAGAATTCCACCACGGCAAGCACCTCAACACCTACGTGACGAACCTCAACAATTTGCTGCCGGGCAGTGGTTTCGAGGGAAAGACACTCGAAGAAATCGTCGAACAATCTGAGGGTGCTGTGTTCAACAACGCCGGACAGATTCTCAACCACAACCTCTATTTCACGCAATTCGCCGCTCCGCAAGAGAACCGCAAACCCGTAGGCCATCTCGCCGAAGCCATCGACGCCCAGTTCGGTTCCTTCGAGGCCTTCAAAGAAGAATTCCAGAAAAAAGGTGCTGCCCTCTTCGGTAGCGGATGGGTATGGCTCGCCGGTGACCGCGAAGGCAAACTCGTCATCACGCAAGAACCCAATGCCGGTAACCCCGTTCGCCACGGTTTGAAGCCCATTCTCGGCATCGACGTGTGGGAACACGCCTACTACCTCGACTACCAAAATCGCCGCGTAGACCATCTCGCAGCAGTATGGCAAATTGTCGACTGGAACGTACTCGAAGTACGCTACAATTCCAAATAAACGGCAAGGAGTTCCACGATCGGAACTCACGCACGCATAGACACCAAGTCCAACTCCCCGAAGCCCAATCGGCTTCGGGGAGTTTTTGTTTTCTCCCAGCCTCATTCAAATGGGAAATAAAGCTGCTGATGATAAAGCTCTACGACGGACCTTACCAATTAATTAGCACCTCGGTTCTTCACCCGACTCACTCCGAACCAAAGGAGGAAATTCCCCGTAACATAAGGCACTTGTTTTTCCCTATACTGCCGACCAAGGGAAGCCAGCTTCACACTTTCACAAAAAGCTAAGGCAATAAAATCTCCTACTGTCGGCTATAAAGAAAGCAGAGAGAGTGATTTATATGAAAACAATGGGTTAGTGCAGCCTAAATCGAGCGTTATTTGAACAACACACCGTTTTAAAACCTACCACTTGCTGTATATTTGTTCAACCCTCCATATTTCACGCCTAAAAACTCCCATGTTTTTATGAAAAGCCCCCATATTTCTCGAGAAAGCCCCCTATTTCCATCTCACAAACTTGGGTAAACTACGTTCTGATCTCACACATCACGAAACAAGCGCCGAAGCCAATACACAAATCATCCACAAAAGCAAAGCACATTCCCGAGAATTCAAGAAACACACAAAAAGCCCACTATTATTCACCGAAATACAGAGCAACACGCACACACAACTAAATAACTATCAAACATTTATCACAAGTCCTCTCACACAGCTCAAAGAAACAGATGGACAAAACAATCCGATCAGCCTACGCCACTATTCTCCCCCGTTCATCATACTTTCTTGGCACATCCATTTTGTCTCCACCTCAAAGTCCTTTTCTATTCTCTCCACTCTTCCTGTTTCCAACTCAAATTATTCACGCTCCACTTTGCTTTTTGTAGAGAAAAGATTACTTTTGCATACAGACACACCGGTGCCATGGCAACCAAATCCACTAAGTTCACCGGAGTGCATGTCCACCATTCCCTCGTCTGTTCAACAGTTTCCCACCGGTCCTTCACAGACCACTTATAACCGCGCAGACAGAAAGGAATAGCTGATTGACGAACAAAATTTGCACACGCAACATGTATAGAACCCACAATTGTGGCGAACTCCGCCTGAGCGAAGTTGGCCAAAGTGTCACCCTCTGTGGATGGGTGCAACGCACGCGCAAAATGGGCGGTATGACTTTTGTCGACCTCCGCGATCGTTATGGCCTCACCCAGCTCGTGTTCAACGAAGAGACCGATGCTGCGCTTTGCGCGCAAGCCAACAAACTGGGTCGCGAATATGTGATTCAGGTCACGGGTACCGTGAACGAACGCTATGCCAAGAACGATAAAATGCCGACCGGCGATATCGAACTGCTGGTCGACTCTCTCACTGTTCTCAATGCCAGCGAGGTTCCTCCGTTCACCATCGAAGAAAACACCGACGGTGGCGACGATTTGCGCATGAAGTATCGTTATCTCGACTTGCGCCGCGCCAACGTGCGCGCCAACCTCGAATTGCGCCACAAGTTCTGCCTTGCCGTACGCGAATATCTGGACAATCTCGACTTTATGGAGATTGAAACTCCGGTTTTGGTCGGTTCCACTCCTGAGGGCGCACGCGACTTCATCGTCCCCTCGCGCATGAATCCCGGACAGTTCTATGCGCTCCCCCAAAGCCCCCAGACGCTCAAGCAATTGCTCATGGTGGCCGGCATGGATCGCTATTTCCAGATTGTGAAATGCTTCCGCGACGAAGACTTGCGCGCAGACCGCCAGCCCGAATTTACCCAGATCGACTGCGAGATGTCCTTTGTTGAACAAGATGACATCATCAACACCTTCGAAGGGCTCACAAAATACCTCTTCAAAAAGGTACGCAACTACGATTTGGGCGATGAACCCTTCCTTCGTATGCCTTGGCACGAAGCCATGCGCCGCTTCGGTAGCGACAAACCCGACATGCGCTTCGGTATGGAGTTCGTAGAACTCATGGATGTGCTCAAGGGTAGCGGCGAATTCAGCGTCTTCAATGATGCGAACTACATTGGCGGTATTTGCGCTCCCGGCTGTGCAAGCTACACCCGCAAACAGCTCGATGAACTCACCAACTTCGTCAAATCTCAACAAGTTGGTGCTAAAGGACTTGTCTATGCTCGCGTGGGCGAAGACGGTAGTGTGAAAAGTTCCGTCGACAAATTCTATTCGCCCGAAGTTTTGCAACGCCTCAAGGAAGCCATGGGAGCCAATGCCGGCGATCTCATCCTCATTCTCAGTGGCGACGACGCAAACAAGACGCGCAAGCAACTCTGCGAACTGCGTTTGCTCATGGGTGAGCGCCTCGGTCTGCGCGACAAGAACAAATTTGCTCTGCTCTGGGTGGTCGATTTCCCCATGTTCGAATATAGCGAGGAAGAAGGTCGCCTCATGGCCATGCACCATCCCTTCACTTCGCCCAAACCTTGCGACATCGACAAGCTCGACACCGATCCTGCCTCGGTCTTGGCCGACGCCTACGACATGGTGTGCAACGGAGTTGAGGTCGGTGGCGGATCTATTCGTATCCACGACGCCGTTCTGCAAGCCAAAATCTTCAAGGTGCTTGGTTTCACTCCCGAAAAGGCACAAGAACAATTTGGCTTCCTGATGAATGCCTTCAAATACGGCGCCCCCCCTCACGGTGGTTTGGCCTATGGTCTCGACCGCTTTGTAAGTCTCTTCGCAGGTCTCGACAGCATTCGCGACTGCATCGCTTTCCCGAAGAACAATTCCGGCCGCGATGTCATGCTCGACGCTCCTTCGGCCGTAGATCCCAAACAACTCGACGAACTCTCGCTCGATCTTCGTCCCGTCAAAGCCTAATTTGCATCAACTCTGTGTTTGCACCTCGGCCATCGTCGGGGTGCAAATGCTTTTTTCACACGACAACGCATGATTCACTCGATGACCGGCTACGGTAAAGCCGAAGCCGAATACAATGGAAAGAAAATCCACGTCGAAATTAAATCGCTGAACAGTAAGAACCTCGATCTCAACACCCGCATTGCCACGGCTTACCGGGAGAAAGAAATGGAACTCCGCAAATTGATCGCTGCCGAACTCCTTCGCGGTAAGGTGGATTTCACTGTTTGGTGCGAAAAGGCAAGCGAGAGTGCAGGTTCCACAATCAATGCCGCCACCGTTGCCGACTATGTGCAGCAAATTCAGACGGTAAGCGCACAAGTCGACGGACTCGCTGCTCCGGTCGGGGCAGATTTGTGGGGCGTCTTGGCGCGTTTGCCCGAACTCACGCAAGCCGCTCCCGCCGAAGAGCTTTCTGACGAAGAATGGAACGTCGTGGCCGACGCCGTGCAGCGGGCCATCAAAGCCCTGCAAGCATTCCGACTCCAAGAGGGCGAAGCACTGGCGAAAAAATTCGCGCTCAACATCGACCACATAGAACAACTTTTCCACAGTATCGAACCGTTCGAGCAGAGCCGTGTGGAGAAAATCCGCGCACGCCTCGAGGAACGTCTCGCAGAGCTCACTGGTGTGGACTATGACAAGAACCGCCTCGAACAAGAACTCATCTATTATATTGAGAAGCTAGACATCAACGAGGAAAAGCAGCGTTTGAGCAATCATCTTCGCTATTTCCGCGAAACCCTTGCGGGAGAAATCGGACAAGGCAAGAAATTAGGGTTCATCGCCCAAGAGATGGGACGTGAAATCAACACGACCGGCTCAAAAAGTAATCAAGCAGAGATGCAAAACATCGTTGTGAAGATGAAAGATGAGCTCGAACAAATCAAAGAACAGGTGCTCAACGTCCTCTAACCCCACTTTCCACCATGACGAAGGTAATCACTTTTTCCGGACCTTCGGGTTCGGGCAAAAATACGCTCATCGAATACCTCATTGACCGAGGACTGAACTTGCATTTCTCAGTCAGTGCCACCAGCCGCGCCCCGCGAGGAACGGAACGCAACGGAGTGGAATACTTTTTCCTCAGTCCGGAAGAATTCAGAACGCGCATTGCAGCCGGCGAATTCCTTGAATACGAAGAAGTTTACACTGATCGTTTCTATGGCACCCTACTCGCCCCGGTTGAGCACCAATTGGCAGCCGGCCAAAACGTGATTAGCGACATTGACGTCAAGGGAGCGCTCAATTTCAAACGCCACTATGGTGATCGTTGCCTTACGGTCTTCATTCAGCCCCCCTCGATCTCAGCCTTGCGCGACCGTTTGGAACGCCGCGGCACCGAAACGGCCGAAGCCATCCAAATGCGCTTAGACAAAGCTGAGTACGAAATGAGTTTTGCTCCGCAGTTCGACACGATCATCGTCAACGACGAGCTCAGCAAAGCCCAACAGGATATATTTCATGCAGTGAGTGCATTCATTGAAGCCTAATTTTCGAGCATTCACTCCTCCTCCATTCTGCTCCCCCGAGAGATATTGTGCAAAGCACGTCACAACGTGACAATTCCGGATGGATTTCAAATTCTAAACGCCCACCCGCGCCCGCTCGCGTCTCGAAAGGGCTAGTTTCCCTCGGTGTTTTACATTTACAAATCACGACGATCTCGCCCCTTCCGGTGTGAGATCGTCGTTTTTTCGATGTCTACAGGTGAATCAACACTGCTTCCCTGCATTTCTTCCCCATTTTCCGCTCTTTCCTTACACTATTCCATGCGTACACGAGTGAAGCTCAACAAAGAAAATAGATAAGGCCTCAGAACGCGAATATTCATTTCTCTTCAGGCACTGTTGATGAACGCACCTCGGCCCTACAATTCTAAACTCTCCGGGACATAAACGAAAACTCCCCCTCTCTGAGATGAGAGGGGGAGTTTACAATGCTAATATTGGGAGCGTCTACTCAAAAACGGTATCCGAGCGTCACTTGGAAGCTACTTCTCTGCAAGTCGATGTGCTGTCCGGCAAGCAAATTGGCCGGTGCTTGCTTTTTCTGCGGATTGTAATGATAAGCATATACGTCGGCGCCTTGCGTTTGATACTGATAAGCAGCATCCGCATAGAAGTTACTTCCGCGAACACCGAGACCTAAGGCCAAACGATGCGTGGCTCCGTAGTTAATATAGTCCGTAGCCATGGCATAACGATAGGAGGGACTGTCCGTGAAGAGGTTAAGGAAAGCCTCTTTCTTGTAGGGAGCACTCACAAAGTTGTAACCTACGCGCAAAGCCACGTTGCGACTGGCGAGAAACTCGAGGCCAAGACGCACTGTATGTGTATCTCGCGTGTAATTGTTGATCTCGGTTTGCAGATACTTATCGCGCGTTCCGGTTCCCCAATCGTAATAATCTTCTTGCGCATCCGGAGTTCGCACTTGTCCACTCGTGTGATCGGTAATTTCATACTCAGCTCCGACCGCAAGACGGTTGGCAATCGTCGTACCGATGCTGAAGTTCGCTTTCCAAGGGCTGAGAATGTAGTAACTATTGTTGGTTGTCAGTTCTTGGTTGCCGTAATCATACCGCTTCCCGCTCTTTTTCACACCATACGGGGAAAGAATCTGATCGGTAGCCACACTTTCCAACGAATAGAACGTGGGAGTAGTCACACTGAGTCCCAAACGCAACGGACTTTCGAGCATGGGGCGCACGATAAAGCCGAACTTGGCGTCGACGCCCGTGCCGGTCACATCTTCAGTCGCGTTGAGCTTATAAGTAAGTTGCCGACCCGGATCGTCCATCGACCACAATCTGTCGCCCTTAGGGTTGCGCGAATCTTCTTCATACTGCATGCTGCTGTGATAGTCCACATTGTACAGTCCAAGGTTCACGCCGAAATAGAATTGCTCGCTGAAATTGAAAGCAATGTTGAAATCGTAGGCCTGATTACTCCCCCATTGTACCTTTCCGTAGTTGTATCCTGCCGCATAAGCCGGAAGGTAACCGACAAGTTGCGTGGAGTCAGCAGAGAATTGCTTCTCGATCAAGAATGCATCTGCCGCTCCGTTAACGAGCGGAATGGTGTTCTTACGATCTTGATCATTGAAAAGATCCAACGGTGCGTCTCCTTTCGTGGTGCGCGCCAACTGTGTGAGTTCCAATGTCTGCGACATCAAGCCCCCAACACGGACATTGTTGAGCGCTGCCAGTTCTGCAAAATTCCTCGTCTTCCGGTAGTTGAAGCCGAGACTCACGAAGCGCATGCTTCCACTCTGCAAAGGTAAGGAATAAACAAAGCCGGCCTGATCCAAACTTCCTCGCGTTTTGTTCTGACCAAAGAAGTTGAAATCGTCAGCCTTCCCTGAAGTAGTCAAGACTCCGCCTGTAATGGAAAAGTCATTGCGACGGTATTGCGCTGTCGATGCGGGGTTGGTGCTCATCGCCGAGATGTTTGCGCCCAAAGCACTCATGGCACCGCCCATTCCAACGTAGCGCGCATCACCATTCAGGTCTGTGGACGTGAGCAGTCCCACTTTATAAATATCTTGTGCAGAAGCACTTGCAACAAATAGCGCAAGTGCCGCTGCAACTACATATTTCTTTTTCATTTTCTGTTATGATTTCAAGAGGACTCGCGGAGATTCAGCTCTTCTCGAACCGATCTACCGACGCGTGCGCCTTTGTTTACGAGACGCCGTCCTCCGGTTTCAACATAGCTCAGCGTCTGCCGCTGGAAAAACCACCACCGCGACTACCGCCGCCGCTGTAAGTTCCACCGCCGCCGCTATATCCGCCTCCGGAGAATCCGCCACCACGACTGCCGCCGCTGTAGAATCCTCCGCTGCGCGAGGGAGCGCTGTAAGTTTCACTGCTGCGCGACGACGATTCATAGCTGCTGCGCGAAGGCGCACTGTATGTTCCATTGTCATAGCTGCGTGTGTTGGCCGGCGTATAGGACGAGCGGCTACCATATCGGCCGCTTCCGGTGAATCCTTCACTGTTGTAATTCGTGCCGCTGTACGTGCTTCGCGAAGTTCCTCGATTGTAATCGGGGGCATAACCGCTGCGTGTGCCGTAATACGTGCCGCCGGAGAAACCATTTGTACGCGAACCGCCTGCATAGAAATTGCCACCTCTTCCGGAAGCATTCGAGCCGTAGGTTCCACTATACCAAGTTCCACGCGGACGCGTGTAGTTGCGGTACCCGTAATCGTAGTAGTAAGGGGATCCCCACCCGTAATAATAAGGGGAAGACCAGCTGTTCCAACCCCATCCTCCATAATAATACGGAGAATTCCAGTAGGCATAGGAAGGACCGTACCAGCTATCGTAATACCACGGCGAATACCATCCGCCTAAGCTCCAGGAAGCGCCCCACAAACCTCGGCTCCAGCCAAAAGAAACGTAGGGGTATCCGAAACGTCCTCCCCAAGCCCAGTCGTCAAACCAGGGATCGTAGAATCCGAGATCGTAATAATCGTAGTAATAAGGCGATGCAATGATGCATGCTCTGGGCGAACGAAATCGAACGATTCGCGCCGTGGCTGTATAATCGTCGTCATCGTAGTCACGATAATTGCGCGATTTCAGACTATCGCTTTGATATTTGGCAGTGCCGCGCCGATTGTATTCGTCGACATTCCGTCCGCCGGTCGAGCGTCCGTCGGCCCAGTTGCTATGTTCGAAAGCTTTGCCGGCAGGAATGGCAATCTCGTCGTAAGAACTGTTGCCCATCATCTCCTGACGCTCAGCTTCCAGCGCCTTCTTCGTAGGCACAAAATAAACGTCGTCCTGCGCCCAGGCAGTACCTGCCGCGAGGAGAGCTATAATGGTAAGAGCTATCTGTTTCATAATGTGCTGTATGATGTTACTTCTGCTGCGAAGATAGAGATTTATCCGATATATGGTTCAGTACTTCCCCGAAACTTGATGCATTTCGTTTCATTTTTAACACTACCCATGGATTGACGCGCCTTTTGTTTGTCGTATCCAACTTCTTGCCGTACATTTGCACCCTAAACTACCTCTTTTTCCCTATGTACAATCCTCGCAAGCCACAATTTACGGTCTTCAAAGTAAAGCAAGACGGGACACTTCTCCCGTTTGTTATGCAATGTCTCGACGGCATCAGCCGTTCCAAGGCAAAAGCTATCCTCGCCGGTGGCGGCGTGCGCGTCAATCAGAAAAACGTCTCGCAACACGATTTCGAACTTCGGCCCGGCATGGTGGTAGAGATCTCAAAACACAAGCCGCGCACGCAGTTTCAGAGCAAGTTTGTCAAGATTGTATACGAAGATGCGCAAATCATTGTGATAGAAAAGAATATAGGAATTCTTTCCATGGCTTCCACGCAAGGACAATTCTGCGTCAAGACGATTCTCGACGACTATTTCCGGAAAACGCGACAGAAATGCACTGCGCACGTGGTACATCGGCTCGATCGCGACACTTCCGGTCTGCTGGTCTACGCCAAAACGATAGAAGCCGAGCAAATTCTTGAGCACAATTGGCGACGCATCGTGACCGACCGGCGCTATGTAGCCTTGGCATCGGGACAAATGACCGAAAAAGAAGGCGTTGTTGAAAGCTGGCTCAAGGACAACAAGGCCTACATCACCTATTCTTCGCCGACCGACAACGGCGGAAAGTTTGCACGCACGCACTATCGCACGCTACGCTGCAACCGCAACTATTCGCTCGTGGAGCTCAAACTCGACACCGGGCGCAAGAACCAAATTCGCGTGCACCTTCAGGATCTCGGTTGCCCGGTATGTGGTGACATCAAGTACGGCAACGGCGACGATCCCGTAGGGCGTTTGTGCCTACACGCTTATCGGCTCGATTTCTACCATCCCATCACCCGCGAACCCTTGCATTTCGAGACCCCAATTCCCAAAGCTTTCACAAAGGTGTTTGCCGAAAGCAGCAAAAAGCAGGAAACCGGAGCCCCTCAAGTTTCCTGATATTTCCCTCCAATTCGCTCCTTCTATCTCTCTCTGATTCAACATTATGCCACACATATCCGAACGTGCGGTCGAAATGCCGCAATCTCCCATCCGCAAACTCGCACCGCTCGCCGCTGCCGCGGAAAATCGTGGAATAAAGATCTATCATCTCAACATCGGACAGCCTGATTTGAAGACCCCCGAGGAAGGTTTGGACGTTTTGCGCCACTCTGGACGCGAGATTCTCGAATACTCTCCCTCACAAGGCTTTCTTTCTTATCGCCGCAAGCTGGTAGACTACTATAATCGCTACAATATCCACCTCACTCCGGATGACATTATCGTCACCACGGGCGGTTCGGAAGCCGTGTTCTTTGCTTTCATGTCTTGCCTCAATCCGGGCGACGAAATCATCGTACCCGAGCCGGCTTACGCCAACTATATGGCCTTTGCCATCTCGGCCGGAGCGCGCATCCGCACCGTTTCCACTACAATCGAAGAGGGCTTTTCACTGCCGAAAGTCGAAAAGTTTGAAGAACTCATCAACGATCGCACGCGCGCGATCCTGATTTGCAACCCCAACAACCCCACCGGCTACCTCTACACCCGCAGAGAGATGAACCAAATCCGGGACTTGGTGAAGAAACACGACTTATATTTGTTCTCCGACGAAGTTTACCGCGAATTCATCTACACGGGTTCCCCCTACATCTCCGCATGCCATCTTGAAGGCATCGAGCAAAACGTGATTCTCATCGACTCCGTGTCCAAACGTTACTCGGAATGCGGTATTCGCATCGGCGCACTGATCACAAAGAACGAAGAAGTGCGCAGCGCCGTGATGAAGTTTTGCCAAGCTCGTCTCTCTCCTCCGCTGCTCGGCCAGCTGGTTGCCGAAGCCTCCATCGACACATCGGCCGATTACCTCCGAGAGATGTACGACGAATACGTAGAACGACGCAATTGCCTCATCGATGGGCTCAACAAAATCCCCGGGGTCTACAGCCCCATCCCCATGGGCGCCTTCTACACCATGGCTCGCCTCCCCATTGACGACGCGGAACGGTTCTGCGCTTGGTGTCTGGAAGAGTTCTCCTACGAGAACGAAACGGTGATGATGGCACCGGGAGCAGGTTTCTACACCACTCCGGGGGCCGGCCACAACGAAGTGCGCATTGCCTACGTGCTCAACAAGCACGATCTCGAACGCGCACTCTTCTTGTTGGCGCGCGCCCTGGAGGCCTACCCGGGACATCTCTAATTCCCACCTCAACCACAGCTCACCATCGCGTGCCGCCTCGCCACGTATTCCATTTTTTCAGGCCTACACTCGGATGAAATTCTCTTTTTTCGTAGCTCGCCGTTTTTTCAAGAGCATGGGCACCGACAAAACCCGCGCCTCACGCCTGACCGTCACGATAGCCACGGCCGGTGTGGCCGTCGGATTGGCGGTTATGCTGTTGACGGTGTGCATCATTCTCGGTTTCAAGTCGGAAATCACCAAGAAGGTTGAAGGCTTCGGAGGGCACATCGAGATACTTGACTTTGCCACTTTCGCCGCCCCCGATGCTCACCCAGTCTCCGCCGACCCAGCTCTACTAAACACCCTGCGCCGGCTTCCCAACGTGAAGAACGTGATGCCCACAGCGCAAAAAATGGGCATACTGAAGACCGCCGATGACTATCAAGCCATCACGCTCAAAGGACTTCCGAAAGATGCCGACACTTCGGCCTTGGCTTCATCGCTGGTCGAAGGCCGCCTCCCGGCATTCGGCGCCGAGTCGTCCAACGATCTGCTCATCTCGCGCAAACAAGCCAATGATCTCAACTTGAAAGTAGGTGATCGCGTTTTTGCCTACTTCTTCGAAGAGAACATTCGCATGCGCCGCTTCAAAGTTTGCGGCATCTACAGTTCGAACATGGCGATTTTCGACAAGACCTACGCCATGACGCCCCTCTCCACAGTGCGCAAGCTCAACAATTGGGAAGGCGACGAAGCTTCTGTGGTGGAAATCCGACTCAATCGGCTTGCCGATACGACAAGTGTGATGCCCCTCGTGCGAAACCTCTGCCAACAGCAGAATCAAGCCCACAGCAATCGCCACGCCAACGCGATCTCAATCACCGACCTCTATGCGCAGATTTTTTCGTGGCTCAGCCTGCTCGACTTCAACATGGTGGTGATTCTTGTCATCATGCTTTGCATCTCCGGCTTCACGATGGTGAGCGGTTTGCTCATCCTTGTGCTCGAGCGCACCCAAACTATTGGTCTGCTCAAGGCACTCGGTGCGACCAACAGCAGCGTGCGGCGCATTTTCCTCAACTTCGCCGTCTTCATTACGCTGCGGGGCTTGCTCATCGGCGACATACTTGCGCTCGGCATAGCCTTCGCTCAAAAACAATGGGGCCTGCTCCGGCTCGACCCCGCCACTTATTATCTCGAAACCGTCCCGTTGGAAATCAATTGGCTCGTCATTCTTCTCGTCAATGTCGGCACTTTGCTTGCCACCATCCTCGCCCTTGTCGGTCCGAGTTATGTTGTCTCGCGCATTCAACCGGCGAAGGCTATAAGATTTGAATGAGCATTTGGCCAACCGGATAGTTTTTTCTATCTTTGCACGCGGAAAATCAGATTCCGCGGGGCGTAGCGCAGTTGGTAGCGCACCTGGTTTGGGACCAGGGGGTCGCAGGTTCGAATCCTGTCGCCCCGACTCCACAAGGCGTTCGAGCTAACTCGAACGCCTTTTTTGGCTCCCAACGCGCTCTCCCCTCCTTCGGTTGTTCGTCCCCACCCTGTCGCAAAACGAAAGTCTCCTATCGCACTGCCGCCAATGCCTCCAAAGGTGCGCTCAATAGTAGACTTTTCACTCGCTCTCCACATCTTACGTCCTCACTTTTCCAAGATGCAGCCCACGCTTTACAGCAGTTCCACGCTCCCTTTCGCAGTAACGACAAAAAGTTGGGAGCTCTCGACTGAAATCCCCCAACTTTCTGCCCGAACACGGGAAGGAAACGTAGCCACCGCGCTTCGGAGTAATCGTCAGCACACCTTCTCGTGAACTTGCCCCCAAACGTTATCTCCAACTACAGCACTCCCTTCTGCTGCGTGCCACACAATCCTTACCTCAAGGAGCGGAATGTTATTTTCACGGCAAAAAGAAACCCTCATGATGAGCCTAAACATCTCACCATGAGGGTTCTTCTTTGTACCTTGTGCAGGTTCACGTCAATAGAGCGTGATCTTGCGCCCTGCCACAACATAAATTCCCGGACGCAAGCCGGTCGTATTGCCGTCGCGGCGCAGCAGTTTACCGTTAAGGTCGTAGATCTCGAGTGCCTTACCCGTCTCTCTGTCGGCTTGAACGGATTTCAGCGCCGTAGGTTCGACGCGTCGGACCGTCGGATCGGTGACAGACACCATTTGGTAAACGGCCGGAACCTGTTGTCCCGCCCAACGTAACCGGAGCGCCGTAGCCTCAGGCATTTGTGCGGCAGCTACTCGCGTCAAGGCCAAACTCAGCTGTCCGATCGACTGCCATGTTTTGCCGTCGGCCGTCCATTCCAACTCAGGCTTCTCCGCTGCCGTCCAGACAGCGGGATTCCAATAGATGTCCACGGCCTTCAACTCGGCAAGCGTACGGATTTCGTAACGAAGTTCTCCACCGCCGGCCTGTGTGAGGGCATTGTATCCCTTGCCGTCGGTCACTTCCGGATGCGCCTTGCCTCTGCCGTCCACCACCGCCGGGGCATACTGTGCGGCTTGGTACAGGGTGTTCACTTGCACATCGTACAAACGCAACCACTTGTTGCCAATCGGCGAACTGACCGTGAGGCGCACTTGATTGGCTCCGGGCACATCGCCTTCGAAGTCGACATAGCGCACTTGATCGGCGTAGGGTTTGCTTTGCGCCATACCGCCTGCGCGTGCCACACTGCCGGCCACATGAAGCTGCTTCCAGACTGTGCCGTCGACACTGGCCTCGACTGTGCCGGCCTGCAGCTGATCGCCGTTTTTGGTTCCGAAATAGATGCGCACATCCTTCACGTCCGTCGGCTTTTGCAGGTGCACCACATAGCGATCATCCTTCATTTGGTTGCGCTTGCCGGCAAAGAAGGTCGACGGGTCCCCGTCAATCAGTGCGCGCTTGCCCAGCTGATTGTTGGTGGCTTCGCCCACTTCGTCCGTAGGCACATCGACAGCGCTGAGTGTCGGCAACTGCGGGAGAAGAACACTGAAATTGCTGCGTGTGAGCGTCAGTGTGCGTGTCTCTGGTTGGTTGTTGATCAGCACCACGTACTTCATTTTCTTACCTTCCGGCCAAGTCGTGCTGCGCATGCGGTTCCAATTCTTTCCGTCTTCGCTCCACTGCACAGCCCATTCGCTCAACAGTGTGGCATCAATCCGCATTTCAGCCGGCGTGAAGGGTTCGGCAAAGGTCAGTCCGACAAAATCGCCGGACGGCACGGACACATGCACTCCGTTGAAGTAAGTTTCGCCGTTTTGCTGCACTACTCTCGGCGAAACACCCGAGACACTGCTCACGGCCTGGACCGATTCAGCCCCTTTGCCGAAGGGTTGTCGACCCAATCCGTTCTCACGGAGATAATTCATGAAAGGATAGAAATACTTCTGCGACGGTTGGCTCTGGCGCTGGCTCACACTGATACCACTTCCCAAACCTTCGAGGGCATAGGCCGTGTAATCGGTGTTGACATCAAGGTCTGCCATGCGATCCAACTGCTTCACGTATTCTTCCCACCGCACTTCGGGTTCGTTGCTTTCGGCCACCTCAACCATTTGCCCCGCAATGCGCAACATGGCATGCAATTTCAAGAGCCAAGGGGCAAGATCGTTGTACAACAAGCGCTCATTTTCGACAGACGAATCCTTCAGTCGCAACATCGTTTCGGCGGCTGGCAACAACCGTTCGACCAATTGTTTCATTTTGTCGGTTTTTCCCGACTTGAAACGCGCAATGGCCTGCTGCATGTCTTCGGCATCGTTCCACCGGAGATAAGGAATGATCGTCTTGTAGGCTTGCTGCTGTTCGGGGCTGCTGAGGATTCGGCTGAAGCTGGCATTCCACGACTTCATATTGTCGAAAGCCGCGTTGTTCCACGCATAGTCAGCAACCGAAAAGAGTGCCGTCTTCGCCACTTCGCCCTCTTGCATGGGATTCGACACGATGCCCAGTCCATGTTCGAGCTGTTTGGGCATCTTGGCGTTGTTGTCCACCGCCGGCATCTCAAAGAAGTTGTAGTACATGTCCGAGGGATAAATCTGTCCGTCGGCGTTGTCATTGCACGGATAGTTCCACCACCAGGCTGCGGGCCGCTGCAATTCCTTGCGCACCACATCGAGATCGTTGCTGTTGGGGACAGTCCACACGCCCCATCCCGTGATGTAGATGGTGATCTTGTCCGGCGTTTTCGAAAGCGCATTGTAGAAGCGCTTGCGGTCGGCCTCTCCCACCCAACTCAAGGTGTAGACTTGCGGCACAAAGTGCAGCGGACGCACTCGTGCTTCGGGACTCGCCGAGGCGTTGTTCCACTTTTTGTCGATCGCGGCTTGCAATGCTGTGAGGTGATCGGCATTGGTTTTGCAATCTGCCTCCGACTTGGGCACACCGACATCGTCGACAAAAACGGCAAACTGCCGCACTCCGAGTTCGTACATGCGCGAGTACTTGTTCATGATGCGGTTCACCACATTGGCATCGCCCACAAAACTATTGCCCGGGTGGATGGCCCAAATGAAATTGACCTTTGTGTCTTGCGAAGTCTTTGCGATGTCGCGAATCATACCCTGCGTGAGCAAGCCGTTTTTCACCTGTTGCGGTGTCAACGTCGCAGGATATGGTGCCTCCCACTTCTGCGAATGATAGACATCAGACTTGGCTCCATACATGTAGGTGTTCATTTTCATGCGCATCATGAAGCGCATGAGGTCTTTCTTCACCGCAACACTGTAGGGATAACCGTAATATCCCTCCACGAGTCCACGACTTTGCTGATCGGCGTAGTCATAGAGCTTCACTTCGGGGAGATGGTCGGTGCCGTGTTCGATCATTTGTTCCAACGAGGCCAAGGCAAAAAAAGCGGCATCGGAATTTTCGCCGACAATCACGATCTCCGCGCTGCCGTTTCTGTCGGACAGCGACAGGAGATGTCGATCGAATTTGCCGGTTTTAGTGAGGGCTGTGCGGTCGAGCGCGAGGGCAGTTGCTCGCTGGTCGGCTGCTCCGCCGCTGCCATTCACGCCGATGTACATCACGGAGCCGGTGGCCGGTGCCTCTTGCGCGAAAGTGCAATCGAGACCGGCCTCTTTCAGCACCTGCTCAGCTCGACGGCGTGTGGCTGCATCAATGGCTTCTTCGCACACCACGGTGACGGATTTCGAGAAACTCACCAATCCGCTCCCCACAACTTGGCGTTGCGGCACCGGATAGATCTCATAGTTTTTTTGCGCGTAGGCTCCTCCCGTACCGGAAAGCACAGCTGCAAAAAGTAAAGAGGATAGTATTTGCTTCATGTAGACTTGGAAAAATGACACAAAGGAGAGGCTTGATGATGAAAATGGCAAGCCTTTCCGCGAAGATACGACAAAAGTGTTAACTTCAGGAGAAAAATGGGGAGATTTTGCCCATTCCACTTTCAAACGAAACAAAAAAAACGACCCTCCCTGTACGGGAGAGCCGTCTTATCTCAATTATAACAGGCTAATTAGCCGACTTTTAGGCCTCTTCGGGCTTCATGTTGGTGTAAACGTTCTGAACGTCGTCAAAATCTTCCAGTCGTTCGATCATCTTATCGATGGTTTCACGCTGTTCTGCGGTCACCTCTTTCAGATCGTTGGGGATGTAGGTGAACTCTGCACTGACGATTTCGAATCCCTCTGCTTCCAGGTGCTTTTGAATCTCGCTGAACGACTTGGGATCACCGTAGATCGTGATGCTTTCTTCCTCGTCGTCTTCGTCGAACTCGTCTTCCACCCCATAATCAATGAGATCCAAGATGAGTTCCTCCATGTCGAGCCCGTCTTTCTTCTTGAAGGCGAACACACACTTGTGGTCAAAAAGGAATGCCAACGAGCCCATCGTGCCAAGGTTGCCGTTGAACTTGTTGAAGACTGAACGGACATCGCCGACGGTACGCGTGGGATTGTCGGTGAGTGTATCCACGAAAATGGCTACACCATGGGGGCCGTATCCCTCATAGGTCATTGTTTTGTACTCGCTCTGGTCCTTACCCATTGCGTTTTTGATGGCACGCTCAATATTGTCCTTGGGCATGTTCTCACGCTTGGCCGTTGCAATGATGGCACGCAACGTGGGGTTGGTTTCGGGCTCGGGACCGCCGGCCTTCACAGCCACAGCGATTTGCTTGCCGATCTTGGTAAATGTACGGGCCATGTGCCCCCACCGCTTCAGTTTGGCGGCTTTTCGATATTCAAATGCTCTTCCCATAGGAATGTTGGATAGAAAGTTTCTGTTATTGGAGAGAACTCGGCCTCAATGAGCAACACTTTATCGGCAGCTGCACAAATCCGACGAGATTCCCCGTGATGGAAGGACGCTCAACGGAGTTCCGCGCCCAATTGTTGTTGCAGTTGTTTGATGATCTTGCCCATGATGGCTTCCGTCTGCTTGTCGTTCATCGTCTTCGACTCGTCCGAAAGTGTGAAGGCAACGGCATAGCTCTTTTTGCCCGCCGGGAGATGCTCTCCTTCATAGACGTCGAAGAGTTCGACCTTGCGGAGCAATTTCTTTTCGCACGAACGAGCCACGCGTTCCACTTCGGCAAACGGTACGCTGACATCGAGCAGCAGAGCAAGATCGCGACGTACAGCGGGGAACTTGGACAACTCGGTGTAAGACACGTCCTTCTTCGGTAGCTTCTTCATGAGCACACTCCAATTGAAATCGGCGAAATACACTTCTTGATCCACTTCACAAACCGCCAAAAGCGCTTTGCTCACCAAACCCAGTTCGAGACATACCTTGCCGTTGCGATCTTCGACCACAATGCTCTTGGCAAAGATATCATTCGTGCCGTCTTTAACCAACAAGCCACCGAGCGGAATGCCCAAACGGGACAGGACGTTCATGGCGTAGGCCTTCAATTCATAAATGCTACTGTCTTCATTGGCATGCGCCCACGAATCCATCACGCGCTTGCCCGTGATCCACAATCCGAGATGCAGATCTTCATGATAAGGCGAAAGCACTTTGCCTTCCACACGCTTAGTGGCATCGTAGCTGTAGCAATTTCCGAATTCGAAGAAGCGCAAATTGCCTTCTTTGCGGTTCACATTGTGCGCAATACTCTCTAATCCTCCGAACAGCAGCGTTTGGCGCATGACATTCAGGTCGCTCGAAAGAGGATTGAGGAGGCGGACAAGGTGATCTGCGCTATAAGTCTTCAGTTCGCTGTAGTAAGCTTCGCGCGTCAACGAGTTATTGAGAATTTCATTGAACCCTTCGCCGATAAGCTGCTCGCTTACAACATTCTGCAGCTTTTGACTTACATCGTAAATACTCTTTGTCGTGAGCGAAGACTTCAGACTGGTAGGAATCTCTACATTATTGTATCCGTACACTCTCAAGATATCCTCAACCACATCACAGGGACGTTGCACATCCACGCGATATGCCGGCACACGCAGGGAGAGCCCCTTCTCGTTTTCCGAAACGATCTGCATGTCCAAGGCCGTCAAAATGGTGCGAATCAAATCGTGGGGGATTTCCTTCCCGATCAATTCATGTACATACTGATATTCGAGTTCAACGTCGAAGCTTTTCTTCAATTCAGGCGACTGCACGTCGACAATCTCCATGGCAATTTCCCCACCGGCCAACTCCTTGGCCAGCAGTGCAGCCTGCTTCAACGCGTAAAGTTGCCCGTTGGGATCCACTCCACGCTCGAAACGGAAAGAAGCATCGGTGCTCAGTCCGTGGCGGCGCGCGCTCTTGCGCACCCAAGTGGGATGGAAATAGGCACTTTCAAACAGGACATCACGCGTCGTGTCGTACGTCCCGCTTCCCTTTCCTCCGAGCACGCCGGCAATACACATCGGCTCTTCGGCATTACAAATGAGGAGGTCGCGATCCGAAAGTTCGCGTTTCTCCCCGTCTAACGTGACAAAAGAAGAACCTTCGGGCAGTGTTTTCACCACGATCTTACCGCCGGCAATCATATCTGCATCGAAACAATGCAGCGGTTGGCCGTAAGCCATCATCACATAATTGGTGATGTCGACAATATTATTGATGGGGCGCAAGCCGATCGTGATCAGTTTCTCCTGCAACCACTTAGGGCTTTCCTTGATTTCGCAGCCTTTCAGCGTCACAGCGCAGTAGCGCAAGCATGCTTCAGGGCGTCCGATTTCCACGGCAATAGGCAGTTCGTGGTTATCCACCGCAAACGCTTTGTCATCGGGCCGATGCAAGGTTGTCTTTATGCCGTTGCGTACCAAGTAAGCATAAAGGTCGCGCGCCACTCCCCAATGCGAACAAGCGTCCGCGCGATTGGGGGTGATGTCGACCTCAATCAACCAATCGCTTTCCAGGTTGAAATAAGTAGCAGCAGGCATACCGACGGGGGTATCTTCGGGCAACACCATGATACCATCGTGTCCAGTACCCACTCCAATCTCATCTTCCGCACATATCATGCCGTAACTCTCGACACCGCGAAGCTTCGATTTCTTGATCACGAACTCCTTGTCTCCGTCGTAGAGTTTCGTGCCGAGTGTTGCCACGATCACTTTCTGTCCGGCCGCCACATTGTGCGCACCGCAGACAATTTGAGTCGGTTCATTGCCGTCTCCCAAATCTACAGTCGTCACATGCATGTGGTCCGAATCGGGGTGTACTTCGCAAGTCAACACCTTTCCGACAACAAGGCCTTTCAATCCTCCACGGATGGTCTGTACTTCTTCGACGCCATCCACTTCGAGTCCGATAGAAGTCAGTGCGTCTGCTACTTCTTGGGCTGTCATGTCGAAATCGACATACTCTTTCAGCCACTTGTAAGATATATTCATAGGAAATGCGTTTGCTAAGTTGCAAAGCGGCCCCTTCCGGTGCTAACACGCAGTTCGCGCCGCACAAAAGTTCCGCTAATCGACCGCTTGTTTATTGTCAAACGGCCATAATCTGATGCGAAATTACTCATTTATTTTTAGGGAGAAAAGCTTCATCGGCCGAAAAGCTTCCCCACTTTCTCAAATCACACTGTGCAGCCCCGCAATTTGAGACACTGCACCACAACAAATTAGCCCCTTCGGTGACATTCGAACGAGCTTTTTTGTGTAACTTCGCGGCAAAATCATCTCTTCACAATGCACCTCATCCATAGTTTGCGGAGCACGATGCTCTACAGCGCTTTTTTCTTCGGCTCCATGCTCCCACTTGCCGCCCAACTGGGGGCGCAACGCGATGATTGGGCCGTGGGCGCAAACGTCGGTGTCAATTTCAATCAGATTTCTTTCAACCCCGGCGTGCGCCAAACCTACAATCCCGGCATGATTGCGGGGTTCACCGCGCGCTACACCAGCGAACGGTATTATGGTTTGATTTGCGCCCTGCAAATCGAGGCCAACTTCTGGCAAGCCGGTTGGAAGGAAGACATCTATTCTTCTCAGGGTGAGCAACTATCGGATCGCTACACGCGTAGAATCAATTACGTTCAGGTGCCCGTACTGGCCCATCTCGGGTTGGGTAATGAATACCGGGGCTTCAAAGGTTTTCTACTTGCCGGTCCGCAAATCAGCTACGCCATTTCCGACCACGAAGAACGTTCCGCGGTTTGGACCACGACGACAAGCAACGGCAAGACCGTGCCCGATCGTTCCAACAATGTATATGCCCAATACGGAAAGCCCCTGGACCATCAGCTCGACTACGGCATCACGGCCGGTTTAGGCATCGAATGGACCACCGGCGCCGGGCATTTCATTCTCGACACACGCTATTATTATGGTCTGTCGGATCTTTTCGGCAATGCAAAGAAGGATCCGTTCTCACGCTCGGCCAACGGCGCCATCATCGCTAAACTCACTTACCTCATCGACCTCAAGCACAGCAAACGCTAAACGCACCCACGCAGCTATGCGGACTCCCAATCTACGTTCTTTCCTTCAATGGAGTGTAGGCACTTGCATTGTGCTCTACACCCTTTTGGTGTTTGCCCTCAACAATACGCGAGTGCAAACAGAATTGGGACATCTCGCCGAACAAGAATTGGGAGAAATTCTGCACACGAAAGTCACCATCGGGCGCGTTGAAGTAGGGTTGCTCAACAGCATCTCGCTACATGATGTAAAACTGCAAGACCAAGAAGATAAAGAGCTACTAAACAGCAAATTGATATTCGCAAAGCTGCAAATTCGTTCGCTATTGCAAGGAAAAATCTATCTACGAAACATCGCCTTGTTGGACGCGAACATCCACATCTACAAATCGCGCCCCGACGGTCCCACCAATTTGCAGTTCATCATCGACGCTTTCAGCAGTAAAAAAAGCACCGGGCCGAGCAAAACCGACCTACGCATCAACTCTTTGATCGTGCGAAGAGGCAATGTCACCTACGACGAATGGTACCGGCCTCGTCCTGTCGGTCGCCGTTTCTCGCCCCATCACATCGACCTTTCGGACGTCGACGCCAATCTCACCCTGAAACATTTCACACGCGACAGTCTCAACTTCCGCATCCGCCATTTTGCAGCTCGCGAAGCCTGTGGTTGGGAAGTAAAGCGTCTTGGGTTGCGATTTGAGGGAAACCGCAAACAGTGCACCGTACGAGATCTCGAACTCCTCACGCCCCACTCCGCCATCACTCAGGAGCTGCTCCAAGCCCACTACGATCTGGACGCCCCCACCTCGTTGTTTTCCACCTTGTCGGCCAACTTTCGCGCCATCAATTGGCAACTTTCCACCGCCGACCTCGCGCCCATCCTATCACGCCCTCTCAACTTCCACGAAACACTCCGTCTCGACGGCTACCTTTCCTACACTCCGCAACGCATCAAGGCACAACGACTCAGCCTCTCGGGAAAATCACATCGACTCTACCTGGACACCGACGCCAATCTCCAACTGAAAAGCGGTCATCCCGAGCAAATCACAGCCTTCATCCGTCGCCTTGAGCTTCCCCAGAGCCTTCTTCAGCCGGCCCTGGCCCTGTTCATGAAGCAAGTGCCCCCTGTCACGAAGAAATTGGGCGACCTTTCCCTGGTGGGCCGCGGCAGCTACCGCATGGCAGATCACCATGCAGCCTTCGTCGGTCAACTACAATCGACGCCCGGCGAATTGAAAGTAGATTTACGCTACGCCGGCAACGAACTTCGCGGTAAAGTGGCATCCGGCAACCTGCACCCCAACCTCCTGTTCGAGCATAAATACATGCCCGAACTGCTGCATTTTGAAGCCAACGGACACCTACTCCTCACCCAAGGCGGACTGCCCAACGGACAAATCCAACTCAAGATTCACAATGCCACCGTCGACCATCGTCCATACCGCGACATCCAAATCGACCTCAGCCACACCAACGGACTCGCCGACCTGAAATTAGACAGCCGCAACCCCGGTGCCGATTTCACCGGCCAACTCTCCGGCCGCCTTGCCCCTAACGGCCGTCCCACCACAGTCGACCTGCAATTCGACATTCGCCACTTCACTCCCGCACAGTTTGGACTCCACGACCAGGCACTCGCCGGCACATTCGGCGCCCAACTGAAAGCCTCGCTCCACTCCCTCGATCTCAAGCACCCCCTCGGCGAAATCGTGCTCTCCAACCTGAACATTTCTTCCGAACGCAGAAACACGACAGCCTACCATCTGAACCACCTGCAACTCACCGCCCAAGCCCACCCCAAAGGTTCGCACCTTCGGTTGCAAAGTGACTTCGCCGATGCCGCCTTTACAGGAAAATTCGACCCGGCCCTCCTCAAACAAAGCCTCAACCACTGGTTGCAAAAGGTGGCCGTTCCATCCTCCGCTTCCGCGGCCCCCTCTCTCTCAGCCGGCACCTCCTTCGCGCTCACCTTGAAGCGCACCGATGTGCTTCGCCACTTCTTAAATGTAGACGCCCACCTCAGCCAGCCTGTCGAAATCAACGGCTCTCTGGCGACCGACGGATCCTATCTGCGCCTCTCGGCCGACATTCCGGAAGTGATCCTCGACGGCGACACCCGCCTCCTCGACCTCTCACTCTCGGCACGAAGCAACGGCAGCCACCTCGACCTCCTGGCCAAGGCACGCAAGCCGATGCGCAACGCCGATCTCCAAATCGAGCTGCATTCCACAGCCGACAATGGATTGTGGAACAACAATTTGCAATGGGATGAGCGCCGAACTCCCAACTTCTACGGACAAGTGAACACCACCGGTCGGCTCCACCTGCCGGCTCTCGGCTCGGGCCGTCGCGTCTTGTTCGACTTCGACGTACTCCCCACCGCTTTCCACATCAACGGCAACACGTGGGACATCGAACCGGGCAACATCGCCCTCACCGACCGCGAATTCACCTTCCGCCACGTCGCCTTGCGCCACGCCGATCAGCACCTGGCCATACACGGCACCTACACCAAAGGTGGCGAAGGCATCGCCATCGATCTCCAAAAGGTCGACGTCGGTTCGCTCCTCGCCCTCACCGGTCTCGAAGTCGTCCGCTTTGCCGGTAATGCCAGCGGCCGCGCAATTGTCAAACCCGACGAGCACAACAAACCTCGTCTCTCCGCTTTCCTCGACATCCCCGGTTTCCGCTTCAACGACACCCATCTCGGTCACGCGCGGATTCGGGGCGCCTTCGAAACCGACGATCAGACCATCCGTCTGCAGGCCAACATGACCGAAGGCACCGTGGGGCAAACCAACGTCAACGGCTATGTAAGTCTCGGTCACAAAGATCTCGATCTGCGCATTGAGGGCGAAAACACGCCCTTGGGTTTTCTCAACCACTACATCAGCGACATTTTCCACAACATCCGTGGTCGCTCCACCGGCACCTGCCGCATATTCGGTGGTTTCAAAAGCATTGATTTCGAAGGCAGCCAGCGTGCCAGCGCATCGGCCCTCTTGCCCATCAACGGCGTCACCTACCATCTCAATGATGCCGAAGTCGAAATCAGCCCCGGCACCTTCCGCCTCAACAGCGCCACGCTGACCGACAGCCTCCGCGGCACGGGGCGCGTCCAAGGCGTACTCAACCACCGCCACCTTCACGACATGCGTTACGATTTCGCTATGTCGGGAAACAACATGCTACTCTACGATCGCCCCCAAGAAGACGATCTTCCCTTCTACGCCACCGCCTATGGCACAGGCGACGTCCTGCTCAAAGGTCGGCCGGGTCGCTTGGACGTCAATCTAAAAGTGCGCACTGAGCCCGGCAGCGTACTCACCTACGTGCTCGACCGCCCCGACAACAACGACACGCGCCTGCTCACCTTCCGCGACGCCTCGCTCGACACCACAACCACCGATGCGAAGGCCGCGCCTGCCCCGTCGACGGACAACACCGGCAGCACCGACATCCATCTCAACATGCAAGTCGAGGTGGATCCCAGCGGCACCTTGCGCATGATCACCGACAAAAAAAGCGGCGACCTCATCACCGTCCACGGCACCGGGCCCATCCAAGCCACCTACTACAACAAAGGTGAGTTTCAAATGTTCGGCACCTACACCGTGCAACACGGCAGCTACGATTTGAGCATACAAAACCTCATCAAGAAATCGTTCACCCTCCACCCGGGCGGCACAGTGGTCTTCTCCGGCAATCCCCTCAACGCCGATGTCAACGTGCTGGCCAACTATTTGGTCACTTCCGCCTCACTGGCCGATTTGAACGTCGGAGGCAATTTCAGCAACAACAGCACCCCGGTCAACTGTCTGATCAAGCTCAGCGGAAAGATGAGCAACATCAATCTCGCACTCGACTTCGAACTCCCCAATGTGAGCGACGACGAGCAGGCCATGGTACGCAACCTCATCGCTTCCGACGAAGAGCGCACCACCCAAGTGCTCTATCTGCTCAGCATGGGGCGCTTCTTCACCTACAATTACAACACCACCCTCGCCGCCACCAGCCAAAGCCAATCGGCCGTCATGGTCCAATCGCTGTTGGCCGGCACCCTCTCCTCCCAGCTCAACAGCATCATCTCCAACGCCATGGGCAACACCAATTGGCGGCTCGGCGCCAACGTGAGCACCGGCCAACAAGGGTGGAACAACATGGAAGTCGACGGCCTCCTCTCCGGTCGTCTGCTCGACAACCGACTGCTCTTCAACGGCAAAGTGGGTTACCACGACCGCCAAGCCGCCACCACCAACTTTGTGGGCGACTTCGACGTGCAATATCTCCTCACCCCCCGCGGCACCTGGAGCCTCAAAGCCTACAGCGAAACCAACACGCGCTATTTCACCCGCACCTCGCTCACCACACAGGGACTCGGCATCCAGTTCAAACACGATTTCGAATCGTTCTTCGATTTCATGCGCCGCAAACGCAAAGCCCTCCGCTTTGCCGCCCCCACTTCCACAACCAAAAAATAAGCAACACCCCAATATGATGAATCCCGAAATCGAACGTCGGCGCACCTTCGCCATCATCTCCCACCCCGACGCGGGTAAAACCACGCTGACCGAAAAGCTCCTGCTCTTCGGTGGACAAATCCAAGTGGCCGGCGCCGTGAAAAACAACAAGATTAAAAAGACCGCCACCTCCGACTGGATGGAGATCGAAAAGCAACGCGGTATCTCGGTCACCACTTCGGTCATGGAGTTCGACTACGAAGGCTATAAAGTCAACATCCTCGACACCCCCGGTCACCAAGACTTCGCCGAAGACACCTTCCGCACCCTCACCGCTGTCGACTCCGCCATCATCGTGGTCGACGGGGCCAAAGGCGTCGAGGCGCAAACGCGCAAACTCATGGAAGTGTGTCGCATGCGCAAGACGCCGGTCATCGTATTCGTCAATAAGATGGACCGCGAAGGCCGCGACCCCTTCGATCTGCTCGACGAACTCGAAGAAGAACTCCAAATCAGCGTCCGCCCGCTCTCCTGGCCCATCAACCAAGGCCAGCGTTTCAAGGGCGTGTACAACATCTATGAGCAGCAACTCAACCTCTTCACCGCCGACAAGCAGAAAGTCACCGAAAAGGTAGCCGTCGACATCCACGCGGCGGGCGAACTCGAAGCCAACGTCGGCGAGAGCGACGCCGCCAAACTGCGCGAAGACCTCGAACTCATCGACGGCGTCTACCCCGCTTTCGACATCGACACCTACCTCTCGGCCGAAGTAGCCCCCGTATTCTTCGGTTCTGCGCTCAACAACTTCGGTGTCAAGGAGCTGCTCGACTGCTTTGTCAAGATCGCTCCCGCCCCCCGTCCCGTCGCGGCCGAAGAGCGCACCGTCCATCCCGAAGAACCCAAGTTCACCGGCTTCATCTTCAAGATCACGGCCAACATCGACCCCAACCACCGCTCCTGCATCGCCTTCTGCAAGGTCTGCTCCGGCAAGTTCGTGCGCAACGCCCCCTATCTCCACGTGCGCAACGGCAAAACAGTGCGCTTCTCGAGCCCCACTCAGTTCATGGCCCAGCGCAAAGAAACCATCGACGAAGCCTACCCCGGCGACATCGTAGGTCTGCCCGACAACGGCATCTTCAAAATCGGCGACACCCTCACCGAAGGCGAGCAACTGCACTTCAAGGGTCTCCCCTCCTTTTCGCCCGAGATGTTCAAATACATCGAGAACGCCGACCCCATGAAGACCAAACAGCTGCAGAAAGGCATCGACCAACTCATGGACGAAGGCGTAGCTCAACTTTTCGTCAACGAATTCAACGGCCGCAAGATCATCGGCACCGTCGGCCAGCTGCAGTTTGAGGTCATCCAATACCGTTTGGAAAACGAATACGGTGCCAAATGCCGCTGGGAACCCATCCACCTGTTCAAAGCCTGCTGGATCGAAAGCGACGATCCCGCCGAACTCGAACAGTTCAAGAAGCGCAAATACCAATACATGGCCAAAGACCGCGAAGGCCGCGACGTCTTCCTGGCCGATTCCGGCTACGTGCTGCAAATGGCACAACAAGACTTCAAGCACATTCGCTTCCACTTCACCAGCGAATTCTGACACGGCGGTGCAGGCACCACTCGCCTCCCCCACTACACACAACAAGGACCGACTTTCTGCTCACGAGAAAGTCGGTCCTTGTGTTGAGCGGCCGCCGCGTCGGGGCAGCGGCCCGCAGTGTGGGCGCATCGGGGCGGCCCGCATCGGCCCATCAAAGCGCATCCGGTCTCGCGCGCCTCACAGTTCGCCGCCGATGCCCTTGAACTTCTCGACGAACGCCACGATTTTTTGAAACACGCTTTGTTTTTTCGTCACATAGGCCGGATGCAGCGGACTCATTTTCGGCAGCGCCTCGCTGAGGTCCGTGCCATTTTCGCTCACCAACTCCCGCTTCAGCGAGGCCCGAATAAAGCGTTTGGCCGCCGCCGCGTTCAGTTGCTCCCCTTCGATGCGGGTTTCCACCTCCTCGTCGCGGCGTTCGCGAGCGTAGGTGTAGAATGCGTCCATCACCTCGTCCTTGTCTTTGAGCGCCTGCAAGTCGGTGCGGTTGATGAAGTCCACCATTAGCCCCTCTTTCGCCCGGTTGCCCAAGCTGGCGCGCAACGTGCGGCGCACCTCCTCCACCAGTCCTCGCTTGTCCGACGAGCGGCGGCTGTGTTCGAACACCAGTTCCAAGATGTAGTCCAGCGTGAACTCCTGCGATTTGAGCAATTCCACCTCAAACACCACATCGTCCCAGTCCACCTTGGGTTTCTCAATGCGTTTCGCCGCATCCTGCACGCGTTTCCACTCGCGAATGTCGTTGTACGTCGAACGATAGTCTTGCAACTTCCGTTCGTCGGGCAGCTCAATTTCGCGCAGCGCCGCCAGGTCCTCGTCGGTCAAGAAATGCTCCGCCTTGAACGCCTCCACCGCTGCCTCGTCCGTCGCATCGATCTTCGCAAACGCCTTCAGCTGCGCAAACTCGTCATAGTTTTGCAATATGTTTTCGGCCTTCAGGTACTCACCGAAGAGTTTCACAAAGGCTTTTTTGTCCGCCTCCTTCTCGATGGCGTCCGGATCGGGGAAACGGGTGCACAGTTCGGCCACGATTTCCGCAAAGCCGCGGCGCTCTTCGCCCGTCACCGCATCGGTGAAGCCCTGCAACTGTTCCGTGTAACTCTTTTCGAGCACCACATTTTTCGTGTTCTTGTCGCCGAAGAGCGAAATCGCATCCACCGTGTCTTGCTCCAAATCGCGGAATGTCACAATGTTACCGAAGGTCTTCGTCGCGTCGTAAATGCGGTTGGTGCGCGAAAACGCCTGCATCAGCCCGTGGTAGCGCAAGTTCTTGTCCACAAACAGCGTGTTGAGTCGCGGCGCGTCGAAGCCCGTGAGAAACATGCCCACCACAATGAGCAGATCCACCTCGCGGCGCTTCATCCGGTTGGCCAGATCGCGGTAATAGTTTTGGAAGTCCCCGCCGTCGACGCCGAAATTCGTTTGGAACATCGCGTTGTAGTCGGCAATGGCACTCGCCAGAAACTCCTTCGCCGTGAGGCTCATCGCCGAGGGGTCGAACGTTTCCTCACTGATCTCGCCCGCCGCCTGCTGCTCTTCGTTGGGGGCAAACGAGAAAATGGTCGCCACGCGCAGCGGATGCGGCTCGCCCTGCTGCAACATCCGCAGCGTGTCGTAATATCGTTTGGCCGCCTCCACACAGCTCACCGCAAACATTGCGTTGAAGCCCGCTCCCGCCGGCGTGCGATGTGTTTTCAGCCGATAGTGCTGCAAGATGTAGAGCGCGATTTCGCCGATGCGTTCCGGGTGGAGCATCAGTTGGGCATAGTCTGCCGAGGTGAGTTTCCGCTCGTCGCGTTCTTTTTCCGCCGCCTTGAATTTCGGCCGCACGTTGTTGTAGTCCACCTTAAATTTCAGCACCTTCTCGTCGCGAATCGCGTCGGTGATCACATACGAGTGGAGCTCGCGCCCGAACACGCTCGCCGTGGTTTCTGCGCCCGCCGCATTCTCCGAAAAGATCGGCGTGCCCGTGAAACCAAACTGATAGTATTTCTTGAACTTGCGTTGCAGATTGCGCTGTGCCTCACCGAATTGTGACCGATGGCATTCGTCGAAGATGAACACCACCTCCTGCCGGTAGACGGGCAAATCCGGCTCGCTCTTCATCAGGTTGTTGAGCTTCTGTATGGTGGTCACGATGATCTTGTTGTCGTGCTTGGCCAAGTTGCGTTTCAGTCCCGCCGTGCTCTCCGAACCGTTCACGCTGTCGGGCGAGAAGCGTTGATACTCGCGCATGGTCTGGTAGTCGAGATCCTTGCGGTCGACGACGAAAAACACCTTGTCGACGAAGTCCAGCTGCGTGGCCAGTCGCGCCGCCTTGAAACTCGTGAGCGTCTTGCCCGATCCGGTGGTGTGCCACACATAGCCTCCGCCTTCGGGGCAGGCCCACTGCCGGGCCTCGTGCGCGCATCTGATTTTCCAGATGATGCGTTCGGCCGCCGCAATCTGATAGGGGCGCATCACCAGCAGCGTATCGCTCACGTCGAACACAGCATAGGTGAGCAGCACCTGCAGCAGCGTGTCGCGGCGAAAGAACGTCGCCGTGAAATCCTTCAGGTCCTTGATCGTCGTGTTGTCGGCCCGCGCCCAGTTCATCGTGAAGTCGAAACTGTTCTTCTCGCGCCGCACGGTGTTGGCAAAATAGCGCGTATCGGTGCCGTTGGAGATGACGAAGAGCTGCAGATATTTGTAGAGCGAAGCCTCGCTGTTGAAACTCTCCTTGCTGTAGCGGTGCACCTGGTTGAAGGCCTCGCGGATGGGCACGCCGCGCTTTTTGAGTTCCACCTGCACCATCGGCAGTCCGTTCACCAAGATCGTCACGTCATATCGATTCTTGCACGTGCCCGTCTGCTCAAACTGGTTGATCACCTGGAGTTTGTTGCGCGCGGGGTTGCGCTTGTCCACGAGGTGGATGTTTTGCAGCCTTCCGTCGTCGAAGGTGAAATCCCACACGGGGTGGTCTTGCAC
>CAJPJR010000014.1 GCA_905369775.1 Prevotellaceae bacterium UBA1746
CCTCAAAACCTCGTTCGACAACCCGAAGACGACGAAGTTTGGCGAGATTTACAACAAAGCCGGCAAGTGCTCTCGCATCTTGTTCCAGCCGCTTTTGGTCAATGCGGCTAATTCCCAGCCGCTCGACACCGCGCAATTCATTTCGCGACTCGACGACATGGTGGACTACTACACCAAGAGCTACGTTTTCGAACATACGCCCGACGCCAAAGGCAAAATGCCCAAGCAGGAATATAGCAACGAAGCCACGCAGGTCATTTATAATGCGCGCGATTACTATTTCTACGCCGGTATCTTCCTCAACAGCAACGGCAACAAGCCCGGCGCCTACAAGTATCTCGGTAAATTCGTAGATTTTCCCGATAACCCGGCCTTGGCTGCGAAGCGCGACTCCATGCGCATCACGATGGCGAAGGAATATGCGCAAGCGCTCTACTATCGTGCCATGTTGGCCAACGATATGAAGGACTACGACGGCGTGTTGTCTAACGTAGATGGCGCGTTCAAGTATGACAAGAAGGTGCTTGAAGAGGCAAAAGTTTCGGTGCGCGACCTCTACCTCCTGCGCATGCAAACTTATCTCGACGGAAAGAAGGACACCACGGCCTATGTCAACGCACTGAAGGATGCCATTGAACACTTGGACGACAATGCCGGCCTACTTGAGAACCTGATCAGCGTCTATTACCAGAACAATGACATCAAGTCGGCCGAGGCTACGGCCAATGACTTGCTCAAAAACGCACCCGAAAAGGCGTCTTCCTGGTATATCAGAGGTTGTGTGGATCTGAACCTGAAGAAGGATTATGCTGCCGCGCGCGAAGCGTTTGCCAAAACTCTGGCCATCGATCCGAATCACGTGGAAGCCAACGCCAACATGGCCTATGCCTATATCAACGATGTGATCACGAAGAAGATGAACGGCAAATATAAGTATGCCGGCAGCAATCTCTCGAAAGTGAAAGGCAATGCGGCGATTGCGCTCTACAATAAGGAGCTCAAAGACATCCAAAGCTACTACAGCAAGGCACTGCCTTACATGGAGAAAGTGCGCCAGCTCGCACCCGACCGGGTGAAACTTTGGGCGCCGACTTTGCAACAGATTTACCAAAATCTCCTGCGCAAAGCGGAAGCCAAGCAGATGGACGACCTGCTCGATGCGGCCAACCATCGTTGATCTAGCAACATCACCAACACTCATGCAGGGGCGTGCCGAAAAGGCGCGTCTCTGCTTTACTCAATTATGAAACTGAACGTAAGCTTAGCGACTGTTTTCTTCGTCGGGCTGCTGAGTGTCGCCTGCAAGGGGGGGACAGATCCGCTCAAAGAGGTGAAAACGGCGTTGAACAACAAGCGTCCGGCCGATGCCATGAACCTGATTCGGAAAATGGCGACCGACACAGCCTACGCGCCCGATGTGCAATACTACGAACTGGGGGCCGCAGCGGCAAAAAAACTCAACGACGCGGAGAATGAGAAGCTCTATTTGCGCCGTAGCCCCGATACGACGGCCTATTTCTCCACGCAATATGAGGTGTTTGCCTATGCACTTCGCGCAGACAGCGCACAGCGCGCACGGCTGACCGACAAAAATGCCGGCACGCGGGCATCTGGGAACTATGCTGCCCTGTTGGCGCGCCTCTATCCCAATCTTGCCACGGCTTCGCGCTATTTTCTCACCAAAGAAAAGTGGAACGAAGCAGCGCGCTTTGCGAAGATGACGCTCGAAGTGCGCAATGCACCAATTTTCGGACCGCGGCCACCGCAGATTTCGTCCGCTCTCGAAATGCAAAATGCCGAGGATTATCTCTACGCCGGCTATGCTTCCGGACGATTTGACGAGGCGACACGCTACATCGATGTGGCCCTGCGCGATTCGCTGCACCGGCCGACGGTGTTGCGCACCCTTGCGCTCAACTACGAGGCGGCGCAAAAGCAGGATGAGTTCCTCACTTTGCTGAAGCGCGGCGTGAGAGAAGAACCCAACGACGATTTCTTCTTCGGCAAACTGGCCGAAGAATTTTTCCGCCGCGGCAACGAACGCGAACTCTTGGCGTGGGTCGATTCGCTCTTACCCGTGCGAACGAAAAAGGCGCAACTCTACGACGCACAAGCCGAGGCCTACGACCGATTGCACAATGACTCCCTGTGCTTGCGCGCAGCACAGCAACTCCGGCAGGCGGAGCCTGACAATCCGCGCGCCGACTATTTCATGGGCAAAGCCTATGTGCAAATGGCGAAGTCCATATTATTGCCCACCTCCATCAAGGCGCCGGGCTACAACAAAGCCTTCAAAGCGCAGCGCAAATGCTACGAAGAGGCGCGACCCCACCTGGAGCGATTCAGAAAAGCCGCTCCCGACGCACCGAGATTGTGGGCACCGCTGCTTTACGATGTCTACTTGAAGCTCAATCTCGGAAAGGAGTTCGAAGAAATATCCAAATACAACCCAGCTTGAACGCATGAAGAATCCCTTACTCCAACATAAATTCGCTACCCCGCACGATACCTTCCCGTTTGCCGACATCACGGTGCCCGACATCGAGACTGCCTTGCTGAAAGGCATAGAAATTGAACGCGGAGAGGTGGACGCCATTGCAAGATCGGCCGACGAACCGAGCTTTCGCAACACGATTGTGGCACTCAGCTACGCCGGCGAAATGCTGGAACGCGCTACAACGCTCATGTACAACCAGCTTTCGGCCAACACCTCCGACGAATTGGAACAATTGGCCGAGAAGATGTCGCCCATCTTGAGTGAACACAGTGCAAGCATCACGCTCAATGAGTCCCTCTTCCGCAGAGTGAGCGCGGTCTACGAAGAGGAAAAACGAAATCCCACGCTCACCGGCGAGGATGCCATGCTTTTGCAGGATACGTACGATAGTTTTGTGCGTTCGGGAGCCGCGCTTCCCGAGGAAAAACGCGGCAGATTCAAGGAGGTGAAGGCGGAATTGGCTCAACTCTCGTTGCAATTCTCGCAGAACAACATCAAAGAGACCAACGACTTCGTGCTGCATCTGACGCAGCGCGAAGATTTGGCGGGTTTGCCGGAGTCGCAAATTGAACAAGCGGCCGCCGCGGCTGCAGAGCGCCAATTGGAGGGCTGGGTCTTCACGCTTCATGCACCGTCGTTCGGACCGTTCATGCAATATGCCGAAAATCGTGCACTGAGAGAGCGCATGTATCGTGCCTACATGACCCGTTGTGCGCACGACAATGCGCGCAACAACTTTGAGATCTGCAAAAAGCTGGTGAATCTTCGCATGGAGATGGCGCAATTGCTCGGTTTTCCGTGTTACGCCGACTACGTGCTGAAAAAAAGAATGGCGCAGACGCCCGAACGCGTCTACAATTTGCTCGAAGAACTGAAAGCGCACTATCTTGCTCCCGCTCGGCGAGAGGTGGAGGCCGTGGAGCAACTGGCGAAGGAGAAGGAAGGGACGGATTTCGTGCTCATGCCGTGGGACTTCGCCCACTATGCCCATCTTTTGAAGCTGAGAGATTATGATTTGGATGCTGAAATGGTGCGTCCCTATTTGGAGTTGTCGAAAGTGGTTGAGGGCGTTTTCGGACTGGCCACCACTTTATATGGCATCACCTTCAAGGAAAACCCGGAAATCCCCGTCTATCACGAAGAGGTGAAGGCCTATGAGGTGTTTGATGCCGACGGTAGTTTCTTGGCTGTGCTCTATACGGACTTCTTCCCCCGGGCGTCAAAACAGAGTGGGGCTTGGATGACGGCTTATCGGGAAGCGGGACTCACCTGGCAAGGGGAAGTGCGTCGCCCCCACGTGAGTGTGACGATGAACTTCACCAAACCCACGGCTTCGCGCCCGTCGTTGCTTACTTTCGACGAACTGGAAACGTTCTTGCATGAGTTTGGACATGCACTGCACGGCATTTTTGCCGATACGCACTATCCGGCACTCAGCGGCACCAATGTTTTCTGGGATTTCGTGGAGCTCCCTTCGCAATTCATGGAGAATTTTGCGCTCCGTCCCGAATTCCTTCGTACTTTTGCCCATCATTACGAGACCGGTTGCCCGATGCCCGACGAACTCGTGGAGCGGATCCGGCGCGCGCACAACTTTAATGTGGCCTATGCGTGCATTCGCCAAGTGAGCTTCGGATTGCTCGACATGGCTTACTATACTCGCACCGAACCGCTCGAGGGGGATCTCCGAGCTTTCGAACGCGCTGCGTGGAAGTCGGTACAATTGTTGCCCTCCATCCCCGAAACGTGCATGACGGTGCAGTTCAGCCATATCATGAACGGAGGGTATTCCGCAGGATACTACAGCTATAAATGGGCAGAAGTGCTTGATGCCGATGCCTTTGAGGCCTTTGTCGAAAGAGGATTGTTCGATCGTGAGGTGGCCTCCGATTTCCGGCATAAACTCCTCGCTCGCGGTGGAACTGTTCACCCCCAACAGCTGTATAATGACTTCCGCGGGCGGCCGGCCACCATCGATGCCCTGCTGAAGCGGGACGGTATTGTTGCTCGCACTTAGAATTATAACTTAGGCAACCATGGACAAGAAGACTGCACTCGATTATCGCTATCTGCGCATGGCTGATATTTGGGCCGAAAACTCTTATTGTGCACGTCGCAAGGTGGGCGCGCTGATCGTCAAGGACAAGAGAATCATTTCGGACGGATACAATGGAACGCCGTCGGGATTCGAAAACGTCTGTGAGGACGAAGACGGGTTGACAAAACCCTATGTGCTGCACGCTGAGGCCAATGCAATCACCAAAATTGCGCGATCGGGCAACAACTCGGATGGCGCCACACTTTATGTCACCGACGAACCTTGCATCGAATGTGCAAAGCTCATCATCCAAGCCGGCATTCGGCGCGTGGTCTACATGCGAGAATACCGTTTGCACGCAGGATTGGAGTTGCTGAGGCGTGCTGAGATTGAAGTTCTGCATCTTCCTGAACCATAAGCCCCCTTTTTTCAATGAAATACTACGCTTCGCGTTTGCTTCCCTTCTACGTTTCGGTCGCCGTTGTCGTCGGTGTACTGATCGGAAGCTTCTATGCCACGCATTTTTCCGGCAATCGCATTAGTTTCATCAATACTTCGAGTAATAAGCTCAGTGATTTGCTGCATATCATCGACGAGCGCTATGTGGACACGGTCAACATGGCTGATCTCGTGGAGCGATCTATGCCGCAGATCCTGAAAGAGCTCGATCCGCACAGCACTTACATCAGTGCAAAGGATGTTGAGGCGTCTATGCAAGACTTACGTGGCAGTTTCTCCGGCATCGGTGTGCAATTTACCATTTACGATGACACGGTGCGGGTGGTTCGAGTGATTCCCGGGGGACCGGCGGAAGATGTCGGCCTGCGGCCAGGAGATCGCATCGTGGGCATCGACGGCAAAACCTATGTAGGTAAGAAAATCGACACTGAAGGCACCATGAAGCGGCTTAAAGGCGAGGCCGGAAGCAAGGTCGAACTGACGGTGCGCCGTTCGGGCGTTGCGGGTATGGAGAAGTATTCCATCGTCCGCGGAGATGTGCCTGTTCATAGTGTAGATGCTTCTTATATGCTCGATGCCACCACGGGCTACATCCGCATTTCTTCGTGGGGAGACAACACTTACGGAGACTTTCTCGCGGCAATGGCCTCGCTTAGTGCCAAGGGAATGCAGCATCTCGTCATTGATTTGCGCGGAAATCTCGGGGGATATTTGCAAGCCGCGGTAAGTGTGGCCAATGAATTCCTGCCTAAGGATCGACTTATTGTCTATACCAAGGGAAGACGCTTCAACCAAGAAAAATATAAGAGCAACGGACGCGGCACTTATCAGCGTTTGCCGCTTGTTGTCCTCGTTGACGAAACGAGTGCTTCGGCCAGTGAGATCTTTGCAGGCGCGATGCAGGACAATGACCGCGCCACCATCATCGGACGACGCACCTTTGGTAAAGGTCTTGTGCAAGTGCCCATCGAATTCCGCGACGGAAGTATGGTGCGCCTCACGGTGGCTCGATATTACACCCCGTCCGGGCGTTGCGTGCAGAAGCCTTTCACGCCGGGAGACGAGGAAGATTACGAAGCCGACCTGCTCACGCGAGCCGCTACGGGCGAATACTACAATTCCGACAGCATAAAAACGACGGGACAGAAGTATAAAACGCGCCTCGGTCGCATTGTCTACGGTGGCGGGGGAATTATCCCTGATTTCTTCGTGCCGCGCGACACAACCGGCATTACTTCTTACTATAAAGAGGTGTATATGTCCGGAATGATGACGCAGTTTGCTTATTGGTACGCAGATCACAACAGAAAGCTCCTCGGAACAGTGAAAACACCGGAAGTTCTCGCCGCGCACCTACGTCGTACGAACATTGTTGAGCAGTTTGCGGAATACGCAGACAAGCATGGCGTGCAACGCCGCAACTTGATGATTCGCACCTCGAGGAGTCTACTTGAAAGAATGCTGACAACTTACGTTGTGGCCGATCTCTTTGATCCTGCAGCGGCATTGCAAGTGGACAATGTGGGCGATCCGTTCATCCGCAAGGCGCTCAATGTGTTCAAAGAGGGGAGGGCTTTCCCGACATCGGGAGAGAAGAAAACAGCGCGTACCGTGCTTGATTTCATCCCCTCGGTTTATTCGGCTGAATATGGACTCCAAACAAAATTTGCGCTTGGTGCAACGCGACCTACGTCGCGCCCGGGTCAATACCGAAAGGCGTGAATGCGCCGCACACCGCTTGGAGACATGCTTGGCAGCCGATGCCGATTTCATGGCTGCGGAGGTCGTGTTGCTTTACGCGGACATGCCAGACGAAGTACCGATGTGGCCCATCATTGAACGGTGGAAAACGGAGAAAATCCTCCTCCTGCCGGCCATTCGTCACGGGCAACTGGAAGTTTGTCGCTATACCGGACGCGAAAGTCTCCGTCCGGGATCGTTCGGCATCCTTGAACCCACAGGCCCCTCCGACGTCGCACTCGAAAGTATCGACTTAGCCCTTGTGCCCGGCGTTGCTTTTGACCGAAACGGGGGACGTCTCGGACACGGGAAAGCCTATTATGACCGTTTCCTTGCGCAATCTGCACTTCAACACCTGAAACGTGTGGGCGTATGTTTCGATTTTCAAGTCGTAGCGGCCGTGCCCACTGAGAAACATGACGTGTTAATGCAACGTCTCATAGTTGTTTGAATGAAACTCCACCTGCTCCTTTTGTTTATCCCGCTGATGTGGTGCGCGTGTAAGACGCGCACCACTCCCGCGTCGCCGATGAATGCAGCGTTCGAACGTGAGAAATCCGCGAGCGGCGGAGAGTCAGATCTCGAAGACATCAGGAGAAGTGGCGAACTCATCGTGGCCACCATCTCCGGCCCTGAAACCTACTACGATTATCACGGGGCCGGCCTAGGTTTACAGTATGCGTTGGCTGACGATTTCGCACGTTCCGAAGGACTTAAGGTGAGAGTCGAATTGGCCAACGACACTACGGAGCTGCTTGCCATGGTGAAGCGCGGAGATGCAGACGTGGCGGCGCTGCCCGTTGGGGAAGAACGAATCAAAGAAGCCGGTCTGCAGCCTGCGGGCGTGAACGACGCGAAGCAGCATACGAGCTGGGCAGTGCGCTCCCACGCCGAGGATTTAGCCGAAGCCTTGCGCGCTTGGTTTACGTCCAATACGCTGGCCGAAGTGCAGGCGGGAGAGAAAAAACGCTTGCGCGAGGTGCACGAAGTGCGCAGACACATGCAAGCTGTCTTCCTTTCGCGCGACAGAGGTATCATTTCTGTCTACGATCCGCTGTTCAAACAAGCTTCGGCTGCGACTGGATGGGATTGGAAACTCATTGCGGCGCAATGCTATCAGGAGAGTGGTTTCGATCCTAACGCGCGGTCTTGGGCCGGAGCGCGCGGCCTCATGCAACTTATGCCGAGAACGGCAGCAGACCTTGGTGTAGCAGCCGAACAAGTGGGCGATCCGCAGACCAATGTCGCAGCGGCGGCGCGTCTCATTCGCAAACTCAGCGGACAGCTCGCTGATGTGCCCGATGCCAACGAGCGTATCAAATTTGTGTTGGCCTCTTACAACGGAGGCATCGGGCATGTGCGCGACGCAATGGCACTGGCGCGAAAATATGGCCGTGATGCCCATCGCTGGGACGAGGTGGCGCCTTACATTCTCGGATTGCAATCGCCGCAATACTACCGAGATCCTGTAGTGAAGCACGGTTATATGATCGGAAGTGAGACAGCCGGCTATGTTCAGTCCATCTTATCGCGGTGGCAAGGCTACGGTGGACGGGTTTTGTTGAGCCGAGCCCCCGTTTTGCCCGAGACATCCGCTGGACAGAGTGCACCGTCGAGAGGACCTGAGGTGGGAAAAGGTAGCAAAGCCCCGCGAAAAAATAAGTATTCGTCCGGCATGCGTATCATGTCACCCGACGATCCGGAATTCAACCAAATGCAACAGCACTGAACGCCGCATGAAAATATTACTCCTCGGCGATTATTCCAACGTCCACGCCACCTTGGCGGAAGGTTTGCGCACACTTGGTCACGAAGTCACGCTGGCCTCCGATGGCGACGGGTGGAAAGCATACGCCCGCGACGTTGATTTGAAACGTTACGGCATGAATTGGCGCTCCACAATGGCCTTTCTCTGGCGATTGTGGCGCGCCTTTCGTCATTTCAAGGGCTACGACGTCGTGCAACTCATCAACCCTGTTTTCCTTCCCCTGCGTGCCGAGCGCATGCGCCCCTTCTATCGTTGGTTGCGCCGGCACAACCGCCGTGTCTTTCTCGGAGCTTTCGGGATGGACCGCTATTGGGTCAAAGCCGGATTGGACTGCCAAACCTTTCGGTACAGTGATTTCAACCTCGGTTCGCAGGTGCGGCAGCGCGCGGACAACGATATTTGGATCGCAGAATGGCTCCATGGCGAAAAAGGTCGACTCAATACTTATATAGCGCAGGATTGCGACGGCATTGTGGCGGGACTTTACGAGTATGATACCTCCTATCGGAAAAAATTCGCCGACAAATTGCGCTTCATTCCCTTTCCAATCGATGTAAGGCGCGCACCCTTGATCGCGGACTTCGACAAAACTGATTTCCCTGCCGAACGGCCGGTGCGCTTCTTCGTCGGTGTGCAGCGCGACAGGAGCAGTTACAAGGGGACCGACGTGATGTTGCGCGCATTACGGCGTTTGGAGGCTGAGCGGCCCGATGAAGTGCAAGTGGTGAAGGTGGAGAATGTGCCTTTCGAGGAATATAAGAAGGTCATGCTTTCGTGCGATGTGCTGCTTGATCAACTCTATTCTTACACGCCCGCAATGAACGCGCTGCAAGCCATGGCCCAAGGACTCGTTGTCGTGAGCGGAGGAGAACCCGAATCCTATGAAATCTTGGGATGCACCGACATCCACCCGATAGTTAACGTCTTACCGAACGAGGCGGACGTGTATGAGCAGTTGCGCGCCTTGGTCGACCATAAGGCGCGTCTTCCTCAGCTCTCGCATGAGAGCCGGCTTTACATCGAACGCTACCATGATCATTTGAAAGTGGCACAAGCTTATCTCGACTTTTGGCAAAGTGTCGGGAAATAGGTTGCGAAGCACGTGGAGTCCCCTTGCGGTTCTTCCTTCCCGCTCAGCGAAAACAACAAGCGCGCACCGTCTCAGACGATGCGCGCTTGTTGTTTGAGAACGTCCACGGGAGACGATCGAATTAGAGGCGTTTGAACACGATGTTCATGTAAGTCTTGTCCGTCACCACGGCAGGAACATTCACCAACTTGTAGGTGAGAATGCCGGTATCGTCGACGGCCACGTCTTTGACTACCGTATTGTCGTAGTAAGTTACGAAGAAGCCCAGATCAGACACTTGTTCCACGGGCAAAGCCGTCGACGACGGGCTGGCCGTTGCGGGAGGTGTCACTGCGGCCAAGCTCGGTTGGAAGCGTTCGCGGTAAATTTTGTGCAAGTCGATGGTAAACACGGTGCCATCATACTCGGGCGCTGACACATCGGTGGGCATAATGTAGCCGGGCAAGTAGAAGAAGAGCGGCCAGGCACCGGGCATCGAACCGAACACGCCTTGCGCGTTGGCCACCACCACACGTTTAGGGTCGAAGTGGTTGGCTTTCGTTTGATCGTACTGGCCGGCTGCCGAAGTTGTTACGCCTTCTCCGGCTTTGGGGAGAGATTGGATGCGAGCCGTTCCGTTCACGTGCAGACGCTCCGTGGGAGCCGTTGCGTTCACACCAACACGGCCACGCTCGGCCTGGGCCATTGCGGAAGCGCCGCAAGTGAGCGCTGCCAGGAAAAGAATATGTCGAAGTTTCATGAGGGAAATCTATTGGAAAGAGGAAGTAGTGGGAATCTGGTGGGAGTGGTCCGTCGATTAACGCGTGGTGGTGGTTCACCTTAGGCGCGTTGATTCGGCATGCATACCGAAGGAGAGGTCGATCGACAAGCAAAAACGCCCGATCTCCCGAACTTCCGTCTTGCAGTGCGTTTATTTCAGTTTGAAGATCACATCCATGAACGTATATTCCGTGGCTTCCGATCCGGCGATCACGCGATATTTCAGTACACCGCTGTTGTTGATGCTCACATCTTTGAAGACGTTGGAATCATAGTAGGTGATGTAAAATTCCAGATCAGCCGCTTGTTCCACGGGGAGTGCGCCGGCCGAAGGGCTCACTGCGCGGGTAGCTGCCGCAGAACCGGGAGTCGGAGTGCCGGTCGGGTTGGTGAATTGCTCCACATAGCGGTCGTAGAGATTGATTTCGAACATGCCCGACGTATTATTATAGTAATTGCTCGTAGTTTCGAGGGGCAATACGATGCAAGGCATGTGGAAGAACAGTGGCTTCACGGCCATGCTGTAACCAATCACACCGTTGGCGTCAGCTTGGATCACGCGGTGTGCATCGGCATCAAACGTCTGATCGCGACCACCGGCGGAGAGAGTGCCGTCGGGTTTCGTGTAAACCGAGGTGGCAGTTCCTGTCTTCGGAAGGGATTCCACGCGCACGCGCCCTTTCACGTGCAGATCTTCTGTCGGCACACGCACGCCGACGCCCACTGCATCCTGACGACTTTGCGCATGCAAAGCCACGGGCAGAAAGAGTGCGGGGATCGCCAGTGCCAAAAGTTTGGAGATACGATGATTCATTCTGTTGTTTTTTTGTTTCTGTTGTTCGGTTGCCGAGGAGCTCGGCGCATTTTCCGACGGGCGAACCCGAAGGAAGAGAGGACGTGGTCACTCGGTCAGTGAATTTCGGGGTGGCCTCGTTCAGGCGTCCCGACGTTTCACTCATCGCTTTCATCTCATGGACGAGCGGCGTACGTCTTTCGGCTCACCACCCGACGAGATCGACTGATGGTAGCTACTTATACGCGTACAAATTTAGAGACTATCGACAAATAGTGGGGAGAAACAAGCCAAGAAACCGCTCTATTTATACGAATAGTGTCTGTGTTGTTATGTCTATATTGCAAATTAGCCTGTTTGAGCGCTTTCTCGTTCGGTTTATCTGAAAAAGGGCAGGCTCGGGCGCGCCTTTCGTTTAGCCGCAACCATGTACCTAATCTTTTCTGGCACAGTGGAAAAAAGTTGTGCAGCGCGGGGTTGCGTCCATTCCGGTTTGCGGTTGACCGAAAGCGCTTTTTTCCAAAAAACGCCGTTTTTACTGCGGTCTCTTCGAAGTAAAAGCCCGCAAGCTCCCATTGGGGCCTTGCGGGCTTTGCGTGGTTAGGGTCGCGGCGGAGGCGATGTGACGAAAGAACACGACACGGTGCCGACACTCCGCGATGCCCATTTATCGGTTGAGGTAGTTGAGCACGTTTTGCTCAATGCGCTGCGTGAGGTCGGTGTGCTCTTCGCGGTCGAAGGGCTTACCCGTGATGTGTTCGTAGAGTTCGATGTAGCGGTCAGAGATGTTGGCTACGATTTCGGGCGTCATTTCCGGCACTTGCTGGCCTTCCTTGCCTTGGAAGCCGTTGGCCATGAGCCATTCGCGCACAAATTCTTTCGAGAGTTGCTTTTGCGGTTCGCCTTTCTCGAAACGTTCCGTGTAACCGTCGGCATAGAAATAGCGGCTGGAGTCGGGCGTGTGAATCTCGTCCATGAGATAGATCTTGCCGTCGTGCTTTCCGAATTCATACTTGGTGTCCACGAGAATCAAACCGCGTTCGGCAGCCATTTTCGTGCCGCGTTCGAAGAGCGCCAGCGTGTAGCGTTCCAACACTTCGTATTCTTCGGGCGTGGCCAATCCGCGTTCGAGAATCTCGGCTTTAGAAATGTCTGCGTCGTGTTCGCCGATTTCAGCTTTTGTGGTGGGCGTGACGATCGGTGTGGGGAACTTCTCGTTCTCGCGCATGCCGTCGGGGAGAGGAATGCCGCAGATTTCGCGGGCGCCGGCCTTATAAGCGCGCCAAGCGCTGCCGCAAAGATAACCGCGAACGATCATTTCGATGGCAAAACCTTCGCAGGTCACGCCGACGGTCACCATCGGGTCGGGAGTGGCTTCCTTCCAGTTCGGGCAAATGTCCGTCGTCGCGTCGAGAAACTGTGCCGCGATTTGGTTGAGCACCTGTCCTTTGAAGGGAATGCCCTTCGGCAGCACGACGTCGAAGGCTGAAATTCTGTCGGTGGCCACCATGACGAGACGATCGCCGAGGTTGTAGACATCGCGTACCTTCCCATGATAGACACTACGTTGTCCCGGGAAATGGAAATCGGTTGTTGTGAGAGCACTCATGATGTTTTATTTGAGGGGTTGAGTTGTTGCTTCGTTGGCGGGCGACGCGGGGGCGGCGGCTACCGCGTCTGGTCCCTTTTCTGCCTTGTTGCGCGCGTCGGCGTCGTAGGCTTCCACTATACGGCTGACCAATTTGTGGCGGACGATGTCTTTTTTCGTCATTTCGACGAAGGCGATGCCCGGCACATTGCGGAGAATGCGTTGGGCTTCCACCAGGCCGCTCCGTTGCGAGGACGGGAGGTCAATCTGTGTGCGGTCGCCCGTGATGATCATCTTCGTGTTCCAGCCCATGCGCGTGAGAAACATTTTGATTTGCGCCGAGGTGGTGTTTTGTGCTTCGTCCAAAATCACGACAGCGTCGTTCAGTGTGCGACCGCGCATGAAAGCCAAGGGGGCAATCTGGATCACTTGCTGATCCATGTACTCTTGCAGCTTGGCCGGCGGGAGCATTTCTTGCAGCGCATCGTAGAGAGGTTGAAGGTAAGGGTCGATTTTGTCTTTCATGTCCCCCGGCAGGAAACCCAGCTTCTCGCCGGCTTCGACGGCAGGGCGACTCAAGATGATTTTCTTGATCTCTTTGTTCTTGAGTGCCTTGACGGCAAGGGCTATCGCCACATAGGTTTTGCCCGACCCCGCAGGGCCGACGGCAAACAGCATGTCGTTCTTAAAATAAGCCTCCACCAGCTTGCGTTGGTTCTCCGAACGCGGGGCAATGGGCTTGCCCGAAGTGGAATAGACAATGGTGTTGCGATCCTCGCCCGTGTTGCGATCGCCGTGGCGCGTGATTTCGACGACTTCCTCCTCACTCAGTTGGTTGAAGCGCGCACAATGACGTTGCAGGGCGGTAAAGGTCTCTTCAAATTCAGCCATGTCCTCTTCGGCGCCCATGACTTTGAGCACGTTGTCGCGCCCAATGATGCGGAGTTTCGGTCGGAGTGCGCGGAGAAGGCGCAGGTTGGCATTGCCGGCGCCGAAAAAGGTGGCCGGATCGGCTTCTTCAAGCAAGAAATGCTTTTCTATCATAGACTCGTGCGAGAGAGGTGCGCAGCTTCGCGAAGGAGCGGGGCACCACTTGGGAAGTGAGGGAGTGAAGTGTGGGGCAATATTGCCGTTGTTGTGAGGGCAAAGGTAATGGTTTCCGTGCAGGTGGCAAAGGCGCGCCGCCCCTTTCTCCGATGAGAAGAGGGCGGCGCGGCGAGAGGAGGGAGCGCGGGGCGAAAGACCCGCTGCTTTTCGTGCTGTGCCGCGGGGTGGTCAGTGCACGATGGAGGTTTGCGGATGGCGCACGCCGGAAGCCGTGCGCAAGAAGGCCTTGGCGGTGCCGAAGTTCAGATTCATGTCGAGCCGAACGGGGAGGTGGTTGGCGTCGTCGGTGATGTAGAAGCGAACGATCTCCTTTTCTTTATTGTCCTTGCGTTCCATGAACGAGAATACCAAGCAACGATAAGTAATGTCGGAGTGTTCCACTTTGAACGTCTTCTTTCCGCGGAACACAATGCTTTGGCGTCCGCAATCGCGTCCGTCGGCCATGATGAAATTGCGGCGTTGCCCCTCGTTCCAGCCCGTCGGGTCGAACGAACGTGCGCGCAGCATCATCGAAACCATGTCGTAAATGCACTCATTGCTCTGCAAAGTCTGCGGATGTTCCGGACCGCGATTGGCCGAATAGCTCATCTTCACCCGGCATTTCCCTTTCGGGTAGCTATAGCGGATGGCATCCACGCGGAAGTACTTGCCTTCGTGTGCCCGCTTCGTGTAGTAGAGCGGGGTGACGTTCATATCGGTGAAACTCGTCAGGGTGTCGCGCATCACGAATAGCTTGTCCGCCCGCTTATTGGTCGAAGTCGTGAGATAGGTGCGGTAAGCCGGTTTGCCTTCGAAGGTGGTTTTCCGAATGCTCCATTGAGCGTGGCCCACATTGATCCAAACGAAAGCCCAGTTGAAGTATAAATCGTAGTTCAACGTTTCGCCGTCCTGAAATGCCGTATTGCCGGAACCGCATTGCGCCGAGGCCGAACAGACACTGAGCCAGAGGCCGAGAAAAAAGAAGAGAAGTCGTTGCATGTCATCGAATTTGAGGAGTGCTCTGCGGCGAGTGGACGGCGCGGGGGCCTTATCTCGTGTCGGCACTCCATATTATATATAAGAGGTGTGCGAAGTGCTTGTTGTGGGCTCAGTTCTTGGGATGTTTTCCCACCTGCGAGAGTTGATAGCTGTTCCACACATTGTGGAAAATGCTGTAAAATCCGCCTGCAATTGAGCTGACGGGATCGAAAAACGTGTAGCCCGCCCAAATGGCGAAGACCGTATTCTTTTGTCCCAAGGCCTGTGCCGGCGCAATCGGCTCGCCGATGCGCTGACCGATGCGGCGTCCGAGGGCAAACTGCACGACGCAGGCCAGCAAAGCCGCGACACCGATGCCGAACAGCACCGTGCCGGGCGCATCGGTGTGCACCAAGGCGTGAGTCGAAGAGGTGATGGCCAGTGTTAGACACACGGCCCAGAGGTAGAACGCGAAGTCCTTGAGTTGCAACAGCCTTTGGTGCAAACGCGGCAGCCAGAGGCGCACCGCCCATGCGGCCAAGAAAGGACAAATGAGCATGGGAAAGACGCGAGCCAGGATCATGGCAAACGAAGTGACGAAGTCCCGCCCGCCGTGAGGGGCCACAACCGAAACGACGGCGGGAATGAGCAGCGCGGCGAGGAGATTGATGAGCATCGTGTAGGTGGTCACACCCTCAATGTCCCCGCCCAGCTTGCCCGTGATCACGGCGCACGAAGTGGCGGTGGGACAAATGAGACAGAGCATGGCTCCCTCGATCACGGGGCGCCCGCTCCACGTCGGGAAATAGTGGAGCAGAACGGCCAAAGCGGTGAAAGTCAGCGCTTGGAAGGCCAGATGTCGGGCGTGCCAGCGGCGTAGGCGCAGGTGGCGCGGATCGATCTTGCAAAAGGTGACGAACAGCATGGTGAAAATGAGCCACGGCTGTACGAATTTCACCACCGAAATGGCTTCTTCCTCATAGGTTGGGCCGAAGGGTAGGGCCATCCAACCGAAATAGAGGAGGACGCCGAGGGCAATGGCGAAGGCCAACATCCACGAGCGGAGGAAACGGAGGAGAGCATCAGCAGTCATACAGGGAGAACAGTTAGGATTGGGCTTCGAGCGCCAACATTTCGTCGCGCAACTGCGCAGCAGTCACAAAATCAAGTTGTTCGGCGGCACGCTTCATGGCCGTGCGCAGGGTTTCGATGCGGGCGGCGCGTGCTTCGGCCGTCAGGGTTTCGGCCTTATCTGCGGCCTTTTCTTGCGAAGCGTTGCGCGCTGCGCCGTACGTTGCGGGACTTTCGGCCACCCGAGAGGGAGAGTTGGCGTGCGCAGCGGCGTAGGCCACGCTGCTCAACCCGTGGCGCGGTTCCACTTGCTGAGCTTCCGCGCGCTCCTTGCCCAACTGACCGAGCTGACTCGGCGCGCTGTTTTTCTTCACCTGCGTGGGCGTGATGCCGTGTTCGGCATTGTAGTTCATTTGTTTGAGGCGGCGGCGATTGGTCTCGTCGATGGTGAGCTGCATGCTGCGCGTAATTTTTTTGGCGTACATGATCACGCGTCCATTCACGTTGCGTGCGGCGCGACCCGCCGTTTGGGTCATGCTGCGGCGGTCGCGCAGAAAACCTTCCTTGTCGGCATCGAGAATCGCCACGAGGGCCACTTCGGGCAAGTCGAGGCCTTCGCGTAGGAGGTTCACGCCCACCAGCACTTGGTAGACGCCGGCGCGCAGATCTTCCATGATTTGCACGCGTTGCAAGGTGTCGACGTCCGAGTGGATGTAGGCCGTGGCGATGCCCAAGCCCAGAAGGTATTCAGACAACTCTTCGGCCATGCGTTTGGTGAGGGTCGTCACCAGCGTGCGCTCGTCGTGCGAGATGGCAATGCGAATTTCTTCGAGCAAATCGTCGACCGGGAAATCGGTGTCGCGCACCTCGATGGGCGGATCGAGCAGACCCGTCGGGCGAATCACCTGGTCGACGTACACACCGCCCGCTTCGGCGAGTTCATATTCGTCGGGGGTGGCGCTGACATAGATGACTTGGTGGGTGAGTTCGCGAAACTCCTCAAATTTGAGCGGGCGGTTGTCGAGCGCGGCGGGCAGGCGGAAGCCGTAGTTCACCAGGCTTTCTTTGCGCGAGCGGTCGCCGCCGTACATGGCGCGGATTTGTGGCACACTGACGTGGCTTTCGTCGATGACCATGAGAAAGTCTTTCGGGAAAAAGTCGAGCAGACAATAGGGGCGCATGCCCGGTTGGCGGCCGTCGAAGTAGCGCGAATAGTTTTCGATGCCCGAGCAGTGACCGAGTTCGCGAATCATTTCGAGATCATAGTTCACGCGTTCTTCGAGACGTTGGGCTTCGAGGAGTTTGCCTTGCTCTTTGAAGAGCGCCACCTGCGCCACCAGGTCGTCTTGTATCTGGTGGATGGCGTGTTCCTGGCTTTCTTTGGTGGTCATGAAGAGGTTGGCGGGATAAATCTTGTACTCGTCGAACGAACCGAGGCGGGCTCCCGTCACGCCGTCCACTTCTTCGATGCCGTCGATCTCATCGCCCCAGAAATTGATGCGCAGCACATCGTCGGCGTAGGCCAGAAACACATCGACCGTGTCGCCTTTCACACGGAAGTTGCCGCGCGTGGGCGCCAAGTCGTTGCGTGTGTAGAGCGAATCGACGAGGCGGCGCAACAACACGCTCATGGCGATGGTTTGCCCCGTGCGCAACAGGATGACATTCTCATAGAAGGCGGCGGGATTGCCCATGCCGTAGATGCAACTCACCGACGAAACGACCACCACGTCTTTGCGTCCGGAAAGGAGGGTGGAGGTGGCGGCGAGTCGGAGCTTGTCGAGGTCGTCATTGATGGCCAGGTCTTTCTCAATGTAGGTGTCGGTCGACGCGATGTAGGCTTCGGGCTGGTAGTAGTCGTAGTAAGACACGTAGTATTCCACGGCGTTGTGCGGGAAAAAGCCCTTCATCTCGGTGTAGAGTTGGGCGGCCAGCGTTTTGTTGTGCGAGAGAATGAGGGTGGGGCGCCCGATTTCGGCGATGACGTTGGCGATGGTGAAGGTTTTGCCCGAGCCGGTCACGCCGAGCAGCACCTGCGCTTCTTCGCCGGCGCGGATGCCTTGGGTGAGTTGGCGGATGGCTTCGGGCTGGTCGCCCATGGGTTTGTAGGGAGAGGTGAGTTGAAATGCGGGCATGGCGTTGAGTTCTTGTGTGGGAAGGCACGCGGCGACGAAACGGCGTGCGGGACCTTGACGGCGAAGTTACGAAAAAGCGGCGGAGTGACAAACGCTTTTGAATCGCGGGCGGTGCGAACAAAAATAAACGCGGAGGCCAGCAGCGAAAAACGGGAGGAAATCGAACGATTTCCTCCCGTTTTTCGAGAATTGCTCCCCGGTTTTTCCAGCGGAGAGCGTGTGGTGCGGACTCAGTGGCGGGGTGGGGTCAGCGCCCTCCGACCGTACCGGCAAATTCGCGGTAGGCGCTTTCCATCACGGCCGTTTCGCGCGGATATTTTCGCGCGGCGGCTTTTTTATAGTGGCTCAGTGCGGCGGCCAACCAGGGGTCGTTGTTCGGATTCTGCCAGTAGCATTGCCAAAACAGGCGTTGCACGGGCTGCGGTCGGCGCGACAGTAGGCGGAAGAGGGTGAGCGGCTCCTTATCGGCGAAGGCTTTGAGCTCGCTTTTCAGATAGTTGGGCATGTCGCCTTCCCATTCGCCGCCGGTAAGCAGGTCGATGAGCCGATCGGCTCGCTGGTCGAGGGGCACAGCGGGCAGTCGGGTCCAAAAGGCCGTGGAATAGTTGGGCCCTTCGGTGTAGAGATTGGCGGGAATGAGTTCGGGGTTATAGCCGAAAAGCACCTCGAGTTCGAAAAACGATCGGGGAAAGGCGTCGAAAAAAGCCTTTTGCCGTGCGGTGTCTCCCGGTTGTTGGAGCAGGGCGGCGTAGGCGGCCGACAGTTTTTGCTGGGCCGGTGAGGTCCCGGCAGCATTTTGGGCGGAAGCGGCGGTGGCACCGGCGAGAAGGAGGAGCGAAAGGCAGAATTTTTTCATGGTGAAATGCGTTTTGGGGGGTGGATAAATGTGAAGTGGCGGAGTGTCTAATTGCCACGGCGCAAATATAATCAATTCTGGGGAATGCGCAGCAAAAAAAAGTTAAAAAACGACGCACACCCGGGGCGGGTGTCGCGTCGATTTCGTTTTCAAGGTGTCATTCAGACAAGGCCAAAAGATTGGTCGAGGGGTGATGTCGACAAAGTTAGGAATTTCTTTTTGACCTTGCAAAATTTTTGGATATGCCCTGCGGCATATTCAAATTTAGATTCGGTCTAACACTGTGGAAATCAGCGTGTCGATCGAATTTTTATAATTCGGATTTGCTTTACCTTCCACGCGATTGGCCACCACCATGCAGCAAGTCATGGCTTGGTGTCCCATGAGACGGGCGAGTCCGGCGAGGGCGCTGCTCTCCATTTCGAAGTTGGTGATGCAAAGGTCGCCGTGACGGAAGGCCATGATCTTGTCGTTGGCTTGCGGATCGGCGAGGGGCACGCGCAGACGGCGACCTTGCGGTCCGTAGAAGCCACCGCAGGCGATGGTGACTCCGCGTACCATGTCGGTGCCCGCCACGCGGTCGAGCAACTCGGCGTCGTTGTCGATGCAATAGGGGTGGGCGATGCATTGCGTGCCCGTCCAGTGCATGGCTTCGAGGAAGGCGCACTCAAAATCGAGGTCGCAAACTTCGTTGCGGCCCGCATAGAAGTTGAGCAACCCGTCGAAACCGAGACTCTTTTGCGAGGCGATGAAAGTGCCCTCGGGCGTGTGGCGCTGCAAGCCTCCGCAGGTGCCGACGCGCACCAGGGTGAGGCGGCGGAAGGTGGGGCGTTCGGTGCGTGTGGCAAAGTCGATATTGGCCAAAGCATCGAGTTCGTTGACCACGATGTCGATGTTGTCGCACCCGATACCCGTGGAAACCACCGTGAGACGCTTGCCTTTGTAAGTTCCGGTCACGGTGCGGAACTCGCGGCTCTCGACTTCGCACTCGCGATGCTCGAAGTGTGAGGCAACCAACTCGACACGACCGGGATCGCCCACGAGTATTACTTTGTCGGCCAGCTGTTCCGGACGCAGATGCAGGTGGAACACCGAACCGTCGGCGTTGAGAATGAGTTCAGATTCGGGGAAATGGAGGTTGTTCATGGCTTTTTCTATAATAGGGATTAGAATTTGATGGAGCGATGTGGGGGAGACACTCAAGGCTGTTCGGCTTGGCGAATGGCTTTGGCGAGTGTTTTGAGATCTTGGTGCAGGCGGCTCAATGTCAACTCGGTGCGGCGCAGAATTTGGGCGTCGGTTTCATTCCGTTGTTGGGCATAGCGGCGCTCGGCTTCTTCGCGAAGGCGAGCTGTGGCGCGGGCTTGTTCGGTGAGATCGAGCCATTGTGCGGCGAGTCGGCGGCCGGTTTCACTGCGAAAGTCGGAGAGCGAAGTGGCCAATCGGGTGTCGTCGATCACAAACGTGAAGTCCGGCGGCGTGGCTTCGGCGCTTTGGTGCTGCTGCGCGGAGAGCCATTGCCGATGTTGGGCGATGCGTGCCGATTGGCCCGCCTGCGATGCGGCGACCGAGAGGAGAGCGGCAGCTTGGCGGCGGACTTGCCGGTCGTCGGTGGCGAGTTCTTCGAAATTCGGAGTGTCGAAAAGGAAGGTGTAGCGGCACACGTGTCCCGCAGGTTGGCGACGAGTGGTGAACAGATAGCCTTGGCGCGTGCCGGCGTCGAGCACATAGCAGAGGTCGTCTTCGGGAGAATTGAAGGGCATGCCGAGGCTGACGGGGCGAACGAACCGACGCGTGTCGGGATTGTAGCGCGTGATGTAGAGATCGCGCCCGCCGATGCCGCTGTTCACGCTGTGGGCTGAAAAAATCAACGTGATGCCGCCGTCGGAAGTGACGAAGGGGAAGTCGATATCGGCAAAGGTGCTGTCGATGCCCTCCAGCGGTTCGGGCTGACTCCAGCGATTGCCGGCTTTGACCACGCGATAAAGGCGCCGCGGTTGGCCGGCGGGCAGAATTGCTTCCGTGCCGAGGGCGTTGACAAAGGCGGTTCCGCAATGGGGAAGCCCGGTGCCGAGCGTGGAACCCGCAACGAGCCGGCCGGCATCGGGAGAAAGCGTCAAACTGTCTAACCAATGGGCTCGTTCGAGCGAGATACTGTCGAGCAGGACGAGGCTTTTCGTGGCATCCATGAGTTCGGCAGCGCGCTGCACGCGGTTGAGCGCGGCATTGAGCGAGTCTTTGACCGTGGGGGAGGAGGCGGCAGCGATTTCGCTCTTGAGCCGCTGCTCGGCAGTCGGCCAATCATAGGTGGCAATGGCGTCGATTGCGTTGCGAACGGGGACCGCCGCGCCGTGAGTGCCCGAGGTGCGTCGCGGCGTCGGCGAGGTTTTGCGGCGCTGAGCCGAGAGGGGTTGAGCGGCGTGGAAGAAGAGCAGCGCAAATAGGGAGAGGAGGGAAAACAGTCGGGTCATGGCAGAAAAGGGTTGTGGTGTCGCTCGTGTCCGATGGTGGTTGCACCGCCGTGCCCGGGGAGCACTTGTACGTCGTCGGGGAGCGTGAGGAGTTGGGTGCGGATGGAGTGGATGAGCTGGTCGTGTTTTCCGCCCAAATCGGTGCGACCGATGCTTTCGGCAAAGAGGGTATCGCCGGAAAAGAGCACTTTTTCGTCGGGTTCGTAGAAGCAAACGCCGCCGGGCGTGTGACCCGGTGTGTGCAACACGCGGAGGGTGTGGTGGCCGAGGGGGAGTTCCGTCGCGCAACCGGGGGCGCCGATGGGCTCGAAGCGCGCGGGGACGGCAAAATCGGGGCAACTGCGCAGAAAGTGTTCGGCGTGGCGCGCGGCATGTGCCAAAAACGGTTCGTCGGCCGGGTGCATGCAAGGGGTTAGCCCATAGGTTTCGGCCGCCCATGCGCAGCCAAACACGTGATCAAAGTGCCCGTGCGTGAGTAACAGCAGGGTGGGGCGGAGTTGTTGCGCAGAGATGTAGTCGGCAATGGCCTTTTGCTCCTCGGGGAAGAGGGCGCCGCAGTCGATGAGGGCGGCTTCGCCCGTGGAGTCGGACACAATGTAGGTGTTTTCCTGAATGGGATTGACGGTGAAACCTTGTATTTTGAGCATGGCGGGATCAGAGTGTGACGTAAGCTACTTTTTTGGTCTCGAAAAACTCCTCTTCGAAGTAGGTGTGCAGGGGCCAAACGTCGCAACAATGCTTGAACGGTCGCATTTCCTGCTGGATGTCGCCGCCTTTGAGGCAGATGAGCCCGTTGGGAAGGGAGTTGCGCTGGTCGTGGTGCACGTTTTTGCGCACCAAGCGGACCAAATCGCCCATTTGCATCACGGCGCGGCTCACCACAAAGTCATATTTCTCTTTTTCTTCGATGACGTTCTTGTGAGACGTGCGCACATTGGAGAGTTGGAGCGCATCGGCCACGGCCTGGGCCACTTTTATTTTCTTGCCGATGGAGTCGAGCAAATGAAATTGGACTTCGGGAAAGAGAATGGCGAGCGGTATGCCCGGAAAACCGCCACCGGTGCCGATGTCCATCACGTGGGTGCCGGGACGGAAGCTGATGACTTTGGCTATGCCCAGGGAGTGGAGCACGTGATGCGGGTAGAGATTGTCGATGTCCTTGCGGGAGATGACGTTGATCTTGGCATTCCAATCACGATAAAGGGCATCGAGGGCGGCAAACTGCTGTTGTTGCTGCTCGGTGAGCTGGGGAAAATAGCGAAGAATCTGTTCCATCAGGCTTCGTTTTGGGGATTGTCCTTGCGGGGTGCGCGCGAACGGTTGTTGCGTCGGGCGGTGCGTTGCGTGTCAGCGCTCTTTCCGTTGGAGGCTGCCGGGGCGGCGTTTTTGTCCGCCTGTTTGTCGCGACCCCCTCCGCGATGAGGTTTGCGGTGCTCGTTTTTTCCGTGCGATTTCGCGCCCTTGTGGTCTCGTCGGTCGGATTTCGAACCGTTGCGACCGCGTCCGCGCGATTTTTCATCGGCGGGTTCCGGCGCTTTGCAGCCTTCGGGCAGCGGATTGCGGGGTATTTTGGTCTCGAGCAGGCGTTCTATTTTGTTGAGCGAGAGACGATCTTTCTCGCCGATGAGGGTAATGGCGCGTCCGGCGCGTCCGGCGCGAGCCGTTCGGCCGATGCGGTGCACGTAGTCTTCGGGGTCGCGCGGTGCATCGTAGTTGATGACCATTTGAATATCGTCGATATCGATGCCGCGGCTCACGATGTCGGTGGCAATGAGGATATCGATCTTGCGCTGCTTGAAGGCCAGCATCACTTCGTCGCGCTCGTGCTGCTCAAGATCGGAGTGCATGGCCGCGCAGTTGAAGCCGCGGCGCTTCAAAATGACGTTGAGTTCCTTGACACGCTGCTTGGAAGAGATGAAAACGATGACGCGCTCGGGCTTTCCTTCGGAGAAGATGTGCTTGAGAATGGGCGTTTTGTCGTTATCGCGGCAGATGTAGATGCTTTGGTCGATTTTTTCGGCCGGTTTCGAGACGGCGATTTTGATTTCGACGGGCTCGTGCATGACTTCGCGCGCCATCTTGGCGATTTCGGGCGGCATCGTGGCCGAGAATAAGATCGTCTGCCGATGGGCGGGGAGCTGCTTGATGATGGTCATGATGTCGTCGAAGAAACCCATGTCGAGCATGCGGTCGGCTTCGTCGAGAATGATGTGCGTGGTGCGCGAAAGGTCGAGATTCCCCAGTTGGAGATGCGAGATGAGGCGGCCGGGCGTGGCAACAATGATGTCTGCGCCCTGCGCAAAGGCTTTGCGTTCCTGTTCGAAGCGGATGCCGTCGTTGCCTCCGTAGACGGCAACGCTGTTGGTGCGCGTGTAGTAGGCGAAACCCTGCAAGGCCTGGTCGATCTGCTGGGCCAACTCACGTGTCGGCGACATGATGAGGCAGTTTACGGCGTCCTGCGGGTGCGGTTGTTCGCGCAAGACGGAAAGCATCGGGAGGAGATAGGCCGCCGTCTTGCCGGTGCCGGTTTGTGCAATGCCAATGAGATCCTTGCCCTCGAGGAGGGGCGGAATGCAACGCGCCTGTACGGGGGTACATTTTTCGAAACGCATGTCCCAAAGTGCGTCGAGCACGTCTTCGCTGAGGGGGAGGTCTTCAAAATACACGGGGCTTTCGGCCGTTTGTTCCGCGTTTTCGGCAGAAACCTTCGCGTTTTCGTCTGTTTGCTCCGCGTTTTCCGGAGCCGGTGCTGCAGATTCGGCAGTTGGTTGCGCAGGAGCAGTGACTTGTTCCGCGGTCGTCGTGGCGGCATCTTCTATTTCAGTGTGAACTGTGCCGGTCGGGGCTGTGGGTTGGGGATTTTCGGCCGTTTGCCGGAGATCGTCGGTGGGAAGTTCGTGTTCGGACATATATATAAGTGGTGCGTCGCTGCGAAGCAGAGATCTTTTAAGAGGTGATTATTGGGGAGTGCGTCGATAGAACCAAAGGGCAATGAACGCGAAGAGGATGTTGGGCATCCAAACGGAGAGGCCGGCTGGCCAACCGGCGTTGGTGGCGAAGGAGGCGGCCACCGTTTGAAGCATGATGTAGGTGAAAGTGAGGGCCAAGCCGATGCCGATGCTCGTGCCCATGCCGCCTTTGCGCTTTTCGCACGAGATGGATACGCCGATCAGCGTGAGAATGAAAGCGGCCAGGGGCGTGGCAAAGCGTTTGTGGTATTCGACTTCGAAAGTGCTGATGCCGGCGGCGCCGCGCAGGCGTTGGCGATCGATGAAGGAGCTGAGTTCAGGCACGGTCATGGTTTCCTGCATGCCTTTGATGTAGAAAAAGTCTTTCGGCTCCATGATAATCGTGGTATCTAGCTTATCTCCGCTCTTGATCTTCTCGCGCGAGCCGCGAAGGGTGCGCTGCATGTAGCCGTGGAGGGTCCAAGAATATTTGTGGTCCGCAAGTGTGTCGTATTGGATGGTCTCTGCGGTGAGACGCGACACGAGTTTCTTCTCCGAAAACTTGTCGAGCGAGAAACCCGAGCCGGATTTCGTGCGATTGTCGAAGTGGGCGATGTAAGCCACCACGCCGCTGTCGACTTGCATTTGGATGTTGTCGGCTTCGTCGACCGTGAGTTGCTTTTTGATGTACTTGTTTTCGAAATTCACGCGGGCCACATTGCCTTTGGGGATGATGTAGGCACCCAAAGCAAAGGAGGTGGCGGAAATAATGGCCGCCCCCATGAAGAAAGGCCGGAGCAAACGTCGGAAACTCATGCCCGCACTTTTCATGGCGATGATTTCTGAGCGATTGGCCAGCTGGGTGGTGAAGAAAATCACGGCGATGAAGACAAACAGCGGCGAGAACATGTTGGAGAAGTAGGGGATGAAGTTCGCATAGTAGTCGAACACCACTTCGTGCCAGCGGGCGCCGCCGTTGGTGAGCTTGTCGATTTTCTCGTTGAAGTCGAAGATAATGGCAATCGTGATGATGAGTGCCAACAAAAAGACGTAGGTGCTGATGAAACGCACGAGGATGTAGCGATCGAGGCGCTTGAAACCGATGAGACGGAGGAACAAGCGCCCGACAGATAGCAGCAGTCGTGCGATGAAACGGAGCAAATACCACGGCGACAGGAAGAAATGGCGCGCGGCTTGGCGCAGCGTGCGTCCCCATTGCCGTTTGCGTTTCGGTGTGGCGGGAGCGCTCGCGTCCGGCTCGGTGGTGGCGGAAGCCACTTCGTCGACGGGAGCCGAAAACTCGCCTTCGCCGGTATCGGTGGGCGAAGGAAGTTCCGCATCGGTCGCGTCGGTATGGGGATGCGGGAGAGTTTCGGGCGTTGCGCCGTTGTGGTCGGGCAAAAGAGCGTCTGTTACGTCTTTGTCCTTGTGCGAATTTTCCATGCGCTGGGGGTGAATCTTACAGTCGTTGGGCCAGACGGGGCATGACTTGGCGTTTCCACGCTGAGAAATCGTTGGCCAGAATGTGTTCCCGGGCTTGGCGAACCAGTTCCAGGTAGAAAGCCAAGTTGTGGATCGAGGCAATTTGGAGCGCCAGGAGCTCTTTGCACTTAAAGAGGTGGTGAAGGTAAGCGCGAGTATAGCGTTGGTCGACAGTGGCGGTACCTTCCGGATCGACGGGGCTGAAATCGTTGGCCCATTTGGCGTTGCGGAAATTGATAATGCCCTGCCAGGTGAAGATTTGACCGTTGCGCCCGTTGCGGGTCGGCATGACGCAGTCGAACATGTCGACACCGCGTTCGATGCCTTCGAGGATGTTCATCGGCGTTCCCACGCCCATGAGGTAGCGCGGGCGGTCTTGGGGAAGAATCTCGTTGACCACCTCGATCATTTCGTACATTTTCTCTGCCGGTTCGCCCACGGCCAATCCGCCGATGGCGTAACCTTCTGCATCTTTCTCGGCCATAAAGCGCGCGCTCTCGCGCCGCAAATCGGGATAAACACAACCTTGCACGATGGGAAACAGCGCTTGGTGGTAGCCGTACTTGTCTTGCGTTTCGGAAAAGCGGCGAATGCACCGATCCAACCAGCTGTGGGTGAGGTCTAAACTCTTGCGCGCGTAAGCATAGTCCGCAGTGCCCGGCGGACACTCATCGAAGGCCATCATAATGTCGGCACCGATGGTGCGTTCGATGTCCATTACGCGCTCGGGGGTGAAGAAATGTTTTGAACCGTCGATGTGACTGCGAAATTCGCACCCCGCTTCGCTGAGTTTGCGGATGCCCGTGAGCGAAAACACCTGGAAACCGCCGCTGTCGGTCAGCATCGGACGGTCGAAACCGTTGAACTTGTGGAGGCCGCCTGCGGCTTCGAGCACGTCAAGTCCCGGACGCAAATAGAGATGGTAGGTGTTGCCGAGTATGATTTGGGCTTTGACTTCGTCATACAGCTCATGAATGTGCACTCCCTTGACCGTGCCAAGGGTGCCGACGGGCATGAAAATGGGAGTTTGTATCGTGCCGTGGTCGGTGGTGAGGAGGCCGGCGCGAGCTGCACTGCCGGAATCGGTGTGTTGCAGTTCGAAAAGGCGACCTTCGGTGCGCCATGTGGGGCGGAGTGACAGATTATTTTGGCTCATGATCCGAGGGGGTTGTCTTTTGAGGAGGAGTGAGATCGAGAGGATGGGACACCTTTTCGTCGAGCAATGCGATGGCCCAAACTTCTTCGACCGTATCGACGTAGTGGAAAGTGAGGTCTTTGATGTAGCGCTCGGGGATCTCTTCGATGTTGGGCACGTTGGCTTTGGAGAGAATGATCTCTTTTATGCCGGCACGTTTGGCCGCCAGAATTTTTTCTTTGAGACCACCTACGGGAAGCACTTTGCCGCGCAGGGTGATCTCGCCACTCATGGCCAGGCGTTTGCGCACTTTGCGCTGTGTGAACACCGAGGCGATGGACGTGGCCAGCGTGATACCGGCCGAAGGACCGTCTTTTGGGGTGGAGCCTTCGGGGACGTGGACGTGAAGTTTCCAGTGATCGAACACTGCCGTGGGGATGCCGAGTTCGTCTGCGTGCGCTTTGACATATTGGAAGGCGATGGTCGCACTTTCGCGCATCACATTGCCGATGTTGCCCGTTAGCGTGAAATTATTGCCCGATGAGGCGTTGAGACTACTCTCGATGAACAGAATCTCGCCCCCCACCGGTGTCCAAGCCAACCCCGTGACAACGCCGGCCGTGTTGTTGTTTTCGTAGATGTCGCGCGTATAGATGGGCTTACCCATGATGTCTTCGATGTCGGCCGGACGAAGCGAAGGCGAGGTCCCCTGTGTGGCGTCGGCAGCCGGGGATTCGAGATGGCGAACCACCTCTTTACGCACGATTTTATCGATGCATTTGGTCAATTGGCGCACGCCGCTCTCGCGCGTATAGTGTTCGATGAGGTATTCGCTCCCGGCAGGCGTGAATTTCAGGGTGAAATCCACAGAAAGGTCTTTCATGGCCTTGGGAACCAGGTGGCGGCGCATGATTTCCTTCTTTTCTTCTGTGAGATAGCCTTCCACTTCGATCAGTTCCATGCGATCTAAAAGCGGACGCGGCACGCCGCTGAGCGAATTGGCCGTGGCGATGAAAAACACTTGGCTCAGATCGTAATCGAAGTCGAGGTAATTGTCGTGGAACGTGTTGTTTTGTTCCGGATCGAGCAGTTCGAGCAGGGCACTCTGGGGGTCGCCGTTGTGATTGTTGCCCGAAACCTTGTCGATCTCGTCGAGAACGAAGAGCGGGTTGTTGCTTTCCGACTTAATAATGCCTTTCATGATGCGACCGCACATGGCGGCCACGTAAGTGCGCCGGTGTCCACGGATTTCGCTCTCGTCGTGCAGACCGCCGAGCGAGACACGCACGTATTTGCGCCCCAGACTTTCGGCAATGCTGCGGCAAAGGGAGGTCTTACCCACCCCGGGAGGGCCCACCAAACAGAGGATGGCGGGGCGATGTGTGGTGCTCACGCTGAGCAGTGCGAGCTGTTCGATGATGCGCTCCTTCACTTTTTCCATTCCGTAGTGGTCGCGGTCGAGAATGCGGCGAGCATGGCGCAAGTCGCAGTTGTCGGTGGTCGCTTTGCCCCACGGCAGCGAGGCAATGGTGTCGAGATAGGTCAGCGTAACGCCGTAGTCCGGGCTGCCGGGATTGAGGCGGTCTAACTTTTTCACCTCCTTTTCGAAGAGCGTACGGATGTTGTCGGGCAAGGGGAGGCCTTCGATCTTGGTGCGAAGCTGAGCACTTTCGCTGTCTTCCCCGTCGCCCAATTCGTTGTGGATGTATTTCAGCTGTTGCTGTAAGAAATACTCCTTTTGTTGCCGATCGATTTCGCGGTGCGTGCGTTCTTGAATCTGTTTGCTCAGGTCGAGCAGCTGGATTTCGCGATTGAGCAGACGCAGCAAGGCGTAAGTGCGCTCCATGAAGCTGTCTTCCAACAGCAAAAGGGCCTTTTCCTCGGTGGTGATGGAGAGATTCGTGGCCATGAAATTGATGAAAAACACCGGATTGCTGATGTTTTGCACCGCCATTTGGGCTTCCATGCCGAGGGCATCGCTCATTTTCACATAGTCGAGGGCGGCCGAGCGGAATTGTTCGCAGAGGGTCACAAATTCCTTGTCGTCATCGGCCGGAAGTTCTTCAGGAAGAGAGGTCACGGGAGCCACGATGAAAGGCTCTTGTTGGGTGAAACCTTCGTGCAACGCCACGCGGCCGTAGGCTTGAATGATGGCCGTCGTTTTTTGGTCGGGGAGTTCGATCACCCGCAGGAGTTTGGCCAGTGTGCCCACCGGGTAGAGGTCGTCAAACTGTGGGCTTTCCACCTCGGCGTCCACCTGTGTTGCCACTGCAAAATAGCCCTCATCGTCGGTTTGATTGGTGATGTGGCGGATGAGTGCCATCGAACTTTCGCGTCCGATGGTCACGGTGGTCACGACCCCCGGGAACAGCACCAAGTTGCGCAGCGGGAGAATGGGAAGTTCCCCGTCGCGGCGATGGGCAAAGAGGTCGCGAATGTCGCCGTCGAAGTCGGCGATGAGAGAAAAGGGGTTATGCGGTTTAGAATCTTGATTCATACAGGCGTAATGCAGTGATGCAAAGTTACGGAATGTGCGACGGGCGGCAAAATTATGGTTCGACGACTTGGTATTTGGCGAATTTGAGCAACAAATTTTTCCGTCCGGCACTTTCGAATTCGACGAGTGCTTTGGTGTTCTCGCCGCTGCCTTCGACAGACACGACTTGTCCGCGACCGAAGCGGTCGTGTTCGATGGTCTGTCCCGGCGACAGTGGAGCTTTGCCTCGGGGCGTCGATCGATCTCGGCTCACACTGGAGAGCGGACGCAGCGTGCGTGGCGTTGTGGGAGCGGGAGCTGACGCTGTGGAGGCCGACTGTGGGCGTGTGTGGGCGAAGTCCTCGCGAGAGATGCGCCCGAAGGTGGGGCGGGACTTCCCGCCGTCGAGGTCGTCGAGCAGCGCCTGACGCGAAGCAGGGGAAATGTGTCGACCGGCAGAAGGAGAGGAGGACGCTTCTCGTCGCACGAAGCGTTCGGAGATCTCGCGCACGAAGGGACTTTCGTCCGACTGTTCGGATGAGCCGTAGCGATAGCGACTTTGGGCGTAGGTGAGATAGCAGAAACGCTTGGCACGCGTCACGGCGACGTAGAACAGACGACGCTCTTCCTCCAACTCGCGAGGGTAGAGGCGCGCTTGTTGTCCCGGGAAGAGGTTGTCTTCCAAGCCGGTGACGAAGACGGCGTCGAATTCCAAGCCTTTGGCGGCGTGAACCGTCATGAGCGTCACGCGCGGAGTGCCGTCGTCCTGTTCGTCACTGTCGGTTTGCAGCGCACTTTGTTGCAGGAACCCGGTGAGCGGAACCTGGCGCGGGGTGGTGATGGGCGCGTCGGTTTCGTCCTCGGCTTGGCTGTCGCGTTCGAAGGCACGGACGGCACCGAGCAATTCCTCCACGTTCTCTCGTTTGCTTTCGCCTTCCGGGCCGTCTTCTTTGTTGAGATCGGCGCGAATGCCCGAGGCATTGATGATGTCGAAGGCCAAGTCGAAGGCACTGACATTGAAGAGGCGCGAGCGAAATTCGAGGATGAGGTTGCAAAACGACTGAAGTTTGCCGAGCGTTCCTTTGGTGAGTTGCACGCCGTATTGCGCCGGTTGTTCGGCCACCGCCCACAGACTGACATCGTGTTCGCGCGAAGCTGTGAAAATCTTCTGCAGCGTGGTGGCACCGATGCCGCGAGCGGGGTAGTTCACCACGCGCTTGAAGGCTTCTTCGTCGTAGAGATTGGTGACGAGGCGGAAGTAGGAAATGATGTCCTTGATCTCTTTGCGCTGATAGAACGACATGCCGCCGTAGATGCGGTAGGGCACGTTGTGTTCGCGCAGCGCATCCTCGAACGAGCGGCTTTGTGCGTTGGTGCGGTAGAGAATGGCGATTTCGTTGTAGGGCACTTGCTCACGACGGTGCAACCGACTGATCGTGCCAACCACTTTTGCGGCCTCTTCCTTGTCGGTCGAGGCGGGCATCACCAGGACTTGATCGCCGGGAGCGTTCTCGCTGTACACCGTTTTCTCGATTTGCTCCTTGTTGTGACGGATGATGCTGTTGGCAGCCCCCACAATGTTCTGTGTGGAGCGATAGTTTTGTTCCAATTTTACGGTGACCGCCTCCGGGTACTGGCGATGGAACTGGAGGATGTTGTCGATGTTGGCTCCGCGAAATGAGTAGATGCTCTGTGCATCGTCGCCCACTACGCAGATATTATGGTTGTCGCGCGTGAGTTGACTCACGATGGCGTGCTGGGCATAGTTGGTGTCTTGGTACTCGTCTACCAGGATGAAGCGAAAACGCTCGGCATAGCGGCGGCGGGTTTCCTCGACACGATCGAAGAGCAGGTAGGTGTAGAGCAACAGATCGTCGAAATCGAGGGCTTTGGCCGTGCGGCATCGGCGGAAGTATTCGGTATAGATGCGATGAACTTCGCCGAGATTGTCGCGGCGGTCGCGTTCCAGCGTTTGCGCATCGGCGGCATATTCTTGGGGTAGGATGAGGCGATTTTTCGCTTCCGAGATGCGCCCCGCCACGCGCGAAGGTTTGTAGGTCTTGTCGTCGAGTTTTAGCTCCTTGACGATCGATTTGATGAGCGAACGGCTTTCGCCGGCGTCGTAGATGGAGAAATTGGATTCCAACCCGATGGTGGCGCTTTCGGCACGCAGGATGCGGGCAAAAATGCTGTGGAACGTGCCACTCCACAAGCCCCGCGAACGACCGGGACCCACGATTTGTGCAATGCGTTCGTTCATCTCGCGGGCAGCTTTGTTGGTGAAAGTGAGGGCCAACACCTGCCAGGGGGCGTAGTCGTGTTCGAGCAAATAGGCAATTTTGAAGGTGAGCACGCGGGTTTTGCCCGATCCCGCGCCGGCGATCACCAGCAGAGGCTTGTCGCAGGTGCGAACGGCCTCCCACTGACTGGCGTTGAGTTGGGATTGCCAGAAGCTGTCGGGGCGTACCACCGGGGAGTCGGAAGGGGAGGCAGAGGTTTCAGTCATGAGATTTGCGTTGCCGAAAGTCGTGTTGGAGTTTGCGTTCGAAAAATCGTAGGCGGCGATAGAGTTCCGGGAGTTGCCCGTTGTTGCCCCCGCGTTGCGCTGTGTGGGCGGCGGTGTCGGCCGATGCGGAGCGCTCAGCTTGGAGGATGGCTTCGCGGGCGGCGACAAGGTCGATGCTGTCCATGAGCAAAATGCCGTTTTCGCGGGCTGTGAGCGCCAGGGGGTGAGCGTGGCGCATGGCGCGAATGATGCGGCGGGCTCCTTCGTAGTCGCGAGCATTGAGCCGGCGACGGGCGTTGTCCAGGGCTTGGGCACCGGCGATCTCGTCGTTTTGTCGATGGACGGAGATTTTAGAGGTCTTCTCGTGGCAGCCGAAGCACAGCAGGAAGAGCAAAAGGAGGGGAACGGGGAACAAACGCTGCATAGTGAGAGGTTTATTGGGGGGCTAAGTTACGAAAAAAAGACCACACGGGCTCGTTTCTGCGGCGATTTCGGACGAAACGGAGGGAAGAACGTTGGTAGCTGAAAAAATAATGAGTAAATTTGCAGTTAAACCATTATTGATTCAACCAGCCCAATGAAACAAGCTTGTTTCCAGCTTCCTTACCATATTCTCACCCCGGGCATTGATGTGTTGCCTGAGGCGGATGCGCGTTTGATCGAAGCGGCCAAAGCGGCAACGCAAACCAGTTATGCGCCGTACTCCAATTTCTGTGTGGGGGCGGCAGTGTTGCTCGAAAACGGTGAGACGGTGTGCGGCAGCAATCAGGAAAATGCCGCCTACCCGGCCGGAACGTGTGCAGAACGAACGGCCATTCATTATGCCAATGCGAAGTTTCCCGGGGTGCGTCCCCTGGCCATTGCTGTGGCAGCGCGCAAAGCGAGCGAAAATGGATTTCTCGAGCAGCCTATCAGCCCTTGTGGAGTGTGCAGACAGGTGATGATCGAAACGCAGGCGCGGTTCGGAAAGAATTTGCGCGTGTTGCTCTACGGTGAAAAGGCCATTTTTGAACTCGAAACGGCTTCTGTGCTCCTACCTTTCCAGTTCGACAGCGCTTCGCTCTGATCTTTTGAAAACGAATCGGTGCCCGGCGGATGAGGTTCGCCCGAGGGCACGAGACGGCGGGGGAGAATTTGCCGAACAAGGGCGAGCCTCTCGAGGTTCTGCCCCGTTCATCTTGTGCAGTCGCTTGCCGGCGAGCAAGACCTCGGAAGAGGCTCGAAGAAAGGCGAGTGCGATGATTTCCTGCACTGAAATGATACTCTGAAATCGGGGGAAGACTACGCCGTCTTCCCCCGATTTCGCCTGTTTTTGCCGAAGAGACAGCCGTTTCTCGCGCGCAACCGAAACAGAACCCGGGGAGGGAGCAAAAAAACGCCGCACTCTTGCGCAAGAGTGCGGCGTTTTTGGCAAAAAGATGGGGGCTTTCGGATACGCATTGCGGCGTTTCGCAGAGCAGCTCCCGAGTTCAGGGCGGTGCCCTGCGGATTCGCGCCCGAAAAAACTTATTTGATGTTCTTGGGATTGACGAGTTCCGGAATTTTCAAGACTTCGTTCACCTTGATGAAGTCGGGATTCGAGATATTGTTGAAGTGAATGATGTATTTGGCGTAGCTTCGATCGCCAAAGGTGCGTTCGGCGAGCTTATAGACGTTGTCGCCCGACTTCATCTTGTGCTTGTCGTGCAAACCCACGATGAGAAAACTGCCGCCTTCCACCTGGGAATATCTTTTTGAGCGGGCAATGATTTTGTCGATTCGGGCCTGTCGTTCGGCAGCGGCCTTTTCTTCCGCAGCCTTTTGGGCAGCGGCGGCTTTTTCGGCTGCCGCTGTGCTGTCGGCCTTGGCTTTGGTCAACGCCGCGCGTTGATCTGCAGGCTGTGTGCCGTTTTGCGAAGTCTTGTTGTGGGACGGATTTCCACCGATGTGCGTGTTTTGGCCGTCGTCTTCCTCAGGAGCGCAGATTTGGTAGAGAGGTTGCAACCAAGTGGGGACGTTCTCGGCCGTGATCGTGCGAGTCTGGCAGAGATAGCCGAAGTAGCAGCACAAAACGAGCAGCAGCAAGAGAATAATGCCGAGAATTTGTCCCCAGGGGGTCTTCTTTCGTCTCGAACGGTGGCGACGTCTTCTTGAATGGTGCGATGAGCTTTCGCGAACTTCGTTTTCGCCTGCAGCAGTTGCCGCCGTAGTTTGTGCTGTGGAGGCGGCTACTGATTGCGGCTCGGCAACATCGGTGCTGACGGAGCCGGTGGGCGTAAGTTCGAGGGGAAGTTCTTCGGTCGAATCGGTGAGTACTTCTTTGCCGAGGCTCTCTTCTGCTGTGCAGGTGGTGGAAGTCACCGCGTCGACCGCAGTCGGCGATTCGACAGTGGCGGATTGCGTCGCGCTGTCGCAGACTTCTTCGGCAGTGGACTGCGGATAGGTGAGGATGGGGGCGGCTACCGTGAGCAACTGTGCGGTGTCGGCGGTGGTTTCCTCGGGCGTCTTGTTTTCTTCTTCGGCGGGGAGAGTTGCGGACGATTCGGTTTCCGGAGTCTCCTCGGGAAGGGGGGCTTCGGCCGATGGTGTGTCTTCGACAGGTGTTTCCGCCTCTTCAGTGTCGACAGGCGTGGGAGCTTCTAAAGACTCGAGATCGAGTTGCGGAGCGGCGAACGAAGGAGCGGGTTCCGGGGAGGGTTCCGCAGTTTCCTCGGTCGGAAGGGACGATACTGACGGAGCGTCGTCTGCGGTTGCGGGAGCTTGCGCCGTTTCGACCGCATTCGTGGAGGGCTCATCGGAGGTTTCGCCTACCAATGTTGGGGCTTCGTTTTCTTCGGCGGGCGTTTCATTTGCACGCGATGCCTCGTCTGTAACCGCGGGGACGGGTTCTTGTTCGGGGGCGGCGTGACGAATCTCAATGTTGACGGGGATGCGGAATTGATCTCGGAGTTGAGGCTCGACAATAGGCGTCTCTTCGGGTTCGGGCTCCGTGTGTTCGTCGGCGAGGGCGCGCAGTGCTTCGCGAGTGGGCACAAATTGTAGCGCGGGACCGTGTGATTCCTGTTCTTCTGTCGATTTTTCAGGTTCCGTTTCGGTGGATTCGGTAGAAGCGGGGGAAAGGGGAGTTGCTGCTTCGGTTGCGGAAGCTGGTGCTTCGACGAGTTGTTCCGCAGCTTCTGCACTTGTTGTGGTCGATTCGGGAGTTGACTCCTCGGCCAAGTTGAGATCGAGCACGGGAGCGGCTACCGTGGAGACAATCTCGGTAGCAGGCGTCTGAGGCGCGGAGTCTATCGGTTTATCAGCGGTGTGCTCTTCGTACGTCGTTGGGTGTTGGGGAGTGTCTTCCTCGGGGAGAGCCGTTGCCTCTTCGTGTGCTTCTTCTTCCTCTTCGTGTGCTTCTTCTTTCTCTTCGTGCGTTTCTTCTTCCTCCTCGGCCGTTGTTACGCATGTTTCGTGCACTTCGTTCTCTTCAAAGCGCTTTTCGTTGGTTTCCTCTTCGGTGTCGTGGGAAACAGGGGGCACATTGCTTTCTTCCTCATCGCTGTTTTCTGCCGTTGCGGCCGTATCATCGGGGGTGTGGGAGAGCAAATCAGAGAGTTGCTCGTTGTTGAGTACGGGCGTCGGAGTTTGAGAAACGAGTAGGGCGCCGTCGATAATGGGAGCGGGGGTGGGGCGTAGAAGCAGCGAAGAAGTGGTGGTAGCTGTGTGGGCTGTAGAAACGGACTGGTGGTTTTCTACCTCTTCGTGGGCTTGTTCTGCTGAAACTTCGTGGGAAGGGGCTTCGGTAGTTACGACGGCGTGGACGGAAGTCGGGGCGAATGTGGTTGCTTCTACTGCCGGGACAACGTTTTCTTCGGCTTTTTCCGTCGCTGCGTCGGGTTGCTGCTCTTCTTCAGCGGGAGCAGCCGTGTTGGTTTCGCAAGAGGGCGAAGAGGCGACCGGGATTTCTGCTGTAGGCTGGGGAGTGTGCGAAGAGGTGGCGGAAGATTCGGTGGATTCTTCCGCGAGTGGGCGCTCTGCCTCCTCGAGTGCGGCCTCCGGTGTCTTGTCGTTGAGGGTGACCGTCGTGAAGTGTGCGAAGGGACGGTTGACCAATTCGCGCAATGTACCGTCGGGCGTGAAGCTGATCTTGTTGTGTCCGCTGATTTGGAAGCGTTCGCCGGTGTTGATGTTCACGCTTTCTCGCTCACTGACCTCCACTAACTTGAAAGTGCCAAAGCCGGTGACTTTGACAAAGCTGTCTTTGAGAAGACCTTCTTCGGTCAACTCAAAGAAAGAGCGCACGAAATCCTCGGCTTGTTCGAGGGGCAGCGATTCGCGCTCGGCCAAAAGTGCCGCAAGATCTTGAAGGGTGTACTTTTTCTCCATGTGTAAATGGTGTTACGCGTTGGCTTTGTGGGGAAAAAAATCACGCGTTGGCCTTTTCCTTCATGGCATTGCTGGGTTTGAAGGAGATGGCCAATTTGGGAGGTACGAGTTGTCGTTGTTTGCTCGAGGGGTTGACGATGATGCGTTCCTTCTTCTTCTTCACTTCGAAGGCGCCGAAGCTCTGAACGGTGAGGGTATCGCCTTCTTCGAGGGTGTCGGCGAGAAGTTCCACCAAGCTATCGACTAATTGCTTGGTACCTTTTTGGCTTTTGTCGGTGCGCGCTGCAAGAGCGTTGATAAACTCTTTGTTGTTCATGCCGGCGAGAATAGAGGAGTTGCTTATTGTATTTCGGCATAGAGGTCGAATTCCTCTGCCGATGTGACTTTGGCGTTGTAAAAACTGCCGATTTCCAGCGGACGGTCGGTGGCGCGAATCAGCACCTCGCAGTCTACTTCCGGAGAATCGTATTCTGTGCGACCAATATAGTAGTCGCCTTCTTTCCGATCGATGACAATTCGGAAGGTTTGCCCCACTTTTTCGGCCAATAGTTCCGCTGAAATTTCTTCTTGCAAAGCCATTAGTCGGTCTAATCTCGCCTGTTTCACCTCTGCGGGGACATCATCTTCGTAATTGTCTGCGGCGTATGTGCCTTCCTCTTCGCTGTATGCGAAAGCACCCATGCGGTCAAAGCGTGCGGTGCGCACGAAATCCATGAGTTCTTCGAAGTCCTCATCTGTTTCTCCGGGAAAACCGACCATGAGGGTGGTGCGCAGGGTGATGTCGGGGACTTCGCGGCGGAAGGCAGCCACGAGGTCGAGTGTTTCTTGCTTGGTAATGTGGCGCTTCATGCGCGAAAGCATGTGATCAGACACGTGTTGTAACGCGATGTCGAGATATTTGCACACATTCTTGTGCTCGCGAATCACGCGCAAGAGTTCCATCGGGAAATGGTTGGGATAGGCGTAGTGCAAACGTATCCATTCCACGCCGGGAATCTGGGCCATGCGCTCAATTAACTCCGCGATGCGACGATGACCATACAGATCTACGCCATAATAGGTGAGTTCTTGGGCAATAATCTGGAACTCTTTCACTCCGCTCTTTACCAATTCCTCGACTTCTGCGAGGATTTCTTCGATGGGGCGGCTTGTATGCGGACCGGTGATGAGGGGAATGGCGCAATAGGCGCAGCTGCGGTCGCATCCTTCCGAGATCTTGAGAAAGGCGTAGTGCTTTGGCGTGGTCAGCACGCGGGTGTTGAGGGCTTGGCACGATGCGCTCTCCGAAAGACCGGAGGGCGAAAGATCTTTGATGAGGTCTTTCCAGTCGAACTTTCCGTAGAAACGGTCTACTTCGGGGATTTCTTCCCGAAGTTCTTTGCGATAGCGTTCAGAAAGGCACCCCATCACGTAAATACGGTTGAGATTTCCCTCATTTTTCTGTTCCACCAGCTCAAGAATTGAGTTGATGCTCTCCTCTTTCGCGTCGCCGATGAATCCGCAAGTGTTGATCACTGCGATGTCGCCGTGGAGTTCATCAGGGTTGTGGTGGAAATCGCAACCGATGGCGGCAAATTGGCGAAGTAGGTTCTCAGAGTCCACGAGGTTCTTGGAGCACCCCATGGTGATAACGTCTATCGTATGTTTCATTGTTAAGTTCGTCTATGTCGTCTCTGCGGAGCGTGGGGAGGACGCTGCGAGTCTTGCTCGTAGCGTAGGGGGCGTTGCGTGGAAATTGCGAATCAATTGTCGGAGAACAGGGATTCAACAAATTCTTTTGCGTTGAAGGGTTGTAAATCCGTCATCTTTTCACCGAGACCGATGTACTTTACCGGGATCTTCATTTGGTGGGAGATTCCAATAACGACGCCACCTTTGGCCGTTCCGTCGAGTTTTGTAATGGCCAAAGCCGTGATTTCGGTGGCCAGTGCGAATTGTTTGGCTTGTTCGTAGGCATTTTGCCCCGTACTACCGTCGAGAACGAGTAGAACTTGGTCGGGTGCGTCGGCATCCAGCTTTTGCATCACTTTTTTGATCTTACTCAGTTCGTTCATCAAGCCGACTTTGTTGTGCAGTCGACCGGCTGTGTCGATAATGACCACATCGGCTTGCTCAGCCTTGGCATGTGCCACCGTGTCGTAGGCCACAGAAGCCGGATCAGCTCCCATTTTCTGTTTGACCACGGGAACTCCGATGCGTTGGCCCCAGATGTCGAGTTGCTCGATGGCGGCTGCGCGGAAGGTGTCGGCGGCTCCCAGAATCACTTTCTTGCCTTCGGCCTTAAATTGGTAGGCTAATTTGGCGATAGTGGTGGTTTTGCCCACACCATTGACGCCTACGACGAGAATGACGTACGGACGTCGCCCTTCGGGTAGCTCGAAACCTTCGTTGTCTTTCGTATTGCCATCGGCAGCCAGGAGGGCGATGATTTCTTCTTTGAGGATGCGGTTGAGTTCACTCGTACCCACATACTTGTCTCGTGCTACTCGCGCTTCAATGTTGCGGATTACATCGAGCGTGGTGTTCACTCCCACGTCGCTTGTTATGAGCACGTCTTCCAAATCATCGAGCACATCGTCGTCGACTTTGGATTTCCCGGCTACGGCGTGAGCGATCTTGCTGAAAACGCTGGTTTTGGTGTTCTGAAGTCCATTGTCGAGCGTTTCTTTCTTTTCTTTTTTGGAGAACAGGTCGAAGAATCCCATGATGACAGATATAGTTTGTGCAAATTTACGACAAAAAAGTGGGACTCGTATACTATTTAGCTTGGAAAAGAGTAAAAAAAGCCATCGCATGGGCTGCGATGGCTCTCCTTTTCGGCGCGCTTAGGCGTCGATAGCGGTTGTTTGAGGTCGAAACAGGGTTCCGACTCAAAATTAGTTCTTGAAGAAGGCTGCAACGTCTTCGTTGCGAACCATCTGCTCGTCAAAGCAGTAGGCACCCGTCTTGGGGCTCTTTACCACTTTGATGACTTTCGTATAAGAGCGTCCGTCCGTCTTACCGGATTGGAGCGATGCGACTGTCTTTTTAGCCATGGTTGTGCTGCTGTTGCGAGGTTATTATTTGATTTCCTTGTGGATGGTCATGCGCTTGAGAATCGGGTTGTACTTCTTCAGCTCGAGGCGTTCGGGAGTGTTCTTGCGATTCTTTGTCGTGATGTAACGGCTAGTGCCGGGCATGCCGCTTTCTTTATGTTCGGTGCATTCGAGGATTACCTGAACGCGATTACCTTTCGCTTTCTTTGCCATCGTGATATGGTTTAGCCGATTACTTTGATGTCTTTCCAGTCACAGTAGCCTTTGGCCACTGCATTGACGAGAGCTGCGTCGAGCCCTACCTTGTTGATCGTGCGGAGACCTGCTGCCGAAAGTTTCAGCGAGATCCAGCAACCTTGTTCTACGTAGTAGAATTTCTTTGTGAACAAGTTGGCATCGAAGGTACGCTTGGTGCGACGTTTCGAGTGCGAAACGTTGTTGCCAATCATGGCTTTCTTACCAGTAATTTGACAAATCTTAGACATTGCTATCTGTAGTTTTCTTGTTTCAGTTGAAGTAGTTATTCCCAATCGAGTTGCAAATTTACACGATAAATTCCTATCTCACAAACTTTTCCCTGATTATTTTCCGCTGCGATGGCAGTTTCGCCCATTCTCTTCGGTGAGGAGTGGGAAATTGCGACGTTCGCCGCGCAAATCTTGTGGTAGGACTTGCGCGGCGAGCGTATATATAAGAGATGAGTGTGGCGCCTCTCTTAGGCTTCCTCTTCGGTTCCGAGATCCGCCTTGAGAAAATCGAGCAGCATGTGCATGGCAGTCGAAGTGGCGGAGGCGAGGTTCTTGTCGCGGCCGTTGTCTTCTTCGAGCATGACGGTCTCAATGCGCTGGCTGTTGCCCACTGCGATCCAGATGGTGCCGACGAGCACGCCGTTTTTGCCGTTCTCCACGCCTCCGGGGCCGGCGAATCCGGTCACCGAAACGGCGTAGTCGGTGTTGAACACGCGCAAGGCGCCTTTCACCATTTGGCGAGCCACTTCCTCGCACACGGGAGTTTGTTCTTCGATGACTTGAGCGTCGACGCCGAGCAGGTTGATCTTCACTTCATTGGCGTAGGAAACCACGCCACCCTTGAAGTATTGCGATGCACCGGGGACGGCGGTGATCACACTGGCCACGCGGCCGGAGGTGCAACTCTCAGCAGTGGAGAGCGTTTTGTGGTTACGCCAAAGGATTTCGTTGATTTCCTTGCTGACTACTTTGAGGTCTAAGTCCATGGTCTGGGGTTTATATGATGTTTTTTGGGTGATGCGTGATAGCGGTTAGAGCACAGTGCGCGAGAAGGCGGGTTTGCTGAGTGGACAAAACTCGCCGTCCAGATATTTGTAGTGGCCGCACATGGCAATCATGGCCGCATTGTCGGTGGTGTAGGAAAATTTCGGGATATAGATCTTCCAGATTCCCTTTTCTTCCATCGCTTTGAAAGCGTTGCGCAGGGCAGTGTTGGCACTTACGCCGCCGGCCAGTGCAACGTGGCGAATACCGGTGGCTTTTGAAGCTTCGACGAGTTTCTTCATGAGGATGTCCACGACGGTTGCTTCGAGCGAAGCCGCCAAGTCGTTTTTGTTTTCCTCGATGAATTGGGGATTCTCGGCCATCTTGTCTCGGAGAAAATAGAGAAAAGAGGTTTTCAGGCCGGAGAAGCTGTAGTCGAGTCCGCCAATGTGGGGCTTGGCGAAGGTAAAGGCCTTGGGGTTGCCTTGACGGGCGAGGCGGTCGATGATGGGGCCGCCGGGATAGCCCAGTCCCATCACTTTTGAGCACTTGTCGATGGCTTCGCCCGCTGCATCGTCGATGGTCTGACCGAGAATCTCGAAATCGTTGTGCGCATTGACGCGCACGATTTGCGAGTTGCCTCCACTCACCAGTAGGCAGAGGAAAGGGTAGGGGGGATCGTCGTGCACTTCGTCGGCAGTATGGATGAAGTGGGCGAGAATATGTCCGTGCAGGTGGTTCACTTCGACGAGGGGGATGCCGAGTGCCGCGGCCATGCCC
>CAJPJR010000015.1 GCA_905369775.1 Prevotellaceae bacterium UBA1746
TAGCAATGGAGGGAATTCTGCAAGAAACATCCTGACTTTGGGGTACGTTTTTGAGATATCGTTGTAGGGTAGAAACAGAAATACCATGTTCTTGAGCTGTTTCAAGCAATGTACTGCGCCCTTGTAAATAGAAATCAACAATGGCAGCATTATTAGGCTTTTCACGAGCACTAAAATAGCATTGACAACTCTTGCAATACCAATACGAGGCACCACGTTTAACTCCTTTGCGGATTACAGCATGAGAACCGCATTTCTGGCACTTTTTTACGATGATATTCCATTATAGCATTATAAGCCCCTCCAAAGGTATGAAAAAGAGAGCATTATGCCCCCTTTCAGGAGTACATTTGACCATTAAGCCCAAATTTTCTCAGACTATACAACTTACATTACATCAAAAATGCCTTGAGAATCAAGATTTATCAGTAACTTTGTAGCCATCACGACATATAGAAAGGCAATTCGTCTTTATTATCCAGACAGAAATATCTCTAGTCGTTTAACCCACTCTTTTGTGTAGAAGAGAATACTTCCAAAATACAAACTAGTTAATCACTCGCTTCATGATAAGAGAGCTCCACATAAAAGGTTATAAGTCCATAAAAGACCAAAAGGTTCAACTTACCCCGATCAATTTACTTATTGGCGCCAATGGTGCTGGAAAAACCAATTTCATCTCTATTTTCTCTCTAATAAGAAACCTATACGAGAAAAACCTACAAGAATACATCGCCGTAAAAGGTGGCTCAGATTCATTCTTTTATATGGGCAAAAAAGTCACAGAGAAAATTGAGATTGATATGTATTTTGCCGAGAACGGTAACCCACCCCACAACCGTTTCGACTTTAGGCTTATAGAAGCACAAGACACCTTACTAATTCAAAGTTTGGGGACAGCCTTTTTCAACAATGTTTGGCACCTTAACACCTACGAAAAGAATGTTAAAGAGTCAAATTTCAAGAATTTCAAACATAGTCAAGCTTATTGGGTCAACCAGCTATTAAAAGATTTCGAGGTCTACCACTTTCATGATACAAGTGAACGAGCATCCATCAAAGGAAAAAACCGCATAGACGATAATCATGTACTACGCCGTGATGGGGGAAACATCGCTGCATTCCTCTACATGCTAAAAGAAACGGAAAACAAATCATTTCTACAGATAGAGCAAATCGTATCATCCATATCGCCATTTTTTCAAGGCTTTTATCTAGAACCAGATCGTTTAAATTGTAATTTAATCCAACTACAATGGAAGCAGGCAGGAATGTACGACACCTACTTTAATAGCTATCAATTATCTGATGGAACATTGCGATTTATATGCTTAGCAACCTTGCTTCTACAACCCAATCCACCTGGCACCATTATTATTGATGAACCAGAACTAGGCCTACACCCTATGGCAATTAACAAACTAGCAGAACTGATTAAAATAGCATCGCATAAATCTCAGATTATTGTATCGACTCAGTCTACAACGCTTTTGGATCAATTCGACGCAAACGATATCATTTGCATAAATCACTATAATAATTCAACAATTTTCAATCGTCTAAAAAAAGAAGAGCTTTCAAGCTGGTTAGAAGACTACAGTTTAGGGGAAATCTGGGAGAAAAATGTATTTGGCGCAAATTTCTAAAGGGAGATACAATGAATAATAGGTTAGTCTTTATCGTTGAAGGGGATACAGAGGTTGAATTTATAACGAAGAAAATAATTCCATACCTTGAGCAGAAAAGAGGTAACACGTACGCAACCTTCATGAACGCTCAAAAAATTACAACCAACAAAAAAAAGAACTGTAAAGGTGGTGTTGTAAATTTCGAGCATCTAAAAAATGAAATTAGCAGAATAGTATCATCTAATAGAAATGTCCTAATAACAACACTTATAGATTTTTTTTCGCCTACCAAACAATTTCCCCAATTATAGCACAGACAAAAACAAAGTCTATAGCATTGAAGAAGGAATATCTAAGGAAATAAAAAAAATCATCGCTTCTAATCACTTTCTTCCTTATATACAATTGCATGAGTTTGAAGCGCTTATGTTTATCGACGCTGAAAAATTTGATAGCATCACAAAAAGCGACTCGCAAAAAAAGCAGATTGAAGATATCATAAGAAAATATCCTAATCCTGAAAATATTAATGGCGGGTGTGATACTGCCCCTTCAAAGCGATTAATTAGTATTATTCCAACTTACAAAAAAGTCATTTGCAGTAGTTACATTTTCGAAAAACTACGTATTGATGATATCAGAAAAAAAGCACCTCGCTTCAACGAGTGGCTAGATCGGATAGAACGCGCATTGGATAATAATCAGTTCACGTGAAATATTAGGTTCATCCGACATTTGGAGTGATGACCTTCTAAAAGGAAGGAAACCGCTGAATAACTTGTATCTTTGAATTATCACCGCCAAATGTACGAAAGCCGTCTGCTTTCTCACAAAACCCCACAACTATTTTGGTTAACATAGGAAGCGCATCAATATACAAGACTGCTTCTTCAGCCCATGTACATTCCGCCATATCTCGCGCGGGCTATACACGCGCGCATCCGGCGATTTTCGACTTTTGTGTTCACCTCTTCACCTTCGCACTTAAAACGTTGTGCGTAAATAAGTTAAACGTGAAGTCTTCACCCCTATTTTTCCTTCACCCTTGCCTTCACCGAAGGTTTTGGGAGTTTATTCACTATGCACATTTCATGCGAAACGAAGTGACTAAGCGACCACTGCTCGAAACGAAGGCGGGGACGGGATGGAAAGATCGGGGAGGAGAAGAACCCAATAAACAAAGGGTGAAGGAAAAGGAGAGGTGAAGCATTCACCCCTAATTCACTATAGATCAGGAAGTTGTCTGAAAACAAGGAAAAACGAAGCCTTCACCCACAACTCACTCAGCATCAGCAGATTACGAGGAAAAGGTGAAGAGGTGAAGGCTGTTTTTAGAAAACAGCGGATGCGCACGCGCGCGAGGAAAGACGGCAGGAAAGTGAGGAAAGTGCGCAGGTTCTCGCGAATTGGCCACGGGTTTGTGCTTTCAACATCGAAGTGCAACAAATCGGGGTCATCCGACATTTGGAGTGATGCGGGTCTGAAAAGAAGAAAAACGCTGAACAAATTGTATATTTGAAGTTTACCGGACAGCAATAAAATATAATAAGGATCGGAACAAAAAGTGGGGAAACAATGTGCAACTTCCTGTTGCGCGCGGTTTGATCCCCTTTCTCGGCGCGAATTAGCGCGGTTTGATGCGTAAGCGGTATCTCCCGCCGGCGAGCAAGGTGACGATGCTCGACATTTGCAAGTCAAAAAGCGTAGCGTTAACCTGGCTAAGCGGAAGATTCGTGATGATGCAAAGTCGCTCGGCAGTTTCGCCCTCGCTACCCGCAGCGCGCAAAGCCCGGATGAGCGAACTCTGCTCAGGGGAATCTCCGTCGAAGAGTTCCAATTGGACATTCGGCGTCTCGCTTTTCGTTTCCCAATTCATCAATCCCATCAGATCGGCGGCATCTGTGATGAGTTCTGCGCGGCGGTCGCGAATGAGGTGTAAGCACCCTCGGCTGAATTCATCGTCGGTGCGACCGGGAAAAGCGCAGACCGTGCGATTGTAATCGGCTGCAAGGTGAGCAGTGATCAGCGCCCCACCTTTTTCTGCACTCTCGACAACAAGGGTAACATCTGCCAAACCGGCCACAATGCGATTGCGGCGCACGAAATTTCCGGCGAAGGGGCGCACACCGGCCATATACTCCGTGAGCAAACCTCCGTGCGCCAGCATTTGTCTCGCAGTGTCGCGATGCATGGGCGGATAGATCGAATCTAAGCCATGCGCCAAGACCCCAACCGTGTCCAGGTGGTGGTCGAGTGCTGCACGATGGGCATGGATGTCGACCCCGTAGGCCAGACCGCTCACGACGAGCGCGTCAGGAAGTGCTGCCGCCAATTCAGCACAAAAGCGTTCGCAGTGCGCCTTGCCATAAGGCGTGATGCGGCGTGTCCCCACCACCGCCACCACATGTCGCGCGTCGAGATCCGCTGTGCCGCGATAATACAACACAGCGGGAGCATCCGGACATTGCGCCAGGCGATGCGGATAGTCAGCGGTGCCAAGTGCCAGTGGGCGTATGCTGTGACGATGACAAAAGTCGAGTTCATCGGCCGCTCGGCGGAGGGCTTCTTCGCCATGTTCGGCAAAGAGGCGCTGCAAACGAGGGCGCGCCGTAGGCGCAAGTTCGTCGAGCGAATCGAGCACAGCCACAGTGTCATCGAAAAGACACTGCGGCTCGTCGACTCGACGCAAAAGTTCTACACATTGTGCCTGTGTGAGTCCGCGCAACAGCGTGAGGGCGATGTGAGCTTGTAGAGACATGGTAAGTTCAAGGTGAGAATAAGAGATGACTGCGGTCAATGCAGCCCAAAAGTGTTCCGAAGTTCCGGCCAAGCTTCGGCGAGTGCAGTCATTGAAGGGAAGACCAAAGCAGCTACTTCGGCAGACAGGGCGGCGGGATCAAGCGGTCCCGTATTGACGGCCACCGTAAAAATGCCGGCCGCTACGGCTGCGCGCACACCCAACGGGGCGTTTTCGACAACGAAGGCTTGCCAGGGTCGAAGATCACCTCCTTTGGAGAGCCCCATAAGATAGGGTTCCGGATGAGGTTTGCCGTGCTTCACGTCGCGCGAGGAGACCAATCTTTGCGGATCGAACACGCCGGGATAATTATGCGTAAGCCGTTCGAGCAAACTGGCTTGGCCGCTTCCCGTAACGACTACCGTGGTCAACCGATCGGTAATGACTTGTCGGAGCAGTTCTTGCGCTCCCGGCATGCGGGGTGCCTCGGGATACGAGTTGAAGAGTTCGCACTTTCGCGCGTAGAGGCGTTCGACTTCTTCGGGATTGGTGTCGCGGTTCCAGGCGCGGCGCGTGAAGAGCCCGATGGTGCTAAACGCGGTGCGCCCCTCATTGAGATAGACTTCTTCGGGACTCACCTCAAGTCCGGCCTCACGACAAACCTGTGTCCAAGCTTTGGCATGGCCGGGCATGGAGTCGAAAAGCACGCCGTCCATGTCGAAAAGGGCGGCCTGGACGGGCAGGATGTGGAGATCGTGGCCGGCGGCGACGGCTTCACGCTGCCAATCGGGGTGTTGCTCCCAATATCGGGTAACGGCCGCCGCGTAGTGTTGTTGCGTCATGGCGATTGCATTGAAAAAACAATCCCCACCCGCTCTGCAGCGGGCGGGGAAAGGGGGAAAGAAACGAGTTTGTCCGTAGATTATTCGGCAAGGCGCGCTTTGAGCGCTTCGGTTTCGGCTTCGTAACCGGGTTTGCCGAGCAGCGCAAACATATTCTTCTTGTAAGCTTCGACACCGGGTTGGTTGAACGGGTTGACATCGAGAAGCAAACCACTCACACCGCAGGCGCGTTCGAAGAAATAGATGAGTTGACCGAGGTAATACTCGTTGAGTTGGGGAAGCACGATACGCAAGTTGGGCACACCGCCGTCGACATGCGCGAGGCGCGTTCCGAGTTCTGCCATTTTGTTGACTTCGTCCACGCGCTTTCCGGCCAGGAAGTTGAGTCCATCGAGGTTCTCCTCATCAGCGGGGAAGTGAAGCGTGTGATTGGCTTCTTCGACCGAAACAACGGTTTCGAAGATGGTGCGTTCGCCTTCTTGGATCCATTGTCCCATGGAGTGGAGGTCTGTGGTGAAATCGACTGCAGCGGGGAAAATGCCCACACCGTCCTTGCCTTCGCTTTCTCCGTAGAGTTGCTTCCACCACTCGTTCATGTAGTGGAGTTTGGGCTGGAAGTTGACGAGGATCTCGATCTTCTTGCCGGCGCGGTAGAGGGCGTTGCGCACGGCGGCATATTGCGTGGCGATGTTGTCGTCGCTGCTGCATTCGCGCTCCATGTCGGCGGCACCCTTGACGAGGGCGTCGATGTCGAAGCCGGCGCAGGCGATGGGGAGGAGACCGACGGGGGTGAGGACGGAGAAACGGCCACCGACGTTGTCGGGGATGATGAAAGAGGTGTAGCCCTCTTTGTCGGCCGTGGTGCGCGCCGCGCCCTTCTTGGCGTCGGTCACCGCCACGATCACCTTGCGTGCAGTCTCTTTGCCGCGCTGTTCCTCACACTGTTTCTTGAGGAGACGGAAGGCCAGTGCGGTTTCCGTGGTGGTGCCGCTCTTGGAAATGTTGATCACACCGAATTTGCGGTGGCGGAGGTATTCGCAAAGTTCGAAGAGATAGTCTTCGCCGATGTTGTTGCCGGCAAAGAGGATAACGGGATTGGTGCCGTCGTTGGTGAGCCATTCGAACTGGTTGCCGAGTGCCTCAATCACTGCGCGCGCTCCGAGGTAGGAACCGCCGATACCTGCAACGACAATCGTGTCGCAGTGCTCACGCAGAGTGGCGGCGCAGGCTTTGATTTCGCTGAGGAATTCGGGGGTAATGGAAGAAGGAAGGTGCATCCAGCCGAGGAAGTCGTTGCCCGGGCAGGTTTGTGCCTCGAGTGCTTTTTGTGCGGCGGGCACATTGGCATTTACTTCGTCCAACTCGCCGTTCACGAGGAACGACGTGGCGTTGTCAAGTTCTAAACGAATAGCATTCATGATGGTATATGTTGTGAAGTTGTTGTTGATGTGGGCAAGTGTCGGGCTTGTCGGCTCAAAGTTAAGCAATTGCTCGAAATCCCACAAGCCAGACGCGGAGAACGTGGGAATCGTTCTCCCTTGTGTGCGCGCTTTTGAGAGTGGGAGCGGCAGTTTGCGGCATCAGAACGGGTAGCCGATGGCGAAATGCAGCACCAGCGACTCCTTGAAGCGGTTGATATTGTAGAAACCTTGCCGGCCGGTGTCGTAGGGGGCGTGAAGTCCCACACCGAGATCGACACGGATGACGAGGAAACTGAGGTCGTAGCGCAAGCCCACTCCCGTGCCTACGGCTATGCGCTTGAGGTTGCGCAGCGTGAAACCCGATTCGGGTCGCTTGGCGTCGGGGCGAATGAGCCAAACATTGCCGGCGTCGAGAAAGAGCGCTCCGTTGAGTTGACCGAATAGGCGGGTGCGCAGCTCTGCATTGGCTTCAAACTTCACGTCGCCCGTCTGGTCAATGTACGAATATTTCGTACGTTGGGTGTGGTAACCGCCGGGGCCGATGGTACGAACCGCGAAGCCACGCACCGAATTGGCGCCCCCCACAAAGAATTGTTCGCCATAAGGTGCCTGCGTGCTGTTGCCATAAGCGTAGACCACACCGGCAAAAGCGCGCATGGCCAGACTCAATCGGGGCGAGAAGACGCGTGTGTAATGCCCTTCGGCCGTGGCTTTTACGAATTGGGAGAAGGGAGAACGCAACAAATGCTTCCCCGTCTCCGAAAAGCTCCGCCCGGTCAAGGCATAAAGTCCCGAGGTCACGTTGCCCGCCTCCTTCAATAGGAATTGCACCCAATACGGATGGCGGTCGGTTGCGGGCGAGGTGGACGTGAAGATGTAACTGATCGACGGAACGAGCTGATCCCGCATGGAAATGTAGAGCGCGGGGTTGGCTCGCGTGATGGAATCGAATGCAGCCGTGGTGCGAATCACACTGTTGTACTCCAGATTGAAAAGATTCAGCTCGTGGCGCTTGCGCGGATTGGTATACCATTTATAATTGAGGTTACCTCCCACCGTGACAAAGGTGAAGAACCCGGATCGGTTGCGCCAGTTGCCACTCAGCGCCAGCGTGGTGGTTCCGTTGACGGGCGTGTAGTCGTAGAGTTGTAGCGGAAGCGGTTGTCCAAGCAGCTTGGCGCGCGTCAGCGCGATGGCGATTCGGCGACGATAGCGGCGCCCCATGGCCGTGGGATTGAACCACGGCATGATCAGCCGGGGGAATTTGAAACTGAGTTGGGAGCCCAACTCATAACTATTGAGGGCAGACGATGATGCTCCCAATTGCCACTCGTAACTGCCGAAAAGCTTCCAAGCCACGGTCTCTGCACCGCGGAAAGCATTGTGTTTGGAGAGTTCGTAACTCAACCCCGGGCCGATTTGCTCGTTCGATTTGTAGGTGCCACTCATTTCGAGCGATGCATCATAGGGTTTGGCCAACGTGGCAGAGACATGTACGTCGAGCGTGTCGCAATTGAACGACGAATCGCGCGGAGCATAGTTGACATCCATGGCCGAAAAAATGCCCAAGCCGTAGAGATGTTCGACCGTGGCCTTTTGCGCCCACGCAGCAAAGCGCTCCCCTTCCATGTGTTGTATGGAACGTCGCCACACGCCGGGCTGCAAAGGTATTTGTGTGCCCGGGAAGAAATAAGTGTAGCCCGGACGGTCGAGCCGTCCGGTGATGTTGCTTTCGTTTTCATCGCGGATGGTCACATAGACGTGGCCGATGTACCACGGTCGCTGTGCGACGGCAGGGCGCTGCGCCGCCGGACGCACCTGCAATTGCACGTAACCGGGGTGCGCCACCGTGTCGGCAAAGAAGGTGGTGTAGGTCGGCGAGAAGTAATAGTAGCCGTTGTTGCGCATGAGTGCTTCGATGCGCGCCTGTTCTGCCACCAGCGCCGAGGTGCTGAAAGCCTCGCCGCTCCGCAACAGGCGGTGCTTGCGGGTGCGCGACAGGAGCGAATCGGCTGTGGCGTCGAAGCCTTTGTAAGCTACGGAGTCGAGAAAAAAGAGGTGTCCGGGAGTGATGTCATAGTCGATCTTCGCTTTTTTGGGATTTCGTCCCGTCACCACACGATAATCCACCTTCCCTCGAAGATAACCATGGTTGCGCAGTACACCGGTAGCCACTTTGGCGCGCGTTTGCGGCGCCACGTTCGAGATGAGGATGGGGGCTTCGCCAAACGTGTTGAAGAACCATTTGCCCAATAGGCTGTTGGAGTCGACAAAATGATTGTAGGTCCAAAGTCCAAATTTCCAAGGGGTGGTATATTTTGTGGAGCCGAACAGGGCGCCGTTGGGGGCATAGGCCAGCACGGCGTCGATTTCCGCTTTGGTGCTCGCCTGGTTCGCCCGCTCGTTCTTCTCTTGTGCGACGAGTCGCGCACGTTGTGGCGGTGTGAGTGAGTCCCACTCTCGGCGTCTCAGCTCTTCGAGTGACGGCGCGGCTTGCCCTCCGCCTTTCATGGCGCGTTCCACCGCATCGACCGCATTGGCGATCGACGTGATCACGCCTGCGCTGTCGCCGTCCGAGGAAGTGCGGCGATGCGAAAGCGGCTCGTCGAATGTATAATTCACAGTTCCGATGCCCGTGTAGAGTTGTTCGCCGGCCGGCACCTTGTCCGTGAGCGAACAACTCGAACAAAGCCAGGGAAAGAGGAGGGCAAACAGTAGCCCGCGAACCCAAAAGCGGTGCTTCATTTGGCGTTTGATTTTTCGGTGGTGGATTTTTTCTTACGACGTTGGATGAAGAGGTCTCCGAAATGCTCGGATTTGCGGCGCATGACAAAGCCGGCGCCGGTTTTCATGAGCGTGCCTTCCAACGGGTCGTGCGCATTGCGGTCGTAGAAGAGACGGACGTAGCGATTGTTGGCGGCGTCGAGACGATATTCGATGGCGATGTTGTCGATGAACGACTGCGTGGCTTCCGTGGCATCGGTCCCCGACGAGACTTTACCTCCGATCACCACGCGCACTCTGTCGTTGAGGAAGCGTTTGGAGAACTGATAAGAATAGTCGGTTGTGGTTTGTCCTGCGGCATTCACGCCACTCTCCATGCCAAAAGAAAGGTCGATGGTCGAAAGTGCCTTGCCGGCAATGTTCTGAATCTCGCTTTGCAAGAAGGCATTGAGGGCGTTAGACGCTTTGAGTCCGCCGGTAGCCAGGTTGTCGTCGGTGATGTACATACCGGTGGCCAGCAAGGCGACGGCCGCCTTGCCGCGTTCTTCCTCGCTCATCGCCGTGAGTTGGTTTTTGATGGTCAAATCTTCGGGCGCATCGATGATGAATTCCAGTCCCATGTCTTCTACCGTGCGACTGATCTTCACCCCCGCGTCGAAAGTCACCGCGCGCTGCCGTTCGTTTTCAGTCACAATGGTCTTGACGCGCTCCGTTGCCGTGATGTTGAGTGTGGGATTCATCACGTTGCCAGTGAAGTCGATCGACGATCCGCTCTCGAAATTGAACGTGCGCAGGGGAATCACGGGCAATTCGTAGTTCATTTTGCCCTCGTCGATGGTGAGTCGGCCCGTCATTCGCATATCGCCCTGCGGCGGCATGCGGAAAGTGAGATTACCGTTGCCCGAGGCGTCGACGTAACTGTCTCCGTTGGGCGTGAGATAGCAGCGGAAACGCGCTCCCTTCTTGACAATGATCTCCATCCACACGTCCATGTTCGATTTCTTGGCCTCTTCCGTCGGCGCCACCACCGCGGCAGTGTCGGCAAAGTCGGTGAACGTGACGAGATCAGAGAGATCGCTGCCCGCGGTCAACGGGGTGTTGGTCATCACATAGGTGATGTCGGTCCGTTCGAGCACAGTGAGGCGTCCCGCCACGACGAGTTTGTCGAGCGTGCCGTGCACATTGGCCAATATATCGGTCAGCAGGCGGCCGTAAAGCAACGATTCGTTTTTCCGCTTGGTGTTGACCAGCGGGAACTGCCGACCGATGACATCAACATAGACATAGGGCGAGGCGGGGTGCGAGAGATCGACCTTGCCGCGCAGCGTGAGCGGCACTTTGTCGGCCGTGGTCAGTTGGTAATTCCGAAGTTCGAGTTGCGATTTCTTGAGTTCGAGCGGAACGGTGTCGACGACGAAATCCATTCCATACACATTACTATATAGATGTGCGTCCTCGAGCTTCAGTTGTCCGTTGATGTCCGGACTTTCGAGCTCGCCTTGCACGGTGAATTCCCCGTTGGCAGTGCCCCGCATGGCAAAACCCGTTTCTTTCAGGAAGGCATTGGCCATCGACAAGGGGAGTTCGCGGAGCTTGAACGAGCCGTCGAACTTGCCTTTGCCCTTGCTGTCGTAGGTGCCACCGATTTCCGCCACTTCTTCACCGTTGAGTGTCAGATAACCATTGGCCACGTGCTGCCCGTTGTCGCCGGGTTGGTACATCAGTTCGGTGCCCAGCGTTCCAATCACGGTGCCTTCGTAGGCAAAGTCCTTGGCGGTGGCGGCGCCCACGGCGGCGAAGCTGTGGTGGTCCTCGATGAGGTGGAAATCGCCGTCGAGTGTGCCGCCCACCTTGGGCAGATAGGGCAACACGTTGGCCAGTTCGCCCAAATTGAGGCGATTCACGGTGACGGTGATGTCGTTTTTCAGACTATCGCTGCCCTCGCTGTAGACTTGCAGTCCCGTGCCGTCGTCGGCCAGCAGCTTGATGTTGGCGCGCACGCGGCGGTCGTCGCTGACATACAGGTAATTGTCGGCATTGATAGCGAAGTTGCGATAGGCCACAACGGCGGTGTCGCTGTTGAGATGCAGCCGCGTGCCGCCGGCTTCCATGTCGACTTGCGCACCGAGACGCAGCCCCAATCGCCCGTTGCCGTCCTTGAAGGCCACGTTGGCCGCAACGCCCGCGCGCAACAACCGGCCGTGCAGTGTGGCAAGGAAGGGATTCGGGTTGTCGGCTTTCCGGTTTTCCACCGTGGCCTCCACTTCCAAGCCCTCCGGCCCGTGGCTGACTTCGGCCAGCACGGTGTCGATCAGCAGCTCTCCGGCCTTGATTTTCCCCACACGCAGGAAACCATTCAGTCCCGTTGTGGGGTGAGACGTGAACTGCATGGCCACGCTGTTCACGCCATATTGCTTGTAACGCAGATAGCGCGCGAGCAAATTCTCGCGACCGGCCTCGAGCTGCAACGTCGCGTCGGGGAGTTCGCGTTTGAGCGCTGCCTGATCGATGTCGCGGTGCTTGAATTGGCGCATGGCCAGTTGGGCGATCTTCATGCCACGATCGGCCAGTCCCTGCCACCCACTGCGCGCAGCGAAGCGCAATTTCAGGTCGCCGGAGTTCACATGAGCGAAGGTGCTGTCGGGGCGAGAGGACACATCGAGCAAAACATCTTGCGCAATGAGCTGACGGGTGGGCGCGACAAAACGCAGATTGCGCAATTCGCCTCGCGCAGCCAGGTGCTTGAGGTTGTGTGTGCTCTCGACCGTGCCGCGGAAGTTCCCCGCCAGGGTCAAGGTGTCGGCGATCACACCGAGCGAACGCAGGTCGACGCGATTCAATTGCACGTCGAGCTGTGCGGCATATCGCCGATTGAGCAAGGCGGTGATGCGGCCTTCGCCGTCGATCAACGGGTTGCGGGCCTTAAAGTCGACCACGGCGTGGCCGCCCCGCAGCGCTGCGCGGAGTCCGATGCCACTCAAGGGATAGCGGTCGTAGCGGCCTTCGCGAATGTCGGCGGTGGCCCGCAGATTGGCGCGCGCCGCATCGGCATTGAAACCACGACCTTCGATGCCTAGCCGACCGGTCAACGGCCCGATGGGCTGTCCTTTGACGAACTGCGCCAACTCAAACCGCTGCAAATCGATTTGTGCGGAATAGTCTTCGCGCTTCAAATCGACGGTCGCACGTCCGAACACATTGCCCCGCCCTTCTTGCAAGGCGAAATGCGTACGATAGTCGGTGCCTGCGAAATCCAGTGCGCCCATCAGCCGCAGGGCATCGGGGACTCGGACGGTGCTCGCCGCGCTCCGGGGCAGAAGGGCACGCACCCGCCGCGTGGTTTGCGTTGCCGCCACATAGTTCAGGTGGCCCGAGCGCCAACAGGTTGAGGCATTGCGCACGGCGCCGTCCACTTGCGCCCGAATCAGTCCGGGCACGTTCAAGGCCAAGCGCTGAATGGCCAGATTGCGCAAATTGCCTGTCAGCCTCAGACTCACTTCGGCCGGATCGTCTTCGAAGAGGGAGCGGGTCCATTTGTCGATGGGTTGCCGCAACGATGGCGGAGCGTCGTGCCGCGCGATGGTGCGCACGTCGTTGGGGGCGATTTGCGCGTCGAGACGTGCGCTCAGAGTCCCGTGCGCGTCGGGACGCAACGCAGCGAAATCGGCTTCCAGCGAACCGCCGATGCGAGAACGGGTGGTGGTAAGCAACACGTCGGGGAGCGACACGCGCAAAGTGTCCATGCGCACCGTGCCGCGCAGTTCGGTAATGCGCAAGTTGCGCAGGCGTTCGACTGCCGCGGCGTGTTTCAAGTTCAACTTCAGGCGTTTGTGCTCATCGAAGGAGAGGTCGCGCAGATCCACGGCCAATCCGGCAATGTCAAACAGGGCATTGTGAGGCAGCGGCCGGTGCACGGTGTTCATGCTCACGGCCCCCTCTTTTAGTTGGAGGGTTTCTATGGAATAACTGGGACATTCTAAGTCAAACACCCCTTGTTTTAGCAAAGCGTCTCCAATTTTTGCCCGCACATGCAGTGAGTCGCCCGGCAAAGCGAGGGAGACATCGGAACGCCGCACCGCGAGTTCGCGCGCATCGATCACCCAGCGCACCGGCGTCTTGGCCGTGTCTTGCTTGGCCGTATCGGACAAGGCGACCGACAAATGGGCATTGTCGAGCAGCGCGCGGTCTAAGCGCACCAAACCGTGCTTCCACTCGACGCCGTGTGCCGCCGCATCGAGGTGCCCCACGCTGCCACGCACCTCCACATCCGGGATGAGAGATTTGGTGTTGAGGCGCGCGCCGTCTAACCCGATGCCGTCGATGTCGGCACGCCCTTCCCACAGCGGCCAGAAGGCCACATCCAGATGAAGGCGCTGTGCCAAAATCAGCGTGTCGCCCACGGCGTCGGTCGCGCGCAGGTTGCCCACATTGAGATTGAGGAAGGGCGTGAGGCTCACCTCATCGATGTCGACTTTCAAACCCATCTTTTCTTCGAGGGCTGCCGACACGCGCCCCACGGCCCACCGCTGAACGGGCGGAACATAGACGGCACCGACGAGAACGACGATCAGCATCGCGACGACGAGCGTGGCGATGCCGAGAAACTTAAACAACTTGCGCGGAGCAAACATACGAATGGAGGAGAAAGTGCGTTCCCTTCGACGGAAGGGAACGCCTTTGCATTTACTTATGCTTTATAGTGAAGGTGGAAACCCACAACGGCTGCGATGCCTTTGCGGAAAATGTCGAGACTGAAGTTCTCGTTGGGCGAATGGATGGCGTTGCTTTCGAGACCGAAGCCCATGAGCACCGTTTTCACGCCCAACACGCGTTCGAAGTCGGAGATGATGGGGATGCTGCCTCCGCGACGCACGGCCAACGGGCGCTTGCCGAAGGCCTCGGTGAAGCCCTCTTCGGCGGCGCGATAGGCGGGGAGTGTGATGGGACAAACGTAGCCTTCGCCGCCGTGCATCGGGGTGACTTTGACTTCGACGCAATCGGGAGCCAGACTTTGCACATAGTCCACAAACATTTGGCTCACTTTCTCATGCTGCTGATGGGGAACCAGACGGCAGCTCACTTTGGCGTAGGCCTTGGAAGGCAACACCGTTTTCGAACCTTCGCCTTGGTAACCGCTCCACATGCCGCAAACGTCGAAACTCGGACGGCAGGCATTGCGCTCGATGGTGGAATAGCCTTTCTCACCACGCAGCTCGCGCACGCCGATCGCGCGTTTGTAGGCAGCTTCGTCGAAAGGAATGGAAGCGAGCATGGCGCGTTCTTCGGCCGAGAGCTCTTCCACATCGTCGTAGAAGCCGGGAATCGTGATGCGGCCGTCGCTGTCGACCATCTTGGCCAGCAGTTCGCAGAGCACCAGTGCGGGGTTGGCCACCGCACCGCCGAAGTGGCCGGAGTGCAAGTCGCGGTTCGGACCTGTCACTTCGATCTGCCAATAGGCCAAACCGCGCAGGCCGGTGGTGAGCGAGGGGAGTTCGGGGGCGAGCATCGAGGTGTCGCTCACCAAAATCACATCGCTGCGCAGCAATTCGCGGTGCGCCGTGAGGAAAGCCGCGAGCGAGGGACTGCCGATTTCCTCTTCGCCTTCGAAAATGAACTTCACGTTGTGGCGAAGCAGGTCGTTGCGCACGAGATATTCAAAGGCTTTGACTTGAATGAACGACTGTCCTTTGTCGTCGTCGGCACCGCGCGCCCAAATGTGGCCGTCGCGCACCTCGGGTTCGAAAGGATCGGAGTGCCAGAGGTCGAGGGGTTCGGCGGGCATCACGTCATAGTGCGCATAAACCAGCACCGTGGGCGCGTCGGCGGCGACCATTTTCTCGGCATAGACCAAGGGGTTGCCGGCCGAGGGCATCACTTCCGCCCGATCGCAGCCGGCTTGCAGCAACAACTCGCGCCAACGCTCGGCGCAGCGCTCGATGTCGGGGCGACGTTCGGGATGTGCGCTCACACTCGGGATGCGAATGAGCGAAAAGAGCTCTTCGAGAAAGCGAGGTTCGTTCTCGGCAATATAGTTTTGCAGTTCGTTCATGAGAAAAGGGGTTTGAGCAACCGTCGGCACCCTAAGTGCGTTCCCAAGTTGCGGTGAGTTCGTTGTGTGCGGTGAGCGCACCGTTGAAAAAGAGATCGTAGTGCAACTCGAGGGTGCCGCGTTGGTCGTCCACCTGTGCGTTGTAGAGCGTGGCGAGGGTCGACATTTCGAATTCGCCGTTGGGGGTGCGATAGACACTCTCGCAACGTTCGCCGATTCTGAAGAGCAAACGACTCACGATGTGCCCCGATCGCGAAACAGACAGGTGATGTTCCGTGCCTTGGAGCATCGTCTGTCCGCCGTTCTCGGGATCGTTGTAGCGCAACGCCCAAGTGCCGTCGTCGCGCAGCGAAATCATCACGTTCTCTTCGTGACGGAGTTCGTCGGTGCCCCCGTCGGGCAGACGAGAAACGAGGTGGGTGAGAAATTTGGCGGGATAGAACATACGTAAAAAGGCGAACGCCGATTTTTTCTACAATTCATTCTCCGGATCCTCATCGTTGTTTTTCTTTCTGGTGACGAAAAGCACGATGGCGCCTACGAGAAGGAGGAAGGACAGGGGGAGCATAAGATGGGAGGTATAATATATTATTGAGTATCGTGTGCAGTCGTTTTCTGCGTTGCAGCCGTTGAGCGCTGCGAAGGCGACATCACGCCTTCATTTCCTGCGCCACGGCGTTGGTGAGCGCCACAAAATCGGCTACCGACAGCTGTTCCGGACGCTTCGTCAGGAGTGGCTGCGCCAAGAACTCAGCATGCGAGCGGTCGCTACCGCATTCGTTGTCCAGTTGTGCGAAAAGCGGTTTCAAACTGCCGCGCATCATCTTGCGGCGCTGGTTGAAAGCCGTTTTCACCACGCGACGCAGCAAACGTTCGTCGCAACCGGCGTCGCTCACTCGGTTGCGCGTCATGCGAATCACGGCACTTTTCACCTTGGGCGGCGGATTGAACACGCCAGGTTCCACGGTGAAAAGGTATTCCACGTCGTACCATAGTTGCACCAACACGCTCAAAATACCGTAGGTCTTGCTGCCGGGAGCCGCAGCCAGGCGTTCGGCCACTTCTTTCTGGATCATACCGGTGCAACAAGGGATGAGATCGCGGTATTCGAGCATCTTGAAGAAGATCTGGCTCGAGATGTTGTAGGGATAATTGCCCGTGAGCACAAACTGACGTCCGTCGAAAACGTGTTCGAGGTGCATCTTCAGGAAATCATCTTCGACGATCTGCTCCTCGAGCTCGGGGAAGTTCTTCCGAAGATACTCCACACTTTCGAAGTCGATTTCCACCACCTTCACCTCACGTCCCTTGGGCAAGAGAAATTGCGTGAGCACTCCCATGCCGGGACCGACTTCGAGAATGGGCAGATCGGGACAAGCATCGACCGTGTCGGCAATGGCACGCGCCACACCGAGATCTTTCAAAAAGTGCTGGCCGAGGAATTTTTTCGGACGTACGGACTTCATTCTATAGGAATAATTTGTAATTTCGCGCTGATCGCCATCTTGTTGCACTCCTTGGGAGCGCACGGAACAAAGCGGCCGGCGTTACGACGCGAAAATACAAAAAAACTACGTTTGCGTGAAACCATTTGTCGACATTGTCAAGTTTATCGTCCCTTTTGCTGTGGGAATCGGCATCCTCTGGTGGATGTATCGCGGCAACGACTGGAACGCCACGTTCCAAATGCTGGCCTCGATGCGCTGGAATTGGATGCTCGTCTCGCTGGCCTTCGGCATTGTCCCTTTGGTATTGCGCGCTCAACGTTGGCGCCTGGCCTTGCGGCCGCTCAATGAGCACCCCACCCTGCGCGTTTGCACCGATGCAATTTTCATTTCCTACGCGGCCAGCTTGGTCGTGCCGCGCATCGGCGAAGTGACACGCTGCGGCACCCTCAAGACTTATGCCGGCACCTCGTTCACCAAAGCCTTGGGCACGGTGGTGGCCGAGCGCGTTGTCGACTCCCTACTCCTTATTCTCCTCACGGTGGGAGCAGCGCTCATCCAACTGCCCCAATATCTACATTTTGTGCACACCACGGGCGCGGCGCCACTGCGCTTTTTCGAGCGTTTCACCTCTACCGGCTACCTCGTCACAGCCATTTGCCTGCTCCTGGCGGTGGTTTTTCTTGCCGTATTGATGGCGCGCATGTCTTTTTTCCAACGAGGACGGGACAAAATGCGGAGTTTCATGGACGGCATCGCCTCCTTGCGGCGTGTACGTCCCTTCTGGGTCTACTTGCTCTACAGCATCGGCATATGGATCGGGTATTACCTGCATTTTTATCTCGCATTCTTCGCCTTTCCCGCCACCGCATCGGTCGATCCTGCCACAGGCTTGCTGGCCTTCTGCATTGGTTCGTTCGCCGTGCTCGTGCCCACGCCCAATGGTGCAGGACCTTGGCACTTTGCCGTCAAGACAGTGCTCGTGCTCTACGGGCTGGCCGAGGCTCCCGTGGTGGCGTTCGTTCTTTTGGTCCACACCATTCAGACTGCCCTCGTCGTGCTCGCCGGAGCATGGGGATGGACAGATCTGCTCTTCATAAAAAAACAGTCTAAAACCGCAACATTATGAGCGAAATTTTGAAGCTCGAGCCGGAAGCTATCTGGCGCAATTTCCATCTTCTCAACCAAGTGCCCCGCCCCTCGGGACATCTCGAGAAAATACAACAGTTCTTGCTCAACTGGGCGAAGGAACACCACATTGAATCTCGCCTTGACAACGCTGGCAACGTCCTGATGTACAAGGCTGCATCGCCCGGTATGGAAGACCGCAAGGTGGTGACGCTGCAGGGACACATGGACATGGTGCCGCAAAAAACGCCCGATTCGCAACACAACTTCGAAACCGATCCCATCGAAACGTGGATCGACGGCGAATGGGTGCGTGCGCGCAACACGACGCTCGGCGCCGACGACGGGATGGCCGTGGCAACCATTATGGCCATTTTCGAGGACGACAGCCTTTGCCACGGGCCTCTCGAAGCCTTCATCACGGCCGATGAGGAAACCACCATGTACGGTGTAGACCACATGGAAGACGGGCTGCTCAAAGGTGACATTCTGCTCAACCTCGACAATGAAACGCACGGCGAACTCATGGTCGGATCGGCAGGTGGCGTCAACCTCACGGCCGAACTCGAATTCCAAACCGTGGCTCCCGAAGCCGGCGACAAAGCGGTGCGCATCGTGCTCCACGGACTCCGCGGCGGGCACTCCGGACTCGAGATCAACGAAGGTCGCGCCAACGCCAATAAGAATCTGGCGCGTGTGGTGGCCGACGCCATTGCCAATTTTGAGGCGCGTCTGGCCGAGTGGAAAGGCGGCAACATGCGCAATGCCATTCCTCGCGAAGCAGAAGCCGTGCTCACGCTCCCGGCAGAAAACGTGGCCGCCCTCAAAGAGGCGGTGGAAACAGAATGGCAACGTGACCTCGTCGACGAGTATGGGGTGATCGAGCCCAACCTCAAGATCGAAGTCAAGGAAGAAGCGATGCCCACTTCGCTCGTTCCCGAAGAAATTCAAGATAACCTCGTCGATGCGATCCTGGCTTGCCACAACGGCGTGCTGCGCTTCATTCCCCACCTCCCGAGCATCGTCGAAACGTCGAGCAACCTGGCCATCGTTGAGATCGAAAACGGGAAGGCCATGTTCCGCATTCTCGTCCGCTCCAGCCGCGACACCATGCGTCAATACTGCGTTGACACGCTCGAAGCCTGCTTCTCCATGGCCGGCATGAAGGTGACGACCGACGGCGCCTACCCCGCTTGGCAACCCTCGCCGGAAAGCGAGATCGTGACGCTCATGGAAGAGGTCTACAAAGACCTCTTCGCCGAAGATCCGAAAGTACAAGTGGTGCATGCCGGATTGGAGTGCTCGGTGATTTTGAGCCACTGCCCCGGCATGGACGTCGTTTCGTTCGGCCCCACGCTCCAATCGCCCCACACGCCCAACGAACGCTGTTTCATCCCCTCGGTGGAAAAATACTGGCGCCTCGTGCTCGAAACACTGGCTCGCACGCCTAAGAAGTAAACCAAACACGTTGCGCCAACCTGCGCACGCATATCCCTTTCTGCCCCTCTGCTTCGAAAGAAACAGAGGGGTTGTTTTTGCTCTGCATCGATCGCGAAAACAAAAGGTCCCGCTACCCCCTCGAGGAGTAGCGGGACCATCGCGTGTGAATTCGCGCTGTTTTCACTTCATCCGCAGTGGAAGAAACGCTCCACGAGGGCGGCCACTTCTTGCGGGCGGTCGGCCGTGTCTGCTCGGAGCGTGCGATCCCCGTACGAACGCAGTTCGACGAGTGTGCCGTCGATAGCGGCAGGCGAGAACACGCCGTGCTGCTCGAAAACTTCGCGACGCTGTTCGAGACAGTCGGCCGAGGCGGCACAACTGTCGGGCAATTGCGTCAAGCGCTTGACCAGTTCTGCCTGATCAGCGGCATGAATATTGACATCGACATACGTGTCGCGCGCCACTTCGAGCGCATCGGGCATTTCAAAGCCGTGACGAGCCGCCACACAGATGCCGGCCAGCAGTTGATAGACGTCGGCCGAACCGTCGGCATTGCGGATTTCCACGGTTTGCTTCCCGCGGGTGTTGCGCTGCGACGCCGGTTCGAGCGGATTGGCTTCGCGACACATGTCCACATCGCCCGTCCAGCCGAGCGGAACGCGCACCAGTACCGAACGATTGCGATCGCCCCAGCACACATTGGTGGGCGCTTCCTGATGCGGCACAAGGCGGAAATAGGAAGTCGGATTCTTGTTGCCGAACGCCGTCAAGGCCGGAGCCAGATCCACCAAGCCGGCAATCATTCGACGCGCATCGTTGCTCAGTTTTCCCGAATCGTCGAGCATGAGATTCTCGCCGTCGCGCGTGATACGCATGTGAACATGGAGGCCGGAGCCCGCTTTTCCGGTGGTGATTTTCGGAGCGAACGTCACGTCGAGCCCTTCTTCGTAAGCCAGATTGCGGATGATCCATTTGGCAATCACCAATTGGTCGGCGGCTTCTCGCACCGGCACCGGCAAAAATTCGATCTCGTTTTGCTCGTAGACCAAACCGTCTTGTGAGAAATTCCCCACTTCGGAGTGTCCATACTTGATCTGAGCACCCGTTTGCGCAATCGCCAACATGCATTTGGCGCGAAACGCATTCGTTTTCGCAAAGGGAGCCGATTCGTGGTAGGCACGCTGATCTACTGCGGGATAGCGTTCTTCGTCGGGTTTGATGACATAGTATTCCAATTCGCCCATCGCTTCAAACTCCATACCGGTGACTTCGCGAAAAGCCTCGGCCGCTTTGAGCAGCGTTTGTTCAGAGGAGGAAGCCAGCGGACGACCATCTTTGTCAAAGTAGGAGCAAAGCAAGCAAAGGGTTGGAATCTCAGCGAAGGGGTCGACAAAGGCGGTCGAAAAACGGGGGAGCACATAAAGATCGCTGCTGCCCGCTCCGATGAAACGGAAAAGGCTCGAACCGTCAACGCGCTCGCCACAACTTAAAATGGTGTCGAGATAGGCGCGATCCGTGACGACGAAATTGAGCGTCTTGAGACGTCCGTCGCCGGCAGGATAGAGAAAGTTGATCATGCGAATGCCGTGTTCGGCAACGTAGCGCATGATGTCGGCCTTGGTGAATTCTCGTGGCGACTTCTGGAAGAAGGCGACAAGGGGATTGGCATTGAGGAGAAAATTTTCGTGATTCATGACGCTGTGAATTGGGCGCTTTCTCCCTTCACGGATTTCAGAGGAGAACGGGAGCGCACGTTTTTAGAGTGAACAGACCACGAATATAACACCAAATTGCAACCTGACCAATAAAACCACGTAGTTTTCAAGGTGCAGATTGCAATTTTTCATTTTACACGGCCGAAGCTTGCGCATTTAATCGAGGGCATCTTCCTCGTCGCAGCCAGTCATTTCGAAATTCCCGTCTTCAGTTTGTTCCAAGGTATAGGTCACTTTTTGATTTTCAAGTGCCACTTCCTCATCGTCTTTCATGAAGTCTCCCTGCTCGAAAGCCCCCACGCGCTCACCGATCATTTTCTTCGGATTCCATCGCTTGCCACCATAGAAGTAGACCTCGTATTCACCATTCGGCAAATGCAGTTCGTAGGTGTCTCCGCTGCGAATATAAACATTGGCCACCATCACACCGGAGTCCTTCACAATGAGCACGTAGTCCGTACCATCATCCGGCGCAGAGACCTCGATAGCGCTTTCTTTCTCATCGTCGAGTTCATAATCGTTTTCATAAACGGAGGTTCCTGTCTCAGGTCGCGCGGCGCGCAACTCCCTTGCTGAGGCCGAGTTTTCGTCAACAGTACTATCCATATCATCGGACATGCTTCCGGAATGGCGACGGGGCGAAGAGCAACTGATCATGAAGATCACAGACAGCGCTGCGAATCCAAAGCAGACACTGTGGTAAATTCTGTTCATACTGAAAGATTGTCTATTAAATTCCGAGACAAATTTAACAAACAACTTACTTCACAGCAAGAAGATGCCCTACAAAAATCACATCTCCGATTCATTTTGTGGCAATTCTTTCACAAAATGCCCCAAAATCGCCACGGCTGCGTCGACACTACCCACATTCTTGATGCGGATATAGCGTTTTCCCTTCTTCTCGCCCAGCTCACAACGCCGCATGTTAGCCGGCGACGTGGCGAAAGCGAGGATGCGACTGAAAATTCCACTCTGATAGAACGGGCTCTGTGCATTGGCCACAAAAAAGAGGGTCATCGCACGAGATTTGAGCACCAACCGCTCCGCACCGCAACGGCGACCGAGCCGACGCAGCGGACCGATGCGCAGCAACTCCTCGGCTTCGGCGGGCAACGGACCGAAACGGTCGAGCAGACGGCGCCGGAAACCCTCGAGCTCTTCGTCACTTTCCAGTCCATCGAGTTCGCGGTACAGCAACATGCGTTCGGAAGCACCGGGCACGTACATTTCGGGCAAGTAGGCGTGCAAATCGCACTCCACGTTACACTCGGCCGCAAACTCGCCACCAGCTGCTTCGTCCGATTGGCGCGTGAGCTCTTCGGCAAACAGATCGGCAAATTCGTCGTTTTTGAGTTCGGAAACCGCTTCGGTGAGAATCTTTTGATAGGTCTCGTAGCCCAAATCGGCCACAAAACCACTCTGCTCCGCACCCAACAGATTTCCGGCACCGCGAATGTCGAGATCCTGCATGGCAATGTGGATTCCGCTTCCCAGATCAGAGAAATTCTCGATGGCTTGCAATCGGCGCCGACTGTCATCGGGCAATGCGCTGAGCGGGGGCGCCATGAGATAGCAGAAAGCCTTCTGACTGCCGCGGCCCACACGACCGCGCATTTGGTGCAGGTCCGAAAGTCCGAAATGCTGTGCATTGTCGATCAGAATGGTGTTCGCGTTGGGGACGTCGATACCGTTCTCGATGATGGTGGTTGACAACAGCACGTCATACTCGTGGTTGACGAAATCGAGAATCACCTTTTCCAACTTGGCCGGTTCCATCTGTCCGTGCCCCACCACCACGCGTGCATCGGGCACATACTTATGAATGAGGTGCTCAATGTGCGTGAGTTGCGCAATGCGATGGGTGACGATATAAACCTGTCCGTTGCGACTGAGTTCGAAATTGATCGCATCGGCAATGATCTCATGGCCGAAGGTATGAATTTCCGTGCGAATCGGGTGACGATTGGGCGGCGGCGTGTTGATGACACTGAGATCGCGCGCGCCCATGAGCGAAAACTGCAAGGTGCGCGGAATGGGCGTCGCCGACATCGTGAGCGTGTCGACATTGACTTTGAGCTGCCGCAGACGTTCCTTGACCGAGACACCGAATTTCTGTTCCTCATCGATGATGAGCAACCCGAGGTCTTTGAATTTCACCGTTTTCCCGATGAGCTTGTGCGTCCCGACGAGGATGTCGATTTGTCCGTCGGCCAGATCCTTGAGCAGCGCCTTGGTTTGCGCCGTCGTGCGGGCACGCGAAAGGTAATCGACGCGCACCGGGAAATCCTTCAGTCGCTTGGCAAATGTTTTGTAGTGCTGCAACGCCAAAACGGTGGTGGGCACCATTACCGCCACCTGTTTGCCGTCGGTGGCCGCCTTGAAAGCGGCGCGAACCGCAATTTCCGTTTTGCCGAAACCCACATCGCCACACACCAGGCGGTCCATCGGACGCGGTTGCTCCATGTCGGCCTTCACCTGTCGCGTCACCCGCAACTGGTCGGGCGTGTCTTCGTAGGCGAAAGAGGCTTCGAGCTCCTGCTGCAAGAAACTGTCGGGCGAAAAAGCATAACCTTTTTCAGCACGTCGTCGGCTGTAAAGCAAAATCAAATCGCGCGCAATGTCTTTGAGTTTTTTCTTTGTGCGCTCTTTGAGGCGTTCCCACGCGCCGGTGCCGAGATGTGAAAGCCGGGGTGGCGTGCCTTCCTTCCCCTTGTACTTCGAAACCTTGTGGAGCGCGTGGATCGACACGAAAATCGCATCGTTGTTCTGATATTTGATCTTGATCACTTCCTGCATGGCCCCGTCGCTGCCCGGGATGCGCATGAGTCCGACAAACTGCCCCACCCCGTGATCGACATGCACCACATAGTCGCCCGGCTCAAACTGACGAATCTCTTTGAGCGTGAGCGACATCTTGGCATTGCGCGCGTGGTCGGAACGCAAATTGTACTTGTGGAAACGATCGAAGATCTGGTGGTCGGTGTAGAAGGCGGCAGCCACATCCGCGTCGGCGAACCCCTCGTGGAGAGTGAGGTGGACGGGCGTAAAAAGCGAAGCTCCGGGCGCGCCCCCCTCCGCCTGCGCCAACTCCCCGAGGATGTCGCGCAAACGCTCTTGCTGCTTTTCGCTGTCGGCCAGCACATAGATGCGCTGCCCGTCGGCGATCAACGACCGGAATGCCGCAAGCACCTGTTCGAACTGCTTGTGAAAGAGTGGCTGCGGTTGGGTGTGAAACACCACCGTCGGCACGATTTCTCCGCCCGCAGCCTTCGTCTGGTCCGTCGCTTTCGACCACTGCCAATACATGCCCCGCACCAATTGCGATTGCAGCTCCTTACCGTTCACCAACAGACGAGAAGCCGCAAAACGGGCATAGACTTCAGACAGTTCCATCTCCGAAGTGGCGGCTTGTTCGGCCAAAGCTTGATCGGCAAACCCCTCGTCGAAAATCTGCTGCACGCGGTCGCACACAAATTGGAGATCGTGTGCCACAACCACCGGTTGCTGCGGGAAATAATCGGTGATCGGTACCAACTGTTCGCTGCTCGCATCACCTTCGACGTTCGGCACGATCTGCGCGCCCTCCACCGCCGAACGCGACAACTGAGTCTGCACCTCAAACGAATGCACGCTCTCCACTTCGTCGCCGAAAAAGTCGATACGATAGGGATACTCAGAAGCGTAACTGAAGATGTCGAGGATCGAACCGCGCAGCGCATACTCACCGGGTTCGTAAACGTAGTCTTTGCGCCGGAACCCCAGCTCCTCCAAACGATGGGTGAGTTCGATCACGTCGTGCGATTCGCCAACTTTGAGCGACAAGCTGCGCGCTGAGAGCGACACGCGTGGAGCTACGCGTTCGGCCAGCGCGGCAGGGAACGTCACGACAAAAAGCGGTTCGCCCGCTTCGGCGCCGGCAGCGCGCCCCGACAAACGCGAGAGCACATCGGTGCGCAGAATTTCGCCGGCTGTGTCACGATGGCCGTACTTCACCGCACGGCGGTAGGAGGAAGGGAGGAACAACACCGTGTGCTCGCCGAGCAATTGACGCAGGTCGTTGTAGAAATAGGCCGCTTCTTCCTCATCGTCGCCCACGACGAGGAAAAAATCGCTCGAGCTCTGCGCGGCAGCTCCGAGCACCACGGCGGCGGAAGAACCGCGCAAACCTTCCAGGCGCATGCGCGGGCGGCGAGCCGACAACTGCTCGCGCAGTCGGAGCACGCCGGGATGATGATCGAAGAGAGACAGTAATTCGTTAAGTTCCATGAGCGGGGAATGAATGGACTACGGCTGGGCAAAGAGAAAGCGCCACGGAGTCGGAAGCGCAGGACTTCCGACTCCGTGGTTGTTTATGAATTAGGAGAAACGCGGCGTTTCAATCAAAACTTGTAGCGTTTGTCAACGACATTGGCCTTCTGGCTGAGCACACCGAGGATGGATTGGCCCATCACCTGCAACAAACCGCGCTGCTGCATGGCCATTTCGCTTTTCACGTCGAACTTCTCGCTGGTGTTCGAACCCTTCGAGAGGATTTGAGCCAGGTAAGCACCTTCCGTTCCGATCACGAGCGGCGTGGTGGCTCCCTTCTTTTCTGCGGAGATTGCGGCAGTTAGGGCGGGTTCGGGCACACCGACAGCAGAAACGACGTTCGCACCGGCGAAGGTGACGTTGTTCAGCGAGTCGACAATGGCGCCCTTGGCCTTCGCAGCCTCGATGCTCTTGATGCCGCCCCATTTCTTGGCAGCGAGCTCACCCTTCTTCTCGCTCTTGACGATTGCGGTGAGGTAGTCCTTCACCTGCTTGTTGTCGTAGGGCAGATAGCCCTTCTTGTACACTTTCGAGAGGGCGACAACGAGCAAGTGGTTGTTGGCCTCGCCCACTTCGTAGAGCGGGGAAACTTGGCCTTCCTTGGCGTCGTCGAAAGCCCACTTCACGGCTTCTTTCGAACCGCGGATGCCGGGGTTGTAACCACTTGCACCGATGAGACCGGCAGAGGCGCTGAAGGCATCGGCGCTCAGCACTTGGTAACCACTCTTGGGTGCTTGCTTCTCGAACGAGGCCAGATCGTGGCAGGAGGCCAAGAAGCGATTCATGTTGCTGACTGCGGCGTCGTAGGTTGCCTTCGAGAAATTGATGGGCACTTTCACCACGGCAGCCACATACTTCGTCTTCATCGCCTTGCGATTCACCACTTGGAGCACTACTTTGGCGCCCTGCACGTCTACCACGTTGTAGGCGTTGAGCGGTGCATTGTAGAGCTCGTTGACGAACTTGGCCGTCTCGGGATTCAACTGATCGGCAGTGACTTGAGCGGTGTTGATCCAAGTGGTGTCGCTGCGCATGCCCATTTTCTTGGCCACGTCTTCAAACTTGGCACCCCCTTTGAGCGCCTTCAGGATTGAATCTGCGCGCCCGGCTTCGGTAGCTTGTACACTGAGAGCACGATAGGCCACAGAGTCGGGAGCCTGCACTTTGGAAATGAGCTTCACCACATTGTAGGTGTTGTCCTGGTCGTTGACGTAAGGAGCTTTCATGCTTCCTGCGCTCATCGATTCGAGTTCCTGACGCACATCGGTGGGGAAGGCCTCTGCAGCCAAGGGCAGATCGATGAAACGCGTCTGGCTCTTCGAAGCATTGATCACTGCAGCAGGATCCTCGCCGGCCGAGAGCTTCGCGTAGATGCCTTGCACCTGTTGCTCCACAGCCTTGCGATCGGCGGGGCTGGCGCTGACCACATAGTCGATGAATTTCAGATCGCGCACTTCATTGTCGAGACGGAAGAGTTTCTTGAAACGATCGTAGACCGCCTTCAAGTCGCTATCCTCGACCTTCACTTCCTTATCGGAGATGTTGCCGTAGGGGAAAGCGGCCACGAGGGCATTGGCCGACTGCGTGCGCGCGTCGAACTGTGCCTTGGCGCTGACAGGGTTGGTCGTCACCGAAGCCATGAGCAGCGACTGGTATTTGGTCATGAGCAGTTCGCGACGAAGCTGCTTGTCGGTGTAAGCCCAAAGCTTTTCGATCGTATTGATCTGTTCGGCAGCTTCAGGCGGCAGGTTCTGTCCCTTCATGCTCTTGACCTGCTTGAAGAAAGCTTGCAGTGCCGTGTAATCGAAGCGTCCGGTCTGGCCCATAAACATCGGCAGGTTTTGGAAGGCCTGCGCACTACCCTGTCGGAGCGCTTCTTGCACATCTTTTTCCGTAACCTCGACGCCGAGCTTGTCACACTCGTGCTTCACGAGTTCGTATTGCACATAGTCGTTCCAGACTTGGTTGCGCACCATGTCAGTTTGTTCGTCGGTAAGCGTACCGCCGTTGCGAAGCTTCATCACTTCCGAAGCTTCGTTCACCATGCCTGAAAATTCTTCGGCCGAGAGACTCTTGCCGTAGACTTCTCCGACGTTGCGGCTGCTGTTCGTCAATGCCGAAATGGTATTGGAGTCCAGCACCATGGTGAGGATGAACAGAAACATGCCGACCGCCATGAGGATGAGAATCCAGGAGCTGCTTCTGATTTTCTGTAATGCTGCCATTTGTGATTATTGTATTGTTATTGTTTTATTCTCAATGACTTACGGCACACCGCAGGGGCATGCGCATAGATTTGGGGACAAAGTTACACAAAATCACGAGAATAAGGCCGAGAATGAGAAGATATTTTTGCAGATGATCGAAAGATTCGATACGAGCGATGCTGACGCGCCGGAAAAACGGGGGACTACGGGACGAAAACAGGGAAGATTCGTCCAATAGTTCCCACCCCGTGGCGACACCTCGCCGAACCTCGCCCCTCCGCCGACGAAAGGGTGAAGGTGAAGGCGCTGTCGCGCTCGCACACGCGCATAATGCGCACACAACCGTTTTTCGATTTTCATCTTCACCCTTCACCTTTGCAATAATTCGACTCAAAATCACGCCGTTGCGGGTGAAGGTTTTGCCGTGGTCTGTGTGTTGACTAAAGGTGAAGGAAAAAAGCAAAAGCCTTCACCCCTAATCAACTATGGAACAGCAAATTGTGGCACATGGGTGAAGGAGTGAAGGCAAAAATACAAAACCTCCTGACGCGCGCACACGCGAGAAGGCGTCAGCTCCCGTCATTTTCCACTCGCTCGAAGCAGGGCGAGCAGGCGCCTCAAAGACCGCGAACGAGGAGCTCGATTGTGGACCCTGCCGAGCCCATTGCAACAACGGGCGTCGCGCCCTTTTGCCGCCTCGTGCGCCGTGCACCGACCCGCATCGAGGCCGTGCGCAACCTGGGTTGCGACACGGCCTCGACTTTGGTCTCTGCGACGAAAACGATGCGCTTCAAAAAAGGACGTGAATCGAGCGCTCTGCTCTGACGGGCACTCGGTCTAACGCCGGACGGCTTAGGGCCGCACCACATTGACCGTGAAGCGGCGCACCTCGACCTGGCGACCCTGTCCGTCGGGGAAAGCCACTTTGAAGACGGCCGGAGTGGTCTTGGCGTTGCTGCGCGCCAGCACGGCGGCACGGTAACGGAAACCCTGTCCGGGAAGGATTTCGCTGATGATGGCCGGTTGCGAGACGTTGATGCGATCGTAGTCCGACGTGACCAAGGGCGTGACATTGCGCACGGGCGAAGTGCCGCGGTTGTAGATATCGAAGGTGATTTCGGCCTGTTCGCCGGGCTGGAGCACACGGTCGCCGTTGGCGTCGGCAAAGACAATGTTGGTCACTTCCAAGTTGCCGGGCAGCACCGGAGTGGGACGCGCCGACTCGAAACGGCCGTAGCTGATGCCGCTCTCCGCGGCCTCGTCGGTGGACGGGGTGCGCGTGGGATAGGGGTATTGACGTTCGGCGCGCTCGCGGCGATATTCCTCGCGCTCCTTGCGGGCCGACTCTGCACTGGCAGCTCCCAGAGCCGCACCGGTGGCACCGCCGATCACGGTACCAAAATCAGAACCGCGTGAACCGCCGAGGATGCCGCCGACGGCGGAACCGAATATGGAGCCCAGGTAGAAACCGGTCGTGGTGCGACTGAAACTGTCGTAGCTCGAGCAACTCGAGAAGGTCAGACTGCCGACGAGGACCATCACGCCAAGCGGTGCGAAAAGGCGACCGCCGCGACGCGTGGAGGCGATATGAGGAATGAGGGATTTCATAACGATAGTTTTTGAGCTGTGTGTGCACGTTTCCCCACCCGCCATTCGCGGCGCAACAGGGTGCGCGGCGAACCGGGTGTGCAGAAACGAGGAGAGAAGAAGCGCTTACTTCACGACGATAACGAGGTATTTGCTCACGCTCCAAAACCGGTTGGGATCGGTGATGCGCAGGGTGTATTGTCCCTGGGCATCGCGATCGAGCGTGTAGGAACCTTCGGGATGCGCTGTCATGAGTTTGGCGCTCTTAGAATAAAGATGGATGATACGATCGACACGGATATCGATTTTCGTGAAGTAGTCTTTGTTGTAATTGCCGTTGCGCAACACTTCTCCGCCTTGCAGGATGTTTTGTTCTTTGAGTTCGCGTTTCGTGCCGAAGACGTAGAAGGCAGTGTTGAGCTCACGGTCCTGCGCGGAGACGGTGCGTGCCTTGGTTTCGTTTTGCACCGAGAGTTCATTGACATTGCCTTTGAGGTTGTCGATCTGCTGTCCTTGCTCGGCGATCTTGATGTCTTTCTGCGCCAACTGGGCACGCAGATCCTCGGCCTGCTTGTTGAGGTCGGTGAGTTGCGCATTGAGGGAGGAAATGGTGGCCTCCATGGTGGCGCGCAATTTCGAGTTGTTGGACTTCGACGACTTGACTTGTTGGCGAAGGTTGGCAATCAGTTCGTTGTTGAGTTTGAGGGTGCGGCGAATGAGCTGCATGTCCTCGATGATCGCTTCGCGGTTGTTTTGTTCACCCTTGCGACGCTCCACGCTGATGCGACCTTGCGCCTCGTTGATCTGACGAAAACCTTCTTGGATTTCGTTGAGCGTGGTGACCATGTCATTGAGTTCCGTGTCTTTTTGGTTGATGATTTGCTTCAGCGAATCGGCAGGCGTGGTGGCTGCGGTGGCTTCTTGCTGCTTTTTGGTTTCACAGGCAGTGAAAAGGCTTACCCCGAGGAGGGCAACCAGCAGGATCACAATTTTATTCATGGTGCTGTTGTTTAGTGGGATTCAATTTGGATGGGATGTTTAGCGGGTGCCGGCGTGGTGTTTCGACCGTCGGGCACCGGTGTCGGGAACCTCATCGAGCGGTTGCCCGGTGATGGGATCGGTGGGGCGACTGCGGCGCGCACGGCGTTCAGCTTTGCGCACGGCGGCTTCGTCGGCGGCGGGGGCTCCCTCGACGACGAGCACAAACTCGCCGCGGGGCTCTTCTCGCTCAAAGTGGTTCAGCACTTCGGTCAGGGTGCCGCGAACACTTTGCTCGTGCACCTTACTGATTTCACGGCAGGCGCTGCAACGACGCTCGCCGCCGAACACTTCGACGAACTGCCCGAGGGTGCGCACCACGCGATGCGGACTTTCGTAGAAGATGAGGGTGCGCGGTTCGCCGGCCAGGCTCTCGAGCTTCGAACTGCGGCCTTTTTTCTGCGGCAGGAATCCTTCGAAACAGAAACGATCGCAGGGCAGACCGCTGGCGACGAGGGCCGGCACGAAGGCTGTGGCGCCGGGCAGACATTGCACTTCGACTCCACGCGCCACGGCCGCACGCACCAGGAGGAAGCCGGGGTCGCTGATGGCGGGCGTGCCGGCGTCGCTGATGAGCGCCATCTGCTCTCCCGCTTCGAGACGGGCGGCGAAGGTATCGGCCGTTTGGTGCTCATTGAACTTGTGGTGGCTCACCAGCGGAACGCTGATGTCGTAGTGCTTCAACAGGACGCCACTGGTGCGCGTGTCTTCGGCGAGTACGAGGTCGACAGATTTCAAAATACGAAGCGCGCGCAACGTGATGTCTTCGAGATTGCCGACGGGGGTGGGAACGAGATAGAGCATGGCGGTGTATCGGGCTGAATGTGGCGGACTTGACGCGAAAAAACGCCGCACCGCTAATTGCAAAAATAGTCGTTTCTCTGTTTTGATACAAATAAAACGCGAAAAACTTTGAGCGGGCTGTGGAAAAGATTGTACCTTTGCATTCCGCACTCCTTATTATATTGATCACATGTATTTTTTGAAACCCGTCATCGATTTCGACCGTTTTGTCCGTGGTCTGCTGTTCCTTGCAGTGATCACTATTCTCGTTTTGGGTTTGCGCTGGCTCAGCCCCGTGCTCATTCCTTTTTTTGCGGCTTGGGCCATCGCATGGATATTGGCACCTGTGGTCAACTTTTTCCAGAATACTTGTCGTTTGCGTTCGCGCGTTTTGTCGGTTTTGATCACTTTGGCGCTACTCATCGGACTGGGCTGTGCGGTGGCGTGGCTGATCATTCCGCCCCTCATCGACGGGGTGACACAAATCAAAGATGCCTTACTGAGCTATCTGGCTTCGGGACACATCCGCAACGTTCATTTGCCAGAATGGCTGGATCATTTGATGCAGCAATGGCTCGACCAGGAAAAGATTCAATCGATGCTGCGCAGCGACAACCTCATGAAGACCATTCGTGAAACGCTGCCGCACGTGTGGAACATGTTGGTTTCGACGGCCAACCTGGTGATGAGTTTGGTGGGCGCGGCCTTCGGTGCGCTCTACCTGTTTTTCCTCTTGCTCGACTACGACTATTATACAACGGCTTGGATCAATTGGCTTCCCCGTGCACGACGCAGTTTCTTCCGCCGCCTCTCGGAAGATTTGGGACACAACATGCGGGGGTATTTCCGCGGTCAGGCGCTGGTGGCCTTGTCAAACTGCGTCATGTTCACGTTGGGATTCTGGATCATCGGCCTGCCCATGCCCTTGGGGATGGGACTTTTCGTGGGACTAATCAGCTTCATTCCCTACGTGCAAGTAGTGGGCTTTGCACCGGCTGCGGTTCTCGCTCTCATGGAGATGTCGGATACCGGACGCTCCTTCTGGGGATTGATGGCGCTGGTGCTGCTGGTCTATATTGTGGTGCAGGTGCTGCAAGACACGGTCTTCACACCGCGCATCATGGGGAAAATCATGGGATTGTCCGCTGCCATGGTGCTCCTTTCGCTCTCCATTTGGAGTTACATGGCGGGCATCATCGGTCTGATCATCGCGCTGCCGCTCACCACGATTATCCTTGCCTACTACAAACGCTACATCCTGAAAGAACCGGACGATATGCTGAACGAAGCGCATGAGCAGTCGGCCGCTTCCCTCGCAGCAGAAGAGGCGTAAGTGCGCTTTTTTTTGTAATTTCGCGTCGGTCTTTTCGCCAACCGCCGAAAAGTGACCTTTCAAGACCTTACAACTTTCTCAGGCACAACAGACTATGCAAGATTTGTGGAACGCTTGTATGCAAGCGCTGCAACAGAAGATTTCACCGGAACTCTTCAACACATGGACGCGTCCGCTGAAATTCCACGCGTTCACTCAAGGGGTGCTCTACATCGGCATCCCCAGCAGAGTTTTTGCTGAAGAAATGGTGAAAGCCTTGCATGTGCCGTTCGAACAGGCCATCTACGAGACGTTCGGACGCGGCACGCGAGTGCAATGGAAGCTGGAAGTGGACGAGGATCCGAATGCCAATGCGGGGAAGGCCTCGGTGCAGCGTCCCAACACGCGCAACACACCCGATGCGCCCAACGCCGCGCAACCCACCGCGCCCAAGGGGGAAGCGATGCAGTCGTTTCTCAATGAAGAGTACACTTTCGAACGTTTTTGCAAGGGCGAGAGCAACCAGCAGGCGCTCAACATCGCACGTTCCATTGCAGCGCGACTCAACGACCAGACCTTCAATCCCTTCTTCCTGTACGGACCTTCCGGGGTCGGGAAAACGCACTTGGTCACGGCCATCGGATTGGAAGTGAAACAGCATCACCCCGAAAAACGCGTATTGTTTGTCTCGGCTGCCACCTTCCGCACCCAATACACCGATGCGGTGCGCACCAACAAGGTGAACGATTTCGTGCACTTCTATCAAACCATCGATGTACTGATTATTGATGATTTCCAGGAGATCAAAACGGAAAAAACACAGCATGTGTTCTTCCATATCTTCAACCATCTCCAGTCGCTGAAGCGGAAAATCATCATCACCTGTGATCGACCGCCTTCGCAATTTGAGGGAATCGAAGAGCGCCTCCTCACACGACTGAAATGGGGCATCACCATCGACATCCAACGGCCAGATCCGCAGTTACGCAGGGACATTTTGCACGACAAACTGCGGCGCGAGAACATCACCTCCTTCCCCGAAGAAGTGGTACAATACATTGCCGAAAATGTGTCGGACAGTGTGCGCGAATTGCAGGGAATGGTCAATTCCATGTTGGCCTTCTCGATGGGCAATAGCGGTGCTTGCAGCATCGACATCGACCTGGCCAAGCGCATCATTCCCCGTTTGGTGAATCAAGCGCGAAAAGAGTTGAACATGGAAACCATCATGAATTTCATTTGTGAGCGGAAAGACATGAAACTCACCGACCTGCGATCGAAAACCCGAAAGGCGCCGGTCGTAGCAGCGCGACATTTGGTGTGCTACCTCACCCATAAATACACGGAAACACCACTCGCACAAATAGGACGTGCCCTCGGCGGACGCGACCACTCGACCATCGTGCACAGTTGCGCGAAAATGGAGAAACAGATGGCGATGAACAAAGTGTTTCGCGCAGAAATTGAAGCGTTGGAAACCGAATTGAGCCAACTCTGAACCCAAAAATAAAACAAGTTCCCCGCCAACGGAACGCACACGACAAAAATATCGTGCGCGTTCCGTTTTTTTCAGAAAAGAAGTGGAGGAGTTTCTTGCGAAACACCGTATTTTTGTACCTGTGCTTGTCAAACTCTGCCTCAGCAATCTCCATTTCACCCGTTAGCGGGGAATAGTTAGTTCATTCACGGCGTGCCGACGGTGCTTTCACGAAGCAAATAGCTCGTTCACCGGATACTGTTCGTTCTTTCACGAGGTAGTCAACTCCTTCACGGCACATTGTTTATCCTCTCACAAAGCAATCAAATTCATTCACCGGGTATCGTCCACTCATTTCTCCACAACAATCCACATGAATCGTTTTTTCCGTCTCTTCACCCTCACCGCGCTCTGCCTGTTCGCCACGTTGGCGAAGGCGGGCAACTACTATCAATACATTTACATCACCTGCGTCGACAAACACGGGAACCTCATCGGTCGCGACACCATTAAAACACCCGCCGGCGAATGTTTCTACCTGAAAGCGCCCTCTATTCCTTACTATAAATGCGTGGACTACAGCGAAGTGGGGAGCAATGTGTGCATTCACACCAGCGAACACCTCACGATGCAATACGAAACGACCGGATTCAGCGGGTTTTCTCAACTTTCCAACGAAGCCATCGACGAGCTAGCCGAAGATCAGAGCGTGGTAATGCTCACTCCCGAGGAACAACCTCGCGTGTGGTGCACCGCCGACTCTTCGAAGGTGAAATTACTCCCGCTTTCTGCCGAAGGCCACTCACCCGCCGCCACTTGGATCATGCGTTCCACCGACGACGGTTGGACCTTCTACAACGAAATGGGGAATTGCTATATCGCAGACATTCTGCCCGACGGCACCGCACGAACGGGCGACCGACCGATGGCCTTCTCCATCGTGAAAGACGGGAACAAAAAGTCGAATCAGCACATCCTTCACGCCGCCGACGGACGAGTCTTCGCCGTACGCCTCTCCAAATACCGGCCGCGCATCTATTTCGGACTCTCGGCCTCCTTTGTCGACGAAAAAGACAGCCTCATCGCGCCCGATCGCTTCCTGCCGATTCCCGCCGGGACCGACTACACCTTCACGCCGCCCGCCATCAAAGGTTTTAAATTCGTCTCTTCGCCCGACATCGACGAGAAAGAACCGATTCGCTTGAACGATTTCCTCGGCGCACAACTGGTGTATCGCCCTGCTCCCACAGGTGTTTCGTCCGCGAAGCGCACGCAACCGCTCCGGAGCGGTCTCACCTTCGATCTGTCCGGTCGCCGTTTGGTCAAAAATGCCCGTGAAACAGGAGCAAACGGCCACCGCTTGGTCATTGTCGACGGGAAATTGCAGCTGCAACCCTAAGACCGCAATCGCCTCGCGAAGGTTACGCCTCTCGGTCTGGAGGCAACAAACGAATGTCCAAAATAATCTGTGTAGAACGGTGGACGGCGACTCGCCGATCCACCGTTTCGCCTACCAGCCACACAATGCCTCGCTCGTCGCAAACCACTGCGGCCGCCTGCTTCTCCAAAACGGAACGATGTCGGTCGGTGAGATAGTCACTCACCAGCTTCGTGCCCTTCGGCATGCCGAAGGGAGCAAAACGATCGCCGGCGGCCACGCGTCGAATACAGAGATCGCCGACCACGGCATCGGCGTCGATCGTAATCCGATCGGCAGCGCGAGCCGGAACGAAGTCCTTCGGACGTGAATAGCTCCGCACATCGATCGCCGGCAGGGGGGCGCATTCCGCAGGTTGCAGCAGCAACCGATCGCCGTGCACCGCCGCGCAAACGGCTGTCCCTTCGAAGAGCGCACCGCTACGGGCCGACAGCACCGCCACGGCCACATCGGCGGTGAAACCTCGCTGCGACAAGCGCTCGCGCAACCATTCTCGGCCCGCAGCACCGCGACGCCTCACAGCAGCGAGCGCAATGACCGCACGGTCACCGCCATTTTCCAGCCAACACTCCGCATCGAGGGCCGCAAGTCCCACCTCATAAACCGAAAGAGCGGCCTGCAAACGCTCGGTCGTTTCGCTTAACGTGGCGACCGAACGCGGGTTCAACGTGTGGAGCACGGGCAAAACACGATGACGCACGAAGTTGCGCCGAAACTGCGTGTCGGCGTTCGAACTATCTGTCACAAACGCCTGTCCCAACGCGTCCAGGAAAGCCAAAATCTCCGCTTTCCGCACTTTCAACCACGGCCGCCAGATCCCATCGGCGCGAACGGCGCGCATCGCCGCGAGCCCACGCAATCCCGAACCGCGCAACAAGCGCAACAATAGCGTTTCTGCCTGATCTTCGGCATGATGAGCCACAAAAATAGGACCATCCAACTCCGAAAACCACGCATAACGCAAGCGTCTCGCCGCCATTTCGAGACTTTCGCCAGCGGTATGCGCCTCATTGAGGGTATCGAAGTGGCGCACCCGCAACGGGATGTCGTGCCGCCGGCAAAAATCCCGCACGAAACGCTCGTCGCGCTCACTCTCCTCCCCACGAAGATGAAAATTCACGTGAGCAGCCGTGAAAGACAGCCCCAGCAATCGGAGCGCACAGGCCATCGCCACGGAATCGGCTCCGCCGCTCAGCGCACAATACAACGGGCGGTTCGCGCTCGTCTCGCGTGCTGCGAGAAAATCACGAACCGCCTGTAACAAAGGGGATTGTTTCCACTGATCTGTCGTATGATCTGTCATCGGCATCAATAAAAGAGAAGAAAAACACGGGCTTGCGGCCTGCTTTGCGCCCACGATCGAAGCTCGGTCGCACTCAATAGGACACTTGGCACTTCAAACCGAGTGCGCGCACGCGCTCCGCAATGCCGTCGAGCACCTCCGGCGCTGCCTTGCTCAGCCCCTTGGCCGGCGTATCCCGGTCGATGGTGTAAACATACACCTCTTCGGGCGCAATCAACCGCAACTTTTCCAACCAAGGTTCCACATACTCGTCGCCGGTGTTGTCAACCGACTTTCCGTCGTAACTTCCCGTCATGAAAAGCGACTGTATTTGCACCTTTCCTTCGAAGGCACACAGCCCTTTCACCAGTTCGTCCACATCGTACTTTACCTGTGGACGATCGACGTGCGCAATGTAGTCGGGCGACACCGTGTCGAGCTTCAAAATGTTGTTGTCCACCCGTCGCAAGGCCGCAAAAACAGCCGGTCGTCGGCTGAAGGTGGCATTGCTCAACACACTGATCTTCGCTTCGGGGAAATAGGTATCACGTAGCGCGATCGTATCCTCGATAATCCCCGCGAAATCAGGGTGCATGGTGGGTTCGCCGTTGCCGGCAAAGGTGATCACATCGGGACCGCGCCCGTCGCGCTGCATGCGCTCGAGGGTGGATTCCAGCTCTTGCGCCACTGCAGCTCGGGTGGGGTAAGGCGAACGCGTGCGATGGTCGCCGTTGAAGCCGCATTCGCAATAGATGCAATCGAATGTGCAGTATTTGCCGTCGGCCGGCAGCAGATTCACGCCGAGCGAAACACCGAGCCGACGACTATGTACCGGGCCGAATATCGGCGAGGGAAAGAGTATCGTAGACATGTCTAATACGTACGTCAACCGCCTCTCTCCTTGTGAGCACAAGGAGAAACGACTTTTTGTTCTGTGGTTCCATCTCCACACCCCGGGGGATGCGGAGGTGCTCAATTCATTCCGGGAAGAACATCAGCAGTCGCTGCAACGATTTCTCGTCTTGCCAGCTCCACCACCGGTCTTCCATGAGGTTTTTGAAGGCCAATTTCATGTCGTCGCGCACCTCCTTCTTCACCATCCGTTCTTTGGCCGGCACGATCTTGCCGCGCAGGGAGAAATAGTAGGTGCGTTTGAGCGGGAATCCCTTGTTGGCCCGCTGTTCGGTCCCGCTCAGGTCCATGAACACATCGGGCAAAGCTCCGCCCGAATCGAGCGAAACGAAAGGCAGGTCAGTCGAACCGGAGGTGAGTTCGCGATAGCGATCCATGTCGATCGTGGTGACACAGAGCAACTTGTTCACGCCCTGTGCGGCCACCACGCGTCCCATCGTCGCCCCCTCCACGCGCTCGTAGCGAATCGAGTCGTCGAACACAGCGCCGAGCACACTGGCATTGGCCACCTTGCGCACTTTGCCGTCGGCCGGATCAATGAAACACAGCGCCCCGTCGCGGTAGAGCACATTGGCTTTCGCCGTGACGAAGCGTCCAAAGGTTTGCAACACCTTGGCTTGGCGGAAGGTGGGAAACACCAACTGGCGATCGGTGCGCAAATCCTCTTGTGCCTGCTGCCCGAACGCCGGAAGCATCGACACCAAAATGAAGAAGAATGAGAAAAGGACTTTCATAACTTTCGGTATATGGAGCGTTGATATTTCGCCGAGCCGGAGTGCCCGCTGTGCCCCTCGTCGCGTTGGCCGCAGTTCAGCCGACCGAATGCAGCCCGCGCCACAACGGCCGGGGCGGGCAGAGGCGTCGAGCGGGCCGCGCCGCCTATTTTCGGGTCACTTCGTTGTAGCAGCAACGACACAACGGCTCGTAGGTTTGTTGTTCGCCGAGCATCACTTGTTTTTCTCCCGCCACGAGCCGGTGGCTGAACTGCGCCAACCGCCCGCAACGCACACACACGGCATGCACTTTGGTCACGTCTTCGGCCACGGCACACAAAGCCGGCATCGGTCCGAAGGGTTCGCCTCGGAAGTCCATGTCCAGCCCGGCCACGATGACGCGCTTGCCGTCGTCGGCCAACCGGCGGCACACGTCCACCAATTGCTCGTCGAAGAATTGCGCCTCGTCGATGCCCACCACATCGGCATGCACCGATCCCGTGAGGATCTCGGCGGCCGTGGCCACCGGTTGCGAATCGAGCGTACGCGCATCGTGCGACACGACCTCCTCTTCGCTGTAGCGCGTATCGATGGTAGGTTTGAAAATCACCACTTCCTGACGCGCGATGCGCGCACGCTTGATTCGGCGAATCAGTTCTTCGGTTTTACCGGAGAACATGCCGCCGCATATCGTTTCAATACGGCCTTCGCGAGGGAAATGTTCATTGTAAGGCATGACGGAAAAGACGATTAAGAGAATCCTCGACTCGACAGGACGACAGCCCTGCGAAGTCAAAGCAAAAGTACTGTTTTTTTTTGGTCGAACCAAGCAAAACGGCTAACTTCGCTCGAACATGAAATCAACTTCTTCGCCCCGTCCGCTGCGCGCCTGGTGGTTGGCCGCACGCCCCAAAACGTTGTCCGGTGCCCTGGTGCCGGTGGTCACCGGCGCCGCCTTGGCGTTCGCCGCCGCACGCTCCGGCCACGTCGCCGCTCTCCAGCCGCACGCAGCCGTTGCCGGCGGGCTTTGCGCGCTCTTCGCCGCGCTGATGCAAATCGCCTCCAACTTCATCAACGACCTCATCGACTACCGCCGCGGCGCCGACGGCAACGACCGTCTCGGACCGGAACGCGCCTGCGCACAGGGTTGGATCACTCCGCGCGCCATGATCCGCGGCATCGTCGGCATCCTCGTGCTGGCGGCGCTCACCGGTCTGGCCCTGGCCACCCTGCTTTTGTGCAGCCTCCCAATC
>CAJPJR010000016.1 GCA_905369775.1 Prevotellaceae bacterium UBA1746
TCGTCCAAATGTTTTTTCAATCTTTGCGCCATTGGCTTAAACGAATAATAGGTGGCCGCTGCCGAAATGGGAGCACCGATGAAAGGAATTAGTTTCGCAAAGCTCTTCCCCGTTCCGTTTTTAGCGACCTGCACTCCAATCCATTTTCCTGCCTGCTCCACGACGCCTCGAGCTGCAAGCTGACCGAGTACTGTTTGAGGAATGCGTTGAGCGGCTTCTTCCGCCAATCGTTCTGCATTTTTTTGTGTCAATTCTCCTTTTCTATGCGCCTGATGGCGTCTTTAGAACTTTCCTGCCAATGAACTCCGTAGAGATTTACTTTTGATAATCAGATGATTATTTGATAACTATAGATTTGAGCATTACCATAATATATAAACAAGATAATCGAACTATACAGAAGAAAAGACTATACATTCTCAGAAACAAAACGACTCAAATCATTTTCAATAAATGAATTAAATGATTTATTTATGATATGGATTTGATTTTTCTCTATATCATGAAAATATACAGAAGCTTCATGAGGTTTAATGTACAACTCATCTCCATCATTATTCAACCATAACTCACCAATTTTGATATATTCCTCACGCAACTCTAGCATGTTAAAACCAATAAAAACTCCCTCCATTTTCAATTGTGAGATACAACAAAAAAACGCAATCATATCACTGTGTAATAATTTATGAAAGGGTGATGAGGTTAATTTCTCTTCGGTTAGATTATTTTCCACAACATCATATTGCAGTAAGTTCTCTTTTATTGCTGCAAACAAGTTAGGGTAACTTTGCTTCAATTTGGTAAATTCCAAGTCAAAATCAATAATATGAACTTTGTCATTGTTCAAGGAGATATTATCTATTTGCTTGCTCCATCCTTCCATATAATCAACTTGTGAATTCTCGTTATAAGATTGATCTATAGATTTCAAGTATTCACGAGCCGCATTTTGAGATATTAGTGCGGCACCGATTAAACCTTGTGACATCTTAGGTTTTATCTTTAAATACCACCGTGATGACAAGAATTGTCTCGCAATTTTTTCATTTTGTTTCCACCAATCAATCCATTCTTCAGGTAGGAATAGTCCTTCAGACAAATGTTTTAGTCCATTTATTATATTATCCGCTTCCATTTCACCAAGAATTTGTACCATTAGTAATTCGTACTAACTACTGACAAGTATGCGGAGACAGCTCCAACCTGCGAATCGCTTCTTGGGGAGTCTCTTCCCAATGAACTCCGTAGAGAGTGAAAGATACGTATATACAACTATGTTTCTAATATACCATGATTATTACCACTTAGGTTACAAAATTCTCTGAGCTTTCGTTGATTCACTTGACTTTATAGTGCAGGGCAATAAGCGGAGCACTTTGCGGTCGATGTCGGGCGTGTTGGCGGCTTCGAGCTTTTGGCGAATGTGGCCGGTGACTTCGACGATGTTGTTCATCAGCAGATCGATGTCGGGGAAGATGGCCACATTGACGTTTTGCAGCACGTAGTCGGTGCCGTTGCCTTCGGTTTCCACGGCGTAGGTGGTGTTGATCAGCCCGTTGCCGAGAGGGTGGATGTCACGCACTTCGCCCTCAATGGCGAAATGGGATACGATGTCTTTCAGTTGCTGTTCCATTGCGGAGTTTGTTTTTAGATGATAAGGCGAAGATACAAAAAAATCATCGGCAAGGAAGCATTTCGCAAGAAAAAGCGAAATGGAAATTACAAAACGTGCACTCACGACCCACGATGCGGCATTATACAGCCAAAAAACGCCGCAGATTCTGCGGCGTTTCCCTTGAACTTATACAGCATTCGATTACCACCGACCAGAGTTCCTGTTTAATTTAAGTTCCCCTGCTGCGCCTTGGTCTGAATCCAAGAAACATACATTACAAAATCCACAAACGGCTATTTGCGATGCAAATAGCCGTTTGTGGACAGTCCTAAATAAGCTCTTTACATTGAACGCGGTTCACCACTGTTCGTCCAAATGTTTTTTCAATCTTTGCGCCATTGGCTTAAACGAATAATAGGTGGCCGCTGCCGAAATGGGAGCACCGATGAAAGGAATTAGTTTCGCAAAGCTCTTCCCCGTTCCGTTTTTAGCGATCTGCACTCCAATCCATTTTCCCGCCTGCTCTACAACGCCTCGAGCTGCAAGCTGACCGAGTACTGTTTGAGGAATGCGTTGAGCAGCTTCTTCCGCCAACCGTTCTGCAATTTTCTTTGCCATAATTGCGGCTTGGGAAGATCCGAAAGCCACTCCGACAAATAAAGTCAGAATTTGTCTCGTCCCATCATCCATACCTTTTCCTCCGTTTTGCAAATCGGGCCAACCGTACAGGTAGAGGAGTTTTTGCGCCAAAGCCAAAACATGCCCATAAAACTGTGCCATATCTGCCGGTATGGTGGCCAGCATGGCGAATCCACCCGGTATGCCGGCGACAGCGGAAATCAGACTTGCCTTTGTCAGATGATAACTTATACAACCTTCGGCTAATTTCTGCACCACCTTTCTGGGTAAAACATTTTTCATTTTGGTGTGACCGTCAAGGATCTCATTGATCACTTTTCGATCAAAATATGGTGCGAGTTCTCGACTCAAAAATTCCCTGCGATTGACTGCTATTCCGGGAAGCTTCATTGCAGAGATCAGCACTCTCTCCCAAAGATCTTCTATCATAGTCTTTTTGTAAGATGATATTGTTCTTAATTCTTCTTTTACTAAACGATCTGATTAGATACTCCGAGCACTACCCGATCATTCTGTTCGCGAAGGTAGTAAAATTAGCTTGTAATCGTACCTATTCATAACAAGAAACATGCCACGTACAATATTTTGTGACAGAGATCACAGTTTTGATACGAATTGCTTGTCATATTCCAAATTTGATTTGCTAAAAGAAACCGCGCTTCCCCGAATAGGGAAGCGCGGTTTTACTTACTATGGGCTCACAATGCGATCACTCATTGACAAGGGGCAAGAAGTGATAGTCGCGTGAGTAGCGGAGGTTTTGTGCGTCGAAGGCTTCGTCGTAGCTGATCTTGACATCCGTGATGTTGCCTTGTGCATCGCGCACAGGGGTGTAGACGGGATTGATGAAGCCTTTGTAGGGCGAGAGTTTCAGACGCTCGTAACGCGCGAGGATCTCACGATGGATGGCGGGATCGACCTTCACACCGTAGGTTTCGACGAGACGACGGGCGGCTTCGTAGTCGCCCTCGCTCTTGATGCGTTGCACTTCGGCCAAGAGCGTACCGAAGAGGTTGCGCATCTCGGCATAGTCGTTGACGCGAACGAAGGTCTTGCCCTTCTGTTTTACGAGTTCCACGCAGGGTTTCGCGGTTTTGCGCTGTTTGGCTTGTTCGAGCACCCAATGGGCGATGAAAGCACGGTTGCGCATGTGTGCTTCTTCGATGTTGTTGCCGGGCTTGATGCGTACGAGCTGCGTGAGTGCACCGTTTTGGATGTAGGTGTAGTAGGCCGCCTTGTAAGCATCGGTATTCGGCGTGAGTCCGAGTTCGGTGAGCTTGGGATCGGCCAGATAGTAGAGGGCAAAGAGGTCGGCGCGGCCTTCCTCGATGGTGGAGCCGTAGGACTTGAGCGAATCGGTGTCGGTGCCGGGCAGGAGCTGTCCGCTGCCGTGGCCGAGACACTCGTGGAGGTCGGTGTGAAGATCGTCACAACGGTCGCCGTACTTCAGAATGAGCTGACGCGTGGGCTCGTCGATGATGAACTCTTTGTCCATGCCGCTGCCGTGAGCGGCTTTGGCGTAGGCGTCGGTGAGGTTGGAGATGGTGACGGACTTCGAACCGAAATCACGACGAACCCAGTCGGAGTTGGGCAGGTTGATGCCGATGGCGGTGGAGGGATAGAGGTCGCCGGCGAGAATGGCGGCGGTGATGACTTTGGCGGACACGCCCTTCACTTCCTTCTTTTTGAAACGCGGATCGACGGGGCTGTGGTCTTCGAACCACTGGGCGTTGAGGGCGAGGGTGTGGGCACGCTCTGTGGCGGCTACGTCTTTGAAGTTGACGATGCTTTCCCAGGAGGCTTTCATGCCGAGGGGATCGCCGTAGCTCTCGATGAAGCCGTTGACGAAATCGACGTTGCTCTTCACGTCTTTGAGCCACTGGATGGAATAGTGGTCGAAGGTGCGGAGATCGCCGGTGCGATAGAACTCGATGAGGCGACGAATGACGGCGGCTTGATCGGCATTTTCGGCAAAGGGGATGGCGGCTTCGAGGTGCTTGATGATCTGCGTGATGGCCGCGCCGTAGAGTCCGCCTTCGCGCCACACGTTTTCTTCGAGAAAGCCGAACTGGCCGCGCACGAGACGCGAGTTCATGCCCATCATGACGGGGCGGGGATCGGCGGCGGGTTTGCGCTGAGCGTAGAACTCTTCGGCTTCGGCCTGCGTGACATCGGGGCCGTAGTAGTTGCCGGCGCTGGTGAGCACGAGGTCTTCGCCGTCTTTCTGGTTGGTGCGCATCTTCATCACATTGGGATCGAAGATGACGGGATAGAGGGCTTCGTCGAGCGTGTAGTTGAGCGAACGGAGCGTGGTGCGCAACCACTGCTCGGAAAATCCGGGTACGAACTTCTCGTTGCCGTAATGGTGGTGCAGACCGGAGGAGAACCAAAAGCGCTTGAGGTAGGTGACGAAGGCTTGGAAATCCTTGGACTTGCGGTCGCCGCGATAGTCGCGATAGACGGTTTCGAGCATGTCGCGGAGGCGAAGATTGTATCGGCCGTTTTGATCGTAGAGAATGTCACGACCGGCGAGTGCGGCTTCGGAGAGGTGGTAGATGAGCGTTTTCTGACGAAGCGAGAGGCGGTCGAAGCCTTCGACTTTGTAGCGCAACATTTGAATGTCGGCAAACTGCTCGTTGGCGTAGGCGAAATTATCGCCGGGTGCCGGAGCGGCTTGTGCCGAGGTGCCCAGACTGAGAGCAGAGAGGGAAATGAGCATGGTGAGGATTGACTTTTTCATTCGGCGTGAGCAGGGGGAATGAGTTGATGTTGTATGAGCTGTGGAAGGATGGGGGCGTGGCCGTCGTTGATGAGGATCACATCGGCCATTTTCTGTTTTTCGTCTTCCGGCATTTGCAGAGCGATCCAACGAAGGGCGGTGGCGCGGTCGATGTCGTCGCGGGTCATGACGCGGCGTAGACGTTCCTCTTCGGGACAGAACACGAGCACGGTGCGGTCGACCAGACGTTGCCAACCGACTTCGAAGAGCAGGGCGCACTCCATATATATATAAGGTGTGTCGGCGTGGGCACTCACGAAATCGCCCCACGCACGTTCCACACACGGATGAACAATGGCGTCGACGCGCGCACTGTGCTCGCGACCGCGACAAAGGTAGGCGGCCAAAGTGGATTTGACGAGTCGGCCTTCGGCATCGTAGGTTTCGGGACCTACGAGTGCAATGAGTGCCGCGCGCACCTGCGGATCGGTGCGAATGATGCGTTTGGCCTCGTCGTCGGCATAGAATATGGGAGCGCCTGTGCGGGCTATGGTTTGGCAGACATAGCTTTTGCCGGAGCCGATGCCGCCGGTCAGGGCGATGCGTTGTGGCATGTGGATGTTGTCGGGCTTATTCGAGTTCGTCGGGCGATGAATCCTCGATGACGTATTCGACGTCTGCAGGATTGATTCGAGCACGGCGTACCCCGATGGGGACGGACTTGAGCGAGAGGTGACAACGGTTGTCGGTGTTTTTGAGCAAATCGGCGTAATTGACCACGAGAACGAAGCTCTCGGGGGTGATGCGCTTGTATTGGCTCATGCCGACTTGGAAGGTGATGTTCACCTTGGGCGGGAAGGTGCGCAAGGTCTTGGAGGCGGGGAAATTGACGCCTTGTACCGGCACTTGCACGGTCTTCTCGATCATGCGGTCGGTGATGATCGTGACGCGGGCCGATTGTGGCACGAATTTCGCTCCGGGCACTTTGACGAACCGGCACTTCACGGAGGTGGTGTCGGTGAGATCCCTCAACCGAAGCGGTTCGATATAGGCGGCGGTGAGCGTGTCGAGTACCGTGCGCGAGGCGTAGACTCGCACATAGCGTGGTTCGACATCGAGTGAAACCAAGGAATAGGCCGAATCGGGGGTGACCTTCCCCTGGAAAACCACAGGAAGCACTTTGCTCTGCCCGTAATTATAGTAGAACTCGATCGTTTCGGGGCGCACACTGACGAGTTTCGTTCCGGCGGCGGCCTGTGCGCTCAACAGCGGTTTGACCAAGTCGCCGGTGGATAGGCTGATGTGGCCACCCGACGTGCTGACCTCGTCCCACTTGATGACGATAGGGCCGAGTTTGCGGAAATAGCGGTAGCTGATCAGCGTGAGGGCGCGGTCGCGCAACGTGACGCGAACGGAAGTGGGGGGATCGGTGGTGAGCACGACGTTGTCGGGGACGCCGACGAGACGAACGGGGATGCTGAACTCGCGTTCGACGGTTTCATAGCCGCTCTGCAGGAACCAGAAAACGGAGGAGAGGAGCAGAAAAAACAAAAACGTGAGGAACTGCCGGTTCCACAAACGGGACCAGCAGTTCTTCACGAAGAACAAATAGAGTCGTTTGATTCTGCGCATTCTGTATTGTGAAATTACATTTGCGCCGCCCAAAGAATTTGGGTCGCTGGATTACTTATTTCTCGAGCGTTGCGGCCGAGGCGGTAGCGTTGATGGCGGCTTTCTCGAAACGGAGGTCGACCCCATTGGATACATGGAGCACGACGGACGTGTCTTCGATGGTCTTCACGGTGCCGTGGAGTCCGCCGATGGTCACAACGGCCTGTCCCACCTTGAGCGAGTCGCGAAATTCGCGTTCTTGCTTTTGTTTCTTCTGCTGGGGACGGATCATGAAGAAGTACATGATGGCGCCGAGGGCGACAAACATGATCACAGTAGGCCACATGCTGGGGCTTTCCTGAGAAGAAGCTGCGGGGGCGGCACCAAGGAGGGCAATGAGGAGGTTCATAGAGAAATGTTTTTGGGGATTGTTGGTGTGATTGGATAAGAAATTCGTGATCCGCTCGCAACTGTGCGCTCAGCGCTATATATAGATAAGGAGTAATCTCTCCTCTTTCGAAAGAACGCGAACGATTGCGAGGATCGTTTTGGGCTTTGCTTACTTGTCTTTGAAGATGACGCCGTCGGCTCGCAACTTTTTGACGATGTTGTCGACCATGCCGTGAATGTAGCTTGACGAACGCGGCGTGCTGTAGACTTTGGCGATGTCGAGGTACTCGTTGAAGCTGACATTGAGGGGAATTTGATCGAACTCCATGATCTCGGCCAGCATGATTTGCATGATGATGAGATCCATGAAGGCCAAACGGGAGAACTCCCAGTTTTTGGTGTTGGCGCGGATCAGATCACGCAGTTCTTCGGCGCGTGCTATGGTAACGGTGAACAAACGTGCGGCAAAGGCCTGGTCTTCGTCGGCGGCATAGGCGGGCAGCAGCGGTTGGTCGGCACCATTGGCCGGGTCGAAGCGCTTGATGGTTTTCATCACAAAGGAATCGACAATTTCTTTATCGTCGTTCCAATAGAGACTCTGCTCTTCAAGCAGCGCATCGAAGTTTTCGTTGTTGACGATGTGCGTCTTGTAGAGTTTACGAACGATCTCGCGATCGGTGTCATAGTTTTTGTCTTTGTCGTCGACGTAACTCTGGAAGAGTTCGTCGTTGATCCAAAGGTCGTAGATCTTTTTCACCAGATTCTCATCGTCGGTGAGGAAGACCTTTTGCTTCTCGGCAAATTCTTTAAGTTCCTTATTTTCTGCCAGCTGTGCAAGGAACCGATTTTCAATGATCACCTTGTCATTCCCACCTACGGAAGGGGTTCCCAACCGTTTCATTCTCGCCTCACGAGTGGTTTCTCGTTGTACGGCACGCTCCCGAAGTCCAACCAGGAACAGCAACAGCATACGATACAAGTCATAGGATTTTTGAAGGCTGAATTCAACCTCTTTCAAAGCCACCTCAGTGGTTTTTCCTTCATTCTGATAGTACGCGTAAACCAGTTGTACGATCTTCAAACGGATAAGTGCACGATTTATCATAGTCGCAATTCTATTTATTCGCCCCCATCGGAGCATTAAAGTGGAAACAAAGATACTAAGTTTTTCCGAGGGGGGAAAGTAATTGTGCGGTTTTCTCGATTAAGGATGCACGGAAAAAGAAAACTAGTCAATAAAAACTAAAAGAATAGAGGCTGATTTGCTACTCTGGAAAGAAAAACGCACCTTTGCCAGTGGAAACAGAAGCTTGATGCACAGTGCTCAGGCATAATACGATAAAGGAACTACAGATATGATGACAGACCAACCCGAACCTCGGAAAGACTATGCAGACAATAGCATCCTCTTTTCACGCATTGTCAAGGCAGGAAAACGCGTCTACTACATCGACGTGAAGCGTGACCGCCGCGACGAATTCTACATCTCGATGACCGAAAGTAAACGGGTCAAAGAAGGAAGCGCCGAAGAGCCGCCCACCTTCGAGAAGCACAAGATTTTCCTTTATAGAGAAGACTTGCTCAAATTCCTTTCGGCACTCAACGATGCGGCACAATTTGTAGCGGAACAACGTCCGCTGACTCCTTTCGAGCATGAAGAGCCCAAAACAAGGGTGGAAATCAACAAGTACGGCTCGCGATTCGCACTTACACCCGAAATATCCGAAGAGAACGAACCGCTGCAAACGGAATTCGACTTGGATTTCTGACCCGACAGAACCACAGATATCTTTTCGACCTTAGGCTTCCCCCTGATACTTTGTATCCCGAGAAGCGACCTCTTCCCTCTGCCTCAAACACAGACCGACAACCGGCACAACTGAGATCGAAAAAAACTTTTGATTCTACTGCTCGTCCCCCTCGGACGGTCTCAGAAGACTGAAAAAACAACTCTTTTTGGCCTTTTCTCTTTGTCTCTATTGGAGAAATCGCTAATTTCGCACTCGAATTTGTCTCCTTGGGATGAATACATTCCCTGTGTGATGGCGAATTATACAACAGCTATTGTTTAATTCAGAGTAACACAACCCACTCATGAAGTCTATTTCTATCAGCGGTACCAAACGTACCGACCTCGGCAAGAAAGCCACAAAAGAAGCACGTAAGCAAGGTCTCATTCCCTGCGTGATTTACGGCGAAAAGAAGGACGCTAACGGCGCTCCCGAAGCAGTTCACTTCGTTGTAGACGAGAAGCAAATCAACAAACTGGTTTACACGCCCGACATCTACGCGGTAAATCTTGAAGTGGACGGCGAAAAGCACCTCGCTATCCTCAAGGAAATCCAGTTCCACCCCGTAAAAGACAACGTCCTCCACGTTGACTTCTACGAAGTAACGCCCACTAAGCCCATCGTAATGGCAGTGCCCATTGCTCCCGTTGGTCTCGCAGAAGGTGTACGTGCCGGTGGTAAACTCGTGACAATGGTACGCCGTCTCAAAGTGCGCGCCACGGTTGACGCCATCCCCGAAAAGCTCACGGTCGACGTGGCTCACCTCGGTCTTGGTAAGTCCATCAAGTGCGGCGAACTCTCCTTCGAAGGTCTCGAACTCGTTACGCCGAAGGAAGTGGTCGTTGTCACCGTCAAGATGACTCGCGCCGCTATGGGTGCTGCTGCCGCTGCTGCCGCCAAATAAGGCCTTGTTCGTTTTTTGAACACTCCCCCTACGTGCCGATGTCCTTTCGGGGGCATCGGCACGCTTTTCTTTTCTCACTCGTTTCTTCATTAGTAGCTCAATGAATCACCTCATCGTCGGTCTCGGAAACATCGGACATGAATACGACGGCACGCGCCACAACATCGGTTTCAGCGTTGTCGACTATCTGGCTGAAGAAGCCGGTGCCACTTGGGAGGACAAGAGATATGGGTTCGTGACGACTATCCGGGTTAAGAACCAGACCCTCATCTTGCTCAAGCCGTCGACTTATATGAATCTTTCCGGCAACGCCGTGCGCTATTGGATGAACGAGAAGAAAATTCCCATCGAGCAAATCTTGATCGTGGTCGATGATCTGGCACTTCCCTTCGGCCACCTGCGTTTGAAAGCCTCGGGCAGTGAAGCTGGACACAATGGACTGAAACACATCACGCAAACTCTGGGAACTCAGAAATATGCCCGCTTGCGATTCGGTATCGGCAACGATTTCCCGAAAGGCGGACAAGTCGACTTCGTACTCGGCCAATTCGGGCCCGAGGACAGGCAACAAATGCCGGAAGCCCTCAAACGTGCAGCCGAAGCCGTGAAGAGCTATGCGCTACAAGGCATTGATCGCACCATGAACCTCTACAACCAATAATCCCGTTCGGGAACACCGCCTATGAACTCCGAAGCAAGAATTGACAAGTGGCTCTGGGCTGCACGCATCTATAAAACGCGAACTCTCGCGTCTGACGCGTGCAAAAACGGACGAATCACCATCAACGGGGCTCTGGCCAAACCCTCGAGAACGGTAAAAGTTGGTGATCAGGTGGGAGTGAAAAAATCGCCCATCACCTACTCTTTCCGCGTATTGCAAACCATCGAAAAACGAGTCGGCGCGAAATTACTCCCTGAAGTGTTCGAAAACGTCACTCCACCCGAACAATACGAATTGCTCGAGATGAATCGCATCAGCGGCTTCGTCGATAGAGCCCGCGGAACCGGACGTCCTACAAAAAAAGACCGTCGAGCACTCGATGACTTTGCGGAGACGCCCATTTTCCTCGACGAGGATTTTGACCTCGACTGAAAACACCTCATTCTGCCACTTCTCACCGTACACAAATTTGGCGCCTTTCAGGTTTACCTACATTTTAAAGACACCGCTTTGGGGCGGACGTGACATCGTCGAGCTGAAAAAGATCGACGGCTACTACACCGTGGGCGAAAGTTGGGAGATTTCCCCGCTTCCGCACAACGAAAGTTTGGTCGTCGGCGGACCTTATGACGGCCTGCCCCTACATCAGCTCATCGAACAACTGCGGGAAAAGCTCGTCGGTCGAAACAATTTCGAGCGATTCGGCAATCGTTTTCCACTATTGGTCAAGTTTCTGAGCACCGCCGCCGATCTATCCATTCAAGTCCACCCCGACAATGAAATGGCACAGGAAGAGGAAGGCGAAGCCAACGGGAAAAGCGAATGCTGGTACGTCGTGAAAACCGGACAAGATGCAGCACTTTACTGTGGTTTCAACCGCACTGTCGACCTCAACACCTACGACAGCGCGACCCAACAAGGCCAATTGCCCGGTTTGCTTGCGCGCTACGAAACACGTCCCGGCGATGCCTTTTTCATCCCCGCCGGACAAATACATTGCATTGGCGCCAACAATTTCATCATCGAAATTCAACAACCGAGTGATGTGACCTATCGTGTCCATGACTTCGATCGCAGAGACGCTCAAGGCAACCTTCGCCAACTCCACACCGAAAAAGCGCGGCGTGCATTGCGCTTCGACGAAAGTGCGCACCACCACACGCACTACGCCCCGCAACACAACACACGTATTCCGCTCGAGCAACACCCGGAATTCACCACCGCGCTCTATCGCATTGACACGGCTTACCGCATAGACTACCGCGAACTCGACTCGTTCGTCATTTTCATCGCTTTTGAAGGCGCAGCACGACTCACTGACAACGAGAACAATACCACCCTACTCCGCGCCGGCGAAACCTTGCTCTATCCCGCCACCACACAATTTGTGGATGTCGTTCCGCTGGAGCCCACTTTTTCTTGCATCGAGACTTACGTCGATGCACAATAAAAGATCTCCGCTCACTGACACGCCCATCGGGTCCTCAGCGAGCGGAGTTTTTTTTTGTCTTTCTGCCTACCTTCACGAGAAAACAGCGCATAAATGAAAAAAAGTCCGCACCTTTTCGTCTAAATCTCCTTGTTTTGGCTACCTTTGCGCCAACATTCAATCTCTATCTGTACTACTATGAATCATTCGCCCGCGCCAACTGACATTCACCTCGTGATTGTCGACGTGCAACACGATTTCGCTCATCCCGCCGGAGCACTCTTCGTTCCCGGTGCAGAGCAAGCTGTGGAAAACATTGCACAATTGCTACACGACCCACGCGTCACACAACTCACCTTCACGCTCGACTGGCATCCCTACGGCCATTCGTCATTCGCAGACCAGGGCGGTACTTGGCCGCGCCACTGCGTTCAATACTCCAAGGGCGCATCGCTCCACGAGAGCCTATGGGTGGAACACTTCGACCGCTTCACCACTCATTTCGTACGCAAAGGACAGCAACAAGCCTGCGAAGAATACGGTGCCTTTGCAGCTCCCACCGATGAGCAACGCGAATGGCTACACCAAGGACGGCTCGTGGTCTGTGGCATCGCCGGCGATTATTGCGTACTCGAAACGCTCAAAAACATTCGCAACGTCCGTCCGGACGTCGAAGTCTTCACTGCCGGCGTGGCCTCCATCGACGGCGGCACCACACTTGATGCCTATCTTTCCACCAACTGCATTCCGGTCTTCACTCGTTGACCACTTCCCCACCCCTTCTCCCCATGTCTACTTCACAATTCAATAAACGCAGCGTCGCACTGCTCACCGATCTCTACGAGATCACCATGGCCAACGGCTATTTCGAAGAAGGTCGCGCCGACACCATCGTAACTTTCGACGTCTTCTATCGTCAAAACCCGGACAATGGCGGTTTCTCGGTTTTTGCCGGATTGGAACAGATCGCAGACTACATCAAAGAACTGCATTTTTCGGACGACGACATTGCCTATCTCGAAACGCTTGGACTCTTCTCCGCAAAGTTCCTTGACTATCTGCGCAACTTCCGCTTCACCGGCGACATCGATGCCGTGCCCGAAGGCACAATCGTCTACCCCAACGAGCCGCTCATCACGGTCACGGCTCCCATTATCGAAGCGCAGTTGATCGAAACATTCTTACTCACGCAGGTCAACCACCAATCTCTCATCGCCACAAAGGCCAATCGCATTGTGCGCGCGGCACAAGGACGCAGTGTGGCAGACATGGGTGCGCGACGTGCACACAACATCGACGCCGCCGTCTACGGTGCTCGCGCCGCCTACATCGGTGGTGTGGGTAGTACCGCCACCGCATTGGCAGGAAAACAATTCGGCATCCCTGTGGTCGGCACCATGGCCCACAGCTGGATCATGTTCTTCGACGGAGAATACGACGCCTTCAAACGCTATGCCGAAATCTACGGCAGTTCCTCCGTTTTCTTGGTCGACACGTACGACACGCTCAAGTCGGGTGTACCCACCGCCATCCGTGTTGCCAAAGAAGTGCTCATCCCCCGCGGTCAACGTCTCCTCGGCGTGCGCATCGATTCGGGCGACATGGCCTATCTCTCCAAGAAGGTGCGTGCCCTGCTCGACGAAGCCGGACTGCAAGACTGCAAAATCATGGCTTCCAACAGTTTGGACGAACGCACCATCACGTCGATCATCGCCCAAGGAGGCTGCGTCGACAGCTACGGGGTGGGCGAACGCCTCATCACGGCTTACAGCGACGCCAAATTTGGTGCAGTCTACAAATTGGCTGCCATCAAACAAGGAGAGACCTTCGTGCCCAAAATCAAACTCTCGGAAAATGTGGGTAAAATCACCAACCCCGGACGCAAACGCCTTTACCGCGTTTACTCAGACAAAGGTCACTCCATCGCCGATCTCATCACTTGCGACACCGAGACGGTCACCGATGGTTCGCCTTTCGAATACCTTTCTCCCGAAAAGCCGTGGGCGGTTCGCACCTTCGAGCACTGTACCTTCCGCGAACTTCTCCAACCGCTGTTCCGTGACGGAAAGCAGGTGGCCGAACTTCCTGCGCTCAAAGACATCCGCGCTTACGTTCGTCGCCAATTGGACGAAGAGGTGTGGAAAGAAGAGCAGCGTTTTGAGAACCCCCACATCCACTACCTCGATATGAGCGTCAAATACTATCAGATGAAGATGGATTTGATGAAGAACCACGAGTAAAGGTTATTCCTTCGCCCAAAAAACCTCCACATGCAGCAGTCTTTCATCCAAGGACTACCGCATGTGGAGGTTTCGTTTTCCAATCAGAAGCACGTCTTCCAATCAAAATACGTCCGTAACGCCGGAAGAACAGAAAAAGTTCAGCTCGCCCGGCAACTACTCCCAAAAGTGATTGGCACCGCTTCCTTCATCCTCCTTTGCTGAATTCGATTCGTCTTTCAGCTCTTTTCCCTTCGTGTCGATCCATTTCACCTTTCCACCTTTCACCACTCGGCAGATTCCATTTCGGAACCGGCCGACACTGTCGTACTTTTTGGATTTGATAACCACTGTTCCCGCAGTATTTATAAATTGGAAATGCTTCTTGTCAACACGCAGTGCGGCCAAGCCTTCGGAGAAATCGTAGGCAGCCATCCACTGAATAGGAATCACAATCGCCCCACTCCTGTCGATGTAGCCGTAACGTTCTGCCGCCTTCACCACCGCCAAACCGTCATGGAACACCCCGACGGAATCGAACTTCACCTCGGCCAACTGCTCACCATCGGCAGTGAGAACACCCCACTTGTCGCCGATGCGGACGTGCAAATCACGCGCCGACCCCATGTCCGGCAACTCCTTGCTCGAAGGATCCGACACATCTTTACGCAATTCGTCGAAGCCCATCGGCTGAATTTGCTTGCCTTCGGAATTGACAATGCCATATTTCCCATTCAAACGGCACACTGCCAATCGCTGTTCCGTACGCACGCCATTCGTGATCTTCATGCGCGTCGCGAAATCAGAAAGGTAATCGTAGGCGCAAGGCAATTTCGTCGTAAAATTTTTACTATCGAGCGTACCCACTTTTCCAGAAACCACAGCATAGAGATCCGGGTGCTTACGTTGATCCAACTGCGCAAAATCTGACAGCAACACCTCTTTCTTCTTCTTTCCTTCATAAATAAAGAACGAACTGAACTTGCACGGCTGCACTTTCTCTCCCTCCGACGAATAAATGCCGTAGGTATTGTCTTTTCGCGTCCAAAGGAAATGCTCGTCAATCACTCCGCAGTCATCAAATGCACAGGGCACCAACTCCTCGCCCGTCTTACTCATCAGTCCCTTCAGTCCATTGCGCTTCACTGAACAAAAGCCGACGTACTTGTTCAAGTCGACGTCGTCATACACACAGGCGATGACCGTTTTTCCGTCCCAGTCGAGCAAGCCATGCAGCGAGCCGTTGGTCACTACGTAGTATTCGTCGCCGTCTCCGGCCTGCACTTGGTCGTATTCACAGGGAACAATGGTTTCCACGCGGAAACTCCCATTAGCCTCTCCGACTTTGACAATGCCCATCTTCCCGTTGCGTCTCACGCTCCAACGTTCTCCACCTTCGTAAGTCAAGTCGCTATAAGTGGTCGAGAGAATCTCGCCACTGCTCGTACTCACAAAGCCATAACCGCGATCCGTACGGCAAACATACAGATTGTCTTCGTCATTGAGATTGTCCACGTAGCGCAGCGAACGATATTTGAAAGCAATGCACACCTTGCCCTCTTCGTCCACCACACCCCAGTATTCACCCGGTTCGCCATTGGGCAGTTTCTTCTGCGCCACCGCCATTCCGTAGTGAAAGTCTTCCACGTTCGTGTAAGCGTGAAGCGGGTCTTTGCGTTCCTCCGCTTTGCGCGCCAATTCTGCAATGGACTGCGCCGGCACTCCCAAGACAAAGCAAGAGAGCACCAGCAACATCCAAATGCGAAGCCCGCCGCACCGGCGGTCAATAAACATGCGTGTATCGTTCATGAGTACTATTGTCTATCAATGCGTTGTCGTCATACGACACCGTGATACTAATCGAAGGCTTGGCGGTGATTCGCCCGTACTTGCGGTTCAGCTTCTGGAAAACCGGTGTCGAGGTCGAAATTTTATTGCCGTTGGCATAAATTCCGTCCGAAGTAATTTCCAGCGTCACGTCGTCATGCTCATATCGCTCGTCCGCCACAAACTGTCTCACGTCATAGGGTTTGCTGAAACCGGGGTCCTCCGGTTGTGAGTAGGTGCGATCCACACTCACACTCGACGAATCATTGCGGGGCTGTGCATTGAAAACATCGATCGCTCGACTGCCGTCGGATTCCGCACCGGCTTGTCCTTCGTCTGCTTGCTGCTCGTTTTGCCCTTCGCTGCCCCATGAGTAGTCCCCGCTACTTTGCGCAGCAACCGTGTCTGCATAGTCCTCCGTGGTCGAACGGTGGCTTCTGGGGTTCAGCAGGAAAAAGAACATTGCACCGATTCCCATCAGCACGAGCATCAGCACGATCGCTATCACCATCGGCGCCTTGCTCTGCGTTTCAAGTGGCGGGGTGTAGAGGTCAGAAGGCTTCGCAGGTTGCACCCCATTGGGAGACGTAGTTGACTGAGAAGGGGAAACTGTCTGAGCCGATTCTTCGTCCACCGACATTTTCTTCCGCAGGGTAACCTTTCCTCTCGCACCACAATGCGGACAAACCCGGGCGCGATCCGATATTTGTTTTCCGCAAACCTTGCATCTTATCAATGCGATAATATGTCATATTATATTGCAAAAAAAACAATCATGCCGAACGCCTTTCCTCAAGAAAGACGCTCGGCATGATTTCAAAACATTTAGTTCAAAACGAACGCGCCGTTGTAGTCGCGGCTACATTCAATCTTCGTCGTCGAAATCGGTGTCCGTGTCGAGGTTGTCGTTGTCCACTTCGTCCTCGTCGTCCGCATCCGCTTTGCTCTTCAGCGGCAAAGCCTTGTCGCCTTGCAGCGCCTCTTTGATCTTCGCCGTGATCTCGTCCATCAGTTCGGGGTTGTCCGAAAGCGTGCGCTTCAGCCCTTCGCGACCCTGTCCGAGTTTCGTGGCGCCGTAGCTGTACCACGAACCGCTCTTCTTGATGATTTCGAGGTCCACGCCCAGATCGGCCACTTCGCCCAGGCGAGAGATGCCCACACCGAAAGCGATTTCGAATTCGCACTGCTTGAAAGGAGGCGCCACCTTGTTCTTCACGACTTTCACCTTCGTGTTGAAACCCACCACTTCGTCGCCGTCTTTGATCTTCGACCCGCGACGGATGTCGAGGCGCACCGACGAGTAGAACTTCAGGGCGTTACCGCCGGTGGTCGTCTCGGGACTGCCGAACATCACGCCGATTTTTTCGCGCAGCTGGTTGATGAAGATGCACGTTGTGTTTGTCTTGGCGATGGTCGAGGTGATTTTGCGCAACGCCTGGCTCATCAGTCGCGCCTGCAAGCCCACTTTGTTGTCGCCCATGTCGCCTTCGATTTCCGCTTTCGGCGTGAGCGCCGCCACCGAGTCGATCACGATGATATCGATGGCCGACGAACGAATGAGCTGGTCGGCGATTTCCAGTGCCTGCTCGCCGTTGTCGGGTTGCGAGATGAGCAGGTTGTCGATGTCCACGCCCAGGTCTTGCGCATAGAAGCGATCGAAGGCGTGCTCCGCATCGATGAAGGCCGCCGTGCCGCCCGCCTTCTGCGCCTCGGCAATGGCATGAATCGCCAGGGTCGTCTTACCCGACGATTCCGGACCGTAGATTTCGATGATGCGGCCACGGGGGTAACCGCCCACACCCAGGGCATAGTCCAAACCGATCGAACCCGAAGGAACCACTTCCACGTGTTCGATTTGCTGGTCGCCCATTTTCATGATCGAACCCTTGCCGAAATCCTTTTCGATCTTCGACATCGCCGACTGTAAAGCTTTGAGTTTCTCCGCGGCCGAACTGGCGACGGTGATGGTTTTCTTTGCCATATTGCTGTTTGGATTGGGATTGATGCTGCAAAGATACACGCTGAGAATGACAGTGAGCGTCAATCCGAAAAAATCTCGTCGATATTTTTACGCTGTTGGGGTTGCTATTTCGCCGCGTCGCCCGCCGGTGGAGGGGCCAACTTCGGGTTGTTGAGATGACGCGTGGCGTCGCGTGCCGTTTTCTTGCGCAGGTTCGCCTCGAAAGCCGCGGTCAGGTCCACTCCCGTCTGGTTGGCCAGACAGAGCAGCACCCACAACACATCGGCCATCTCGTCGGCCGGATCCTGCGGTTCGCCCGCCTTGAACGACTGGTCGCCGTAGCGGCGCGACATCACGCGCGCCAGTTCTCCCACCTCCTCGGTGAGCACGGCCATGTTGGTCAGTTCCGAAAAGTAACGCACGCCGTAAGTGCGGATCCACTCGTCCACGGCGGCTTGGGCTGCTTGCAAAGTCATAATTTCACGGTTTGCTTTCCTGCAAAGATAGGAATTATTCTTATCTTTGTCGATATTACCCACTCAAATATATTCGTATGCCTCAACAAGGAACGAGCGTGCGCGAGCGGCAAGACACGCACACCGAAGCGCCCCGCAGCTATCGCGTGTGGCTGCTCAACGACGATTTCACCCCGATGGACTTTGTCGTCGAAATCCTCTGCGGACTTTTCGACAAAGCCCCCGTCATCGCCGAAAACATCATGATGCGCGTCCACCGATCGGGACGTGCCGTGGCCGGCATCTACTCTTTCGACGTGGCGCACAGCAAAGCCGAAAAAGCCATGCGGCTGGCGCGCGAACATCAGTATCCCCTCCGTCTCGAGGTGACCGAAGACTAAACCGGTCGCCCCCTCTTTTTCCGTTGTTCCGATGGATTTCCATTACACTCCCCTCCTCCAACGCCTCTTCACCGCGTCGCGCGAGCTCGCCGCCGCCCACCACAACGAGTTCCTCACCCCCGAGCACTTGCTGCTGGCCTGCGTGCAGGCCGACCTCTTCAAGGGCATTGTCCCGCTCGACCGGCTCGAAGCGCTCCGCGCGGCTCTCGTCGAGGTCCTGGATCGCGACCTCACCACCTCGTCCGAACCGCCCGAACCGTCCTTCCTCTGGCAGCGGCTCGAACACTTCGCCGCCTTGCAGGCACTCGGTTCGCAGGTGCAAACGCTCGACATCACCCACTATCTCTCCGCCCTCTACTCCCTGGAGCATAGCTTCGCCGCGCAACTGGTCGCACGCTATCTCGGCGAGAAGGGTTTCCTGCTTTCGGCGCTCATCGACCGTCTGAGCGCCGACCTCGACACGCCGCACAATGCGCACAGCGCCGACGCCCCCGACGACGGGGTTCTCTCGTCCGCCCGCTCCGGTGCAGCGGCCACGGCCGAAGCTGAGCCCACCGACGACTGGCACCGCCACGTCACCTGCATCAACGATCATCTCGACAGCCACAATCCCCTCATCGGCCGCGAGACGGAACTCGAACGCACCATCCGCGTGCTCTGCCGCCTCGACAAGAACAATCCTCTCCACGTCGGCGATCCCGGGGTGGGCAAGACGGCGCTCATCTACGGTCTCGCCGCCCTCATTCGCGACGGCCGTGTGCCGGAACGACTGACCGGTGCGCGCATCTACTCCCTCCAACTCGGCAGCCTCCTCAGCGGTACGCAATATCGCGGCCAACTCGAGAAGCGCCTCCTCAGCATCATCGACGGCATGGCCGAGGAGGGCAACGCCATCGCCTACATCGACGAGATCCACAACCTCGTCGGCGCAGGCCAAACGGGCGAAGGCTCGCTCGACCTCGCCAATCTGCTCAAACCCTACCTCGAAACGGGCAGCGTGCGCTTCATCGGTGCCACCACCCACGAGGAATACAACCGCTACTTCTCAAAAAGCGGTGCCCTCGTGCGCCGTTTCCAAACCATCGACGTGCCCGAACCCTCCATCGAAGAAACTTGCCTCATTCTCGAGGGACTGCGCTCGCGCTACGAAGCGTTTCACGGCGTCACCTTTGCCGAAGGCGTCATCGAACACGCCGTGCGTCGCGCCGATCGCTACCTCAACGACCGCCGACTCCCCGACAAAGCCATCGACCTCATCGACGAAGCCGCCGCCTATCGCGAAGTGCATCCCGACGGCACGCAACTCGTCACGCGCGACCTCGTCGACACCGTGCTGGCCACCCTCTGCAAGGTCGACACCCTCCGCCCCGACGACGACAACGACCACACCGCTCTGCGCCACCTCCGGCCCGAGCTGCTGCGCCGCGTCTTCGGGCAGGATCGTGCCATCGCCGAGGTCACCGAAGCCGTCATGATGTCGCACGCCGGCCTCACCGCCCCCGACAAGCCCATGGCCTCGCTCCTCTTCGTCGGCCCCACCGGCGTGGGTAAGACCGAAGTGGCCAAAGTGCTCGCCGAGCAACTGGGCATTGAGCTGGTCTACTTCGACATGAGCGAATATGCCGAGAAGCACACCGTGTCGCGCCTCATCGGTTCGCCAGCCGGCTATGTCGGCTACGAGGACGGCGGCCAACTCACCGACGCCATTCGTCGTTCGCCCCACTGCGTGCTGCTGCTCGACGAGATCGAAAAAGCCCACCCCGACATTTTCAACATCCTGCTCCAGGTCATGGATCGCGCCACGCTCACCGACACCCACGGGCGCAAGGCCGATTTCCGCCACGTGCTGCTGATCCTCACCTCCAACGCCGGGGCGCAGTTTGCCCGCCGCGCGGCCGTGGGCTTCACCGGCGATGTCACGCCGGGCGAGGCCATGCTGGCCGAGGTGAAAAAGCTGTTCAAACCCGAATTTCTCAACCGCCTCACCGGCACCGTGGTCTTCGGCGAAATGACGCTCGACATGGCACGCCGCATTCTCGACAAGCAACTCGGGGTGCTCCAATCGCTGCTCACGCCCCGCGGCGTGCAACTCCGCCTCACCGACGCGGCGCGCGAATGGCTGCTCCAACGTGGATTCACCCGCGAATATGGCGCGCGTGAACTCGATCGCGCCATCGCCGCGCACGTCAAACCGCTCCTCACCCGCGGCCTCCTCTTCGGCGCGCTCGCCCACGGCGGCACCGCGCTGGTCGATGCCGGCGACGAAGGGCTGGTGCTTCGCGAAAATTCCGACCTTCAAAACGCCGACCCCGCAGCCGACGAAGTCTAACTTTCCCCTCTTTCTCATTCCTTCAGCTATGATTTTCATCCTCGATCCCGATTCGGTGTGCTTCCCCGACCCGCAGTTGGCCGAAGCCGATGGTTTTCTGGCCATCGGCGGCGACGTGAGCCCCGACCGCCTGCGCGCCGCCTACTCTTCGGGCATTTTCCCCTGGAGCGCCTTCGAAGGCGAACGCGAATTGTATTGGTGGGCGCCCCGTCCGCGCTTTGTGTTGCGCCCCGACGAGGTGCACATCTCCCACTCCATGCGCCAACTCCGGCACTCCGGCCGCTATCGTGTGACCTTCAACACGGCTTTCGCCCGCGTGGTCGACGGTTGCCGCACGGCGCAGGACCGCCACCGCCAACAAGGCGCTTGGCTGAGCGAACCGCTCATGGCCTCCTTTTGCCAACTCCACGACGAGGGTTTGGCCGAGAGTGTCGAGGTGTGGGAAGGCGACGCGCTGGTGGGTGGTCTCTACGGCGTGCGCCATCCGCGCCTCTTCTGCGGCGACAGCATGTTCAGCCTGGCGCCCAGCGCCTCGAAAATGGCGCTCATTGCCCTCGCCGAACGCATGGCTGCCGAGGGCGACGGCATCATCGACTGCCAGTTGCCCACCGACCACCTCCGTTCGATGGGAGCCCGCGAGATGGACTACGAAGAATACCGCGAATATCTGCCGCCGCACGAACATTACATCGATCGCAGCGCCGGTTGAAGCGCCGCACGCCACTTTTTACGGCTTGTTCCACAACCCATCAGAGCTGCCACACAGATAGCAACAAAAACTCCCCCACTTTTGCGAAAAAGTGGGGAAGTTTTTTCGGATTTCTTGGGGACTTTTTGGCGAAACATCTCGGCTTTTCATCCTCGCTGCCCTCCCCTTATCGACGGGTACTCACCTTCGGGGCAAATTTCGTCGCTACTCGATGGCTTTTGGCAATATATCCTGTATATTTGCATCACTGCCTCCGAAAAGGTGCCGGCACGAGTAAAAAAGTATCCACAGCCCCTTGGAGAAGCCACAAGAGTGCCGAAAATAGGGAGACTTGCAGCTCGTCTCCCTATTGTTGTATGCCTATTTTTATTGAGGAAATGACGACAAAACAGTTATGACAAAATTAGAACTGACAATGGCTCTTCTTCCCGTCGTATTCATGGTTCACGAATACGAGGAGATCATCATGTTCAAGCATTGGCTTAAACATCATCAACCGGAATTAAGAACGCGTTTCCCAAAGTTCGAGCAAATGCTGGCTCGTAGTGGCCACTTTAATTATGCCACGAGCACTTATGCCGTGGGAACAGCTCACGAGTTCTTGTTAATTTCGTTGATTACTTTCTGCGCTATGGCAGTGGGTGCCTATTCATGGTGGTTCGCAGCCTTCGCCGGACACTCTATACACCTGTTGATACATCTTATTCAATGGATGATTTACCGAAAATACATACCGGTCATCGTAACCACCCTCCTGTCGTTGCCCTATTGTGTCTATGCTTTGGCTCTATTTGCAAAGGCTTCTCTGCTCACTCCATTGCAAATGCTCTTATGGGCGGTAACCGGGATTGCACTTACCGCGCTCAGTTTGTGCTCCGCATTCCTCTTGATGAATAGATTTCAACGATGGAAAAATAAACATTGCGCAAAAACATCAACGACAAGCAACCGCAAAGCCTAACGAGAAGAAGAAATACGATGCAACAAACCTTGTTTTGTTACAGAGAAATTTTGTACCGGACTTAAACAGCGCCTTGTCTCCTCTCCGACCTTAGAATGCTTTCGGGACTGTCGCCATCACAATCGCAATCGTTCTCGTCTCTTCGGCGAATGGTAAAAAAAACGGTGTCAACAATGGGAAGTTTACTCCCAACCATCGTGACGTACGTTGCCCTCCCTGCTTAGGATATACTCCTTCGCTTAGGGTGTGGGGCTGATTTTCTCAATACACAAAAAAACTCCCCTCCTCGTCTTCGGGAAAGAACGAGGAGGGGAGGTTCGTGTTAGTGAAGTTCGGCGCGGATCAGCCTTCCACCTTGTTGGTGAGGGGCAGTCCTTGCTCGAGCTCCTTGATGCTGTCGAGCGTGGTGAGGGCAATGTTGTGGAGCGCCTCTTCGGTGAAGAAGGCTTGGTGGGAAGTGAGCACCACGTTGGGCACCATGAGCAGACGAGCCAGCACGTCGTCGTCGATCATCTTGTCGCTGCGGTCTTCGTAGAAGTAGTTTCTCTCTTCTTCATACACGTCGAGACCGGCCGAGCCGATGCGCTTGGTGCGCAAGCCCTCGATGAGGTCTTCGGTGTTGATGAGTTGACCGCGGCCGGTGTTGATGATCATCACGCCGGGTTTCATCTTGGCGATGCTCTCGGTGTTGATGATGTGCTTCGTCTCGGGCGTGAGGGGGCAGTGGAGCGAGATGATGTCGCTCTGGGCGTAGAGCTCGTCGAGTTCCACGACCTTCACATCATACTGCTTCGCAAATTCGTGATCGGGATAGAGGTCATAGGCCAGGACGTGCATGCCGAAACCGCGCAGAATTTTGATGAGTTCCTTGGCGATGCGGCCCATGCCGACGAGACCGGCCGTTTTGCCGTACATGTCGAAACCGAGGAGGCCTTTGAGCTTGAAATTACCTTCTCGCGTGCGGTTGACGGCGCGATAGATTTTGCGGTTGAGCGAGAGCATGAGCGCCACAGCATACTCGGCCACGGCGTGGGGCGAATAGGCCGGCACGCGCACCACGTCGATGCGGTCTTTGGCGGCTTTGAGATCGACGTTGTTGAAACCGGCACAGCGCAGGGCGATGAGCTTCACGCCGTAGCTCACGAGTTCGTCGATGACGGCGGCGTTGCACTCGGCGTTGACAAAGATGCACACCACGTCGGCGCCCTTGGCGAGGGGCACGGTTTTCATGGAGAGGTGCTCTTTGTAGTAGCGGATGTCGAAACCGAAATCGGCGTTCGTCTTATTGAACGACTGCTCATCGTAGGAATGAGTGTCGAACATGGCAACTTTGATCATATTCGGGATGATTGATGGTGGAGAAATCAAGAAAAACGGTTGGTATGCGGCGCAGTGTGCGCGTGGCATACGAAAACCGGAGTGCGAAATTAGTGGTTTCGGCGCGCCTCACAAAGTTTTGCCCCCTTTTCCGGCACACAAGTCGCCGGCAAGTGGGCTTTTTTGCATACGGGCTGCGCAATCTCACGGTCGGCGCGCCCCGGACCATCGGGGCAAAACGGGGCCTGCTCAGCGTTCGGCACGCACCACGGCGCGCACCGTGCGGATGGTGTCGAAACTGATGTCGGCGCCCACGGCTTCGCGAATGGCGGTGAGCGAAACGGGCGTGTCGTCGTCGCGACTGTGATCGTGGTCGCGCAGATAGTGCCGCACGCGCCGCACATGGTCGGCGGGATAGAGGTCGTCGAGCTCGATGCGTCCGGTGAGCAGCGCGGGTAGGAGATAGTTGCTCACCGTCTGCTCGGTGACGCCGCGCGCAGCGGCAATTTCGCGCACGCTCTTGCCGGCTTCGAGTTGGCGCAGGGCATCGGCACGCTTCTCTTCCATCGTTTCGCGCGGCGCGCTGCTCTTTTTCGTGCGCGAGCTCGAGGCCGACGCCGATTCGGCCGGGGCCTTGCGGGCGGTGGAGGCCAAGCCGGTGGGCATGGGCCCGGTGGGGTCTTCGATGGTGGCGAGCGAGTGCAAGCGCTGATAGTCGTTGACATCGAAGGGGTGTTTGGCAAAATAGCGCAAGACGCGCAATTTGACATAGAGATCGCGTCGCAGTTCGTCGATGACGGTTTTGGCGCGTTTGGCCACCTCCTTGCCGCCGGCGGGGAGGGAGAGGGTGCGCATGAAGCCCTCGAAGGCACCGAGACGGTCGGCGAAATAGGCCGCGCCCTTGGTGATGCGCTCGAGCAGTTCGGGGTGAGTGGCGTAGTCGGCGTGGGTGGCGATGAGCGTTTCGTACTGCGGACGGAATTTCACGGCGACGGCGGCGATTTGCTGGCGGAAAAGGATGAGGAGTTTGCGGAAATCTTCGAGCGTGATGGGGGCTTTCTTGTAGAAAAACTCTTCGAGCAACCGCTGCATGGCGGCGTTGCGCCGCTCGAGGTCGGCAAACGAGAAGAGGTCGCACACGAGGGCGAAGAAATAGTTGCGGCGCATCTGTTGCAACTGGTCGGGCGTGGGCTGTTGCTCGGGAATGTGCTCGGTGAATTGGAGCACGGTGCCGTCTTGGATGATGGCCGAGGCGGGAATGGGGGCGCTGAGCACCAGGCCTTCGAGGGACTTGCAACGCGAGAGGGCAACGTAGGCCTGCCCGTGGGCGAAAGCGCCTTGCACGTCGATGATGGCGCGCTCGAAGGTGAGACCTTGGCTCTTGTGCACGGTGATGGCCCAGGCGGGGCGGAGGGGATACTGCGTGAAGGTGCCGTCGACCACTTCTTCGATCTCATTGGTGCGCTCGTTGAGGACGTAGCGGGCGTTGTTCCACGTTTCGCGCGGCACGTTGATGAGCACGCCGCCCTCGTTGGTGCGGACGGTGATTTCATCGCGGTCGAGGCTCACCACCTCGCCGAGCATGCCGTTGAAATAGTGGTCGTCGCCCGCCATGCCGTTGCGAATGAACATGACTTGTGCGCCGCGTTTGAGCACGAGCCGATCGGCCGCGGGGTAAGACGATTCGGGAAACTTGTCTTTGACTTCGGCGTCGTAGGTGAAAGCGGGGGTGGTGAGCGCGGTCATTTCGGCCCGGTTGATGGAATCGGCCTGGTGATTGTGCGTGACGAGACGCACGTAGGCTTCGCCTTCGGGCGGACGGAAATTGGGCACGTAGCGCGCATTGAGCTGCGCGAGCATGGCGGCGTCGAGGCGGTTGCTGCGCACGGCGTTGAGGAGCCGCAGGAACGTGTCGTCAGACTGCCGATAGACGGTTTGCAGTTCGACGGTGACGAAGGGCGTTTGGCGCAGGGCGTGGCTGGAAAAGAAGTACTCGGAGTCGTAGTAGCGCGACAACAATTCGCGATCTTCGTCCTTGACCACGGGCGAGAGCTGCTGCAAATCGCCGATGAGCAGCAGTTGCACGCCGCCGAACGGACGTGCGGGGTCGCGGTAGCGACGCAAGGCGGCGTCGACACTGTCGAGCAGGTCGGCGCGCACCATGGAGATTTCGTCGATGACGATGAGATCGAGACTGCGAATGAGGCGGCGCTTGCGATCGGGCATGCGAAACTGGTCGGTGCGAAACTGCATGCCGGGAATGAAGGGGGCGAAGGGGAGCTGCAGAAACGAGTGGATGGTGACGCCGCCGGCGTTGATGGCGGCGATGCCGGTGGGGGCGAGCACCACCATGCGCTTGTGCACCTCTTCGCGAATTTGACGCAAAAAGGTGGTCTTGCCCGTGCCGGCACGGCCGGTGAGGAAAAGGTTGGTGTTGGTGTTCTCAATGATTTGGCGCGCCAAATCGCGTTCGGGGTTTTCCATTGTGAACAGTGGATTCTATTTTTTACGGGGATTTTGCACCGTAGATTATCGAACAAAATTAAGCGTTTCCGACGAGAAATGGCTATTTTTGCAGCAGATTCTTGAGTGAGGACGCCGTTTTTGAGACCGGCGGCTCGCTTGCACACATAGACCCGACATGCCACACAACCACCACCCCGCTTCTCCGCACGCTCACCCGCACCATCCGGCAGCGGCACCGACCGAAGGCCAAGGCCAACGGCCCGCACTGCGCATGGCGGTGGTGGAACCCAATGTGCTGGCCTGCATGGGGTTGGAAAACACGCTGCGCAAAATCATTCCCATTGCAGAGGTTTGTACCTTCGCTTCGTATGAGGCGCTGATGGAAACGAACGCAGAGGATTTTGCCCACTTTTTTGTGGCGGCGCGCATCTATTTTGAACACACGCATTTCTTCCGCCGCCGGCCGTTTGCCACGATCGTACTGACCAACGGCGAGAACCTGCCTCCCACGCCGGGACTGCTCACGCTCAATGTGTGCCAGAGCGAGGAGGAGCTGATCAAATCGTTGCTGGAGTTCCACGCTTTCGGACACGGCGCGGGGCCGCATCGGCCGCGCACAGCGACACCGACGGAGGGGCACGGACACGCGCAGTTTCGCCGACCGACGATGTCACACCCCGGCGAAACGCCGCCGACACAGGAGACGACGGAGCTGAAATCGCCGCTGACGCTGCGAGAAATTGAGGTGGCGACGCATTTGGCACGCGGCTACACGAACAAGGAGGTCGCCGAACAGCTGAACATCAGTCTTTCGACGGTGATCACGCACCGGAAAAATCTCATGCTCAAACTGGGGGCGCATTCGCTTTCGGACATTATTATCTATGCCGTGATGAACGGCCACTTGGATCTGGGGGTGTAGAGGCAGCACCGCGGGCAAGAAAAACGACCGTCCGCTGAAAGCTTGAAGGCTTTCGGCGGACGGTCTGTTTGTTGCGGGAGAAAGCAACGGGGAAGGGGCGGAATCAGAGCCCTTGTTCCTCGAGTTTCTCGCGAATGCGGAAAAGATGCAACACCTGTCCACCGTAGACGGGGGCGTCGTGGTGCTTTTCGACGAGATCGATGTAGCGCTCGACGGTGGCCCGCAGGTGGGTGATGTGCATGCAGCCCATGAGATCGAGCGACTCGGGTAAGCGATCGAGACGGGCCCTGAACCAGGCGACGAGTTCGCCGATGGTGGCTTTATCGTAGGTTTTCTGAAAGGCTTGTGGCATGAACGGAGGATTTACGGGGCGAGAAAAACTGGGAATCAGACGCTGATTTCGCCGGAACCGACACAGACGCGACCGTCGGGCGTGTAGATGACCCCGAACTGGCCGGGGGCAATGCCTTGGATGGGAGCGTCTCCGTCGATGTGGAACGTGCCGTCGAGGGTGCGCGTCAAACGGCCGGTGCGCCAACGATCGGTGTGCCGCACCTTGAACGTGACATCGAAGGTGCCGGTTTCGGGCCAGGGATCGCCGGTGAGGAAATGAAAACCCGACAGATTGAACGAACGGCCGTATTGAAGGAGGTTGTCGTAGCCGTGCGAGACGTAGAGGATGTTGGCTTCGAGATCTTTCTTGACCACAAACCACGGGCCGCCGCCGAGACCGAGTCCTTTGCGCTGACCGATGGTGTGGAACCAGTAGCCTTTGTGCTCGCCGACCTTTTTGCCGCTTTCGATCTCGATGACATCGCCCGTGCGCTCACCGAGAAAACGACGTACGAAGTCGTTGTAGTTGATCTTACCCAAGAAACAGATGCCTTGCGAGTCTTTGCGGCGGGCGGGGGCCAGCCGATTTTCGACGGCGATGCGGCGCACTTCGTCTTTCTGCAGATGGCCGAGCGGGAGCATGAGCTTCTCGACTTGACACGATTCGAGTTGCGCCAAAAAATCGGTTTGGTCTTTCACGGGATCGGGGGCGGTGCCGAGCCAGGTGGTGTGGGCGCTGAGATCGACAGCTTCGCCTGAAAGAGGGTCGCTGAAGACTTCGTTGTCGCGGAGGGTGCGCGCATAGTGGCCGGTGCAGATGCGGTCGTAGGCATGACCGACGCGCTCTTCGAAGGCGCCGAACTTGATGAGCCGATTGCACATCACATCGGGGTTGGGGGTGAGGCCGCGGCGCACGTGGTCCATCGTGTAGGTCACTACGCGATCCCAATATTCTTTTTGCAGATCGACGACTTCGAGCGGCAGACCGTAACGGCGTGCCACGGCTTGGCAGAGTTCGAGGTCTTCTTCGGCGGTGCAGGTGAGTTCATCGTCGCCGTCCATGCCGATTTTGATGTAGTAGAGGTCGGGACGCAAACCGCGTTCCATCAGGAGGTGGGTGGCGACGGCACTGTCGACGCCGCCGGAAAGCAGGAGAGCGATATTCATGACGGTTGTTGCGTTGAGGAAGAGGGGGAAAGGGTCGACGGGCCCGGGACATCGGTCGAACGATCGGGGTCAAGTTCGCGCACGCGTTCGGCACAACGTTCCATGAGCCACTTGGGCGTGGAGGTGGCGCCGCAGATGCCGACACTCGTCACGCCGTTGAACCACTCGGGATCGATCAGTTCTGGATCGTCGATGAGGTGGGTGTTTTCATTGACCTTGCAACAGGCTTCGAACAGCACACGGCCGTTGCTGCTCTTGAGACCGCAGACGAAAAGCACGAGGTCATGGCGACGCGCAAATTCCTGTACGCCGGGCAAGCGGTTGGAGACGCGACGACAGATGGTGTCGTAGCAACGAAACTCGGCCGGCGGCTGGATGTGGGTCGTGAGATAATCGATGAGGGTCTGGAATCCTTCGAGCGGTTTGGTGGTTTGCGAGAAGAGATAGGTGTTGCGCGTGAGATCGACTTTGTCGACTTCGCTGATGTCGGAGATCACGACCGCTTCGCTGTTGGTTTGCCCCACCAGCCCGAGTACTTCGGCGTGGCCGTGCTTGCCGTAGATCACGATCTGGGGGTTTTCCATTTCGTGATAGACGCGACTGATGCGCTGTTGCAAATTGAGCACGACGGGACAGGTGGCGTCGACGAGGGTGATGTTGTTGCGTCGTGCGATCTCGTAAGTAGAAGGGGGTTCACCGTGTGCACGGAGCAAAACCCGGACATCGTGCAAAGTAGCGAAGGTTTCGTGGTCGATGATCACGAGACCACGCTCGCGCAGGCGCTCGCATTCGCGGCTGTTGTGGACGATGTCGCCGAGACAATATAAGATGTCACGCTGTCCCAACTCTTCTTCTGCCTTTTTGATGGCGGTGGTGACCCCAAAGCAGAAGCCGGAACCGGCGTCGATTTCGATATGTAGCATAGTTTGTGTCTGTTTGTGGGAAAAGAGGGGCGTTTACCGAAACGGGGCGCCGTCGTTTACCGAAACGGACCGGCATCTCTACCGGAATGAACGAGCGATTGTCGGGGTAGACGGGCATTTGCCAAAACGGACCGGCGATTTTTGCAGCACGGACGGACGATTGTCGGGAATTCACCCCCGTTTACGAATCAAAGTCGGTAGGAAACGCTGCCCATCAGCGAAGAACTGGCCAAATGGTAGCGCGCCCACGCCAAGTCTAACCGTAGGCGCGAAAAGCGAACGCCGGCGCCGAAAGAAAATCCCGCACCGTGGCCGCGACCCGCAGCCGTCAGTTCGTAGCCACGGCGGAAATTGTAGCCGGCCGAAAGCGTCACTTGTTGAGAAGGCATCCAGTCGATACCCACCACCAGGTGGTTTGTGAACAAACGTCCGGCACTCAGTTCGGCATCGGCCGTAGGCATATAATAGGCTTTCGACCAACGCGTCAAATCGATCAGCGTGACATTGAAACGCAGCGGCGTGTGCGCCAATTGCTTGGAGAAGCCCATCTGCAACGAGTAGGGAACCGTTTCGGTGCGCCGATCGAAATGCTTGATCTCTGCCCCCGCATTGCGCAGCACGGCCGACCAGCTCCAGCCCTCTTCCTTATTATAATAGTTGAGTCCCACGTCGGCAACCAAAGCCGCGGCACTCATCGTGCCCAGTCGCGAGTAAACCGTCTTGAGGTTCGCGCCACCCGCCCATCGAGGGGAGAGCGCATAGCCGTAGCCCGCGCCGACAATCACATTGCTCGGGGTGAACTGGCCCAAATCGGCACCGTACTCATCGGTTTCGAACATCGTGCCGTAACTGATGCGTTGAGCGAAAAAGCTCGCGGTGTGGCGAAGTCCAAAACCGTGCACATACTGTGCGCCCGCCCACAGCGCCCCGTCAGGAAGCGAAGCGACGGTGAGACCGAACTGGCGCGGCGTGACATCGGCCAGTAAAGCCGGGTTGTGCTGCGCAAGGGCCGCATCGTCATCGGGCACGCTGTTGCTTTCGCCGCCGAGCGCGGCCACATGCGCCGAAACGGGCAATCGCAGCACATTATAGGCCGACGTACTCTCTTGCGCCGATGCACAAAGCCCCGACAAGAGGAGGAAGAGGAGAATTAGTTTTTTTTTCATTCGCGCCGAAAAATAGTGCGACAAAGGTACGACATAATTTAGTTTTTGGGCGTACTTTTGCTCCGAAATCAGAGACCGCCATCCCCTTTTCAATCAAGGTTTCAGGCAAGATCGGTCGTTTGCGACTCTCCGATCCGTTCGCCGGCTGTGCAGTCTCCTCTACCCCACTAAACTTACAGACACTTTGAACGAATCTCCCCTACTTTCGCGCGAGTGGAACGACCTGGTGTTCGAAAACCGCAATAAGCAATACGGCGCTTACGTGCTCCGCAAGGAGACCGGCAAGCGCTATCGGCGCGTGGGGATGATCTTCCTCGGAGTTTTCCTCGTGCTGGCCGTCATTGCCGGAGTACTGGGCTATTTTGTCTACAAAAAAGTGCAGGAAATCAGCACCGAAATCAACGAAGAGGTCAAACACCTCGAACCGGTCAAGACACGCGACGGCTTCGAGCGCAAGAACATTTCGGTAGGTCGCAGAGCGGTGAAAGTTGCCACCACTCCCGGCGGGCGAAACACCGCGCCCATCATCGTCGATCGCCGCACGGTCACCGCCCCCATCGGCATTGACGGACCGGACGACAGCAAACAAATCGACCGCAGCGAGCTCGTCGACCAAGACATCCACCACAACGCCGATCAACCCGATCTCCCCGTCGAAGGACCGCAACTCACCGCCACAGAAGTGGTGGAAGAGATGCCGCAATTCCCCGGCGGATACAAAGCGATGGTGAAATTTCTCGATGACAACATCGTCTATTCCGGCGCAGCACAGCGATTGCAGCTCGACGGCACCTGCGAAGTGGCCTTTGTGGTCCAACCCGACGGCAGCATCACCGACATCGAGCTCACCAAGAAGACCCAACCCATGCTCGATCGCGCCGTGATGACCGGCATCAAACGCATGCCCAAGTGGAAGCCCGGGAAACACAAGGGGAAAGTATCTCCCGTGCGTGTCACCATCCCCATCACCTTCGTCCTTTTCAAGGATAAAGGATAAGCGTGCGCCCGACGACGTGTCCGACGCACCGCCTCAGGGTGAAATTCCCGGCGAGGGAAAACCTTTTTCCGACAGAATTGCTTATTTTTGCCCTGAGCCCTCGTCGCTCAAACCGGCGATGAGAACAGCCCTTCGCCCTCTCCACTCGCAAACTCCCCACCATGGCCGAAAAAAAACTCTTTTACCCCTTTATAGTCGAGCCTTTCCAAGAAGACTACACCGGTCACTTGGCTTGGAGCACACTCGGCAACCTCATTTTGCGCGTCTCTTCGCTCCACGCCGAAACGCATAATTTCGGGTTCACCTACATGCAGACGCATCACCGCGGATGGGTGCTCTCGCGCCTCGTGTTGGAACTCGACCACCTCCCGTTCTCGGGCGAGCGCTATCAGCTCGGCACGTGGGTGAATCGCATTTATCGTCACTTCACCGACCGCCTCTACGTTGTCACCGACCCCAACGGCGTGCCCTTCGGCTACGGCACCTCGACCTGGGCCCTCATCGATTATGAAACGCGCCAACCGGTCAATCTCGAAACCCTCCCCGACGGCGGATTCCACCAAGCCCTGCTCGACGAAGACGTGCCCATCGACGGCCCGTCCAGAGCCCGCGTGCAGGAAACCGAACCGGTGCTCCGCCACACGGCCGCCTACACCGATTTGGACATCAACGGCCATTTCAACTCCATTCGTTACATCGATCTGCTGCTCAACACCTTCGACAAAGACTGGCACGACACGCACACCGTGCGCCGCGTCGAAATGGCCTACGGACTCGAAGCCTATGCCGGCCAGCAACTGCGCGTCTATCGCCACACCCTGAGCGACGACCGCGTGGCTTTCGAGGTGCGACGCCCCACCGAGGACGAAAAAAGCGAAAGCGTGCTGGTGCGCGCTGTCCTCACCGTGAAAACACGCAATTGATTCGGCGACTTCTCTTCTCTCCCTGAAAACTCCCCACTACATAACACGAGAATCATGCTACAACACATTGAAGACGCCCTGGCGGCATTGCCCTATCCGCAACGTCCCGAAGGACTTTACGACCCCATTCGTTTCGTACTCGCCGGCGGCGGGAAGCGGCTCCGCCCCATGCTCTTGCTCACGGCCTTCTCGCTCTATCACAGCGACTACATGCCGGCCATGCCCGCGGCGGTCGGCATCGAAATGTACCACAACCACACCCTCGTGCACGACGATCTCATGGACCACGCCGACATGCGCCGCGGACGGCCCACCGTGCACACCCGTTGGAACGAAAACACCGCCGTGCTCTCCGGCGACACCATGCTTCTCCTGGCCTATAGCCTCATCGCACAGTGCACCGTGGGACGCCGCGAAGAGGTCTTGCACCTGTTCACCGACAGCGCCATCCGCATCTGCGAAGGACAGCAATACGACGTCAATTTCGAATCGCGCAGTGAGGTCACCGAAGCGGAATACCTCGAAATGATCCGCCTCAAAACCTCGGTGCTCCTCGGCTGCGCCGCACAAATGGGCGGTCTCCTCGCCGACGCACCGGCTGCAGATGCCGAAGTGCTCTACCAATTTGCCGAAAAAATTGGACTCGCCTTCCAACTCCAAGACGACTACCTCGACGCCTACGGCGATCCGGCCGTCTTCGGTAAAAAAATCGGCGGCGACATCCTCTGCGGAAAGAAAACCTTCCTCACCGTCACCGCGCTCTCGCAAATGTCGGGGGCCGAAACCACCCATTTCCTCCGCATGCTCGCGTGCGACTCCATCGATCCCGACGAGAAAATACGCTACGCCATGCGTTGCTACGCCAAATACGACGTCGAAAGCCTCTGCCGCCAACGCATCGAGGCCTACTTCAAAGAGGCGCGCACCACGTTGGATCGTCTCAGCGTCGACGCCACGCCGCTCTGGAACTACGTCACGCCGCTGCTCGGACGCAATCACTAAAACGACTCCTCCTTCATGTTCATCGACACCCACTGCCATCTCTACGACGAAGCTTTCGACGAAGACCGCCACGAGGTGGTGGAACGAGCTCGCAACGCCGGCGCCCAATGGCTGTTGCTCCCCAACATCGATGCCAATTCGCTCGGCCCGCTCGTGAGCACCTGCGACGAATGGCCCGACCTCTGTAAGCCGATGCTGGGGCTCCACCCCACCGAACTTCCCCCCGATCCGCAGCCCCTGCTCGATCGCATGGAACAGCTCCTCGCCGTGCCCCATTCGCCCTTCGTGGCCGTGGGCGAAGTGGGCATCGACCTCTATTGGGACACTTCGCGGCGCGAGGAACAAATGGAGGTGTTCCGCCGACAGGCGGCGTGGAGCATCCGCTTCCGACTGCCGCTCGTCATTCACTCCCGTTCCGCCCACGCCGAACTGCTCGAAGTGCTCACGCCACTCAAAGGCCAACTCCCGGGCGGCATCTTCCACTGTTTCGGCGGATCGGCTCGCGAGGCCGAAGAGCTCCTGGCCTTCGACGGCTTCCTGCTCGGCATCGGAGGTGTCGTGACCTTCAAGAAGAGCACCCTGCCGGCCGTGCTCGAAACCACGGTACCGCTCGAGCGCATCGTTCTCGAAACCGACGCGCCCTACCTTGCGCCCACGCCCCATCGGGGCAAGCGCAACGAACCGGCCTACATACCCCTCATCGTCGAACGGCTCGCCGAAATCTATCAAACCACGACGGAGCACATCGAAGCGGTCACGAGCCAAAACGCTCGCCGACTCTTTGCGCTCTGACTTCTACTCACCGAAAAAAAACGCATCATGATCAAAATCTACGGTATGCCCACCTGCCCCGACTGCGTGGCTGTGGACCAACAAACTCAAAACGACCCCCGGTTCGAAATCATCGACCTCGGTTCGCACGTCTTGCACCTCAAGGCCTTCCTGAAACTGCGCGACACGCACCCCGCTTTCGACGCTGTGAAGCAACACGGCGGGATCGGCATCCCTTGCTTTGTGAAAGAAGACGGCACCGTCACCCTCGATCCCCGAGAGGTGGGGCTCCTCACCCCCGAGCACGACGCGCCCGCCTGCAATCTCGACGGCAGCGGCTGCTGAGGTTTTGCCACTTCGCCCGGAGCGCAAGTCTCGTCCCCACCGAGCGACGAGACTTGCGCTCTGCATTTTCCCATTCCCCCTCGCCCAGTTCCTCACCGCGCGCTCCCTTTGCCCATGACCGACGCCCAACGCGAGCAGCCCAACACGCCGCTCTCCAAACCCTATCTCGACCATTTCAGCCCCGACCGCGCGGCCGGCATCTACATCCGGGTGCTCAAGCTCCTGCAGAAACAACGTCACTACCGCGACCCCGATCTCACCGCGCGCCGCGTGGCCGAAATCATCGGCTGCGACCACCGCGCCATCAGCGCGGCACTGGCCATCAGCACCGGCGAAAACTTTCTCCGCCTCTTGGCCAAAATCCGTGCCTACGAAGCCGCCCGCATGCTCCGCGACCGTCGTTTCGCCGAATGGAACGTCGAGGACATCGGCCTGCACTGCGGCTTCGCCTCCCGACAGTCGTTCTACAATGCTTTCAACCGCGTGTGGGGCATCACCCCACGACAATACCGACTCCGATACCATGCTTCCTGATCCCCTCCGACAAGAAATCATCGCCCTTGTGCGCGAACAAGTGGTGCCCGCCATCGGCTGCACCGAACCCGTCTGCGTGGCACTGGCCGCCGCACGGGCGGCCGAACAGCTCCCAACGCGCCCGCCCCACCGCGTGCAAGTGCGCCTCAGCGCCAACATCCTCAAAAACGCCATGGGGGTGGGCATTCCCGGCACCGACATGGTCGGACTCCCCATCGCCATCGCACTCGGCGTGCTCATCGGCCGCTCGGCCAACGGACTCGAAGTGCTCCGCGACGTGACGCCCGACGACGTGGCGGCAGGAAAAGCCTACATCGCCGAACGCCGCATCGACATCACACTGGCGCAAGACATCAGCGAGAAACTCTATGTCGACGTCACGGCCACCGACCGCGACGGGCACGAGGCGCGCGCCATCATCGCGGGACAACACACCCACTTCGTCGACTGCGAAGTGGCGGCCGCACTGCGCAACGCCGGTGGTGTCGCCCCCCGTCAAGCAGCCGACGAGCACACAACGACCGACGACTGTCGACCGCAAGGCACGGCGCAACACGCCGAACCGGAAGACATCGGTCGCCGCCTCAACCTGCGCATGGTCTATGATTTCGCCACGACGTCGCCCATCGACGAGATCGACTTCATTCTCCAAGCCGCCGAACTCAACATGACGGCCTCACAA
>CAJPJR010000017.1 GCA_905369775.1 Prevotellaceae bacterium UBA1746
GGCAACTCACCACACGCGAGGTGATACCGTCGGTTGTGAGCAATTGGCGAGCGGCCACCAACGTAGACACCTCCGATCCGCTGGCCACGAGTACGACTTCCGGTTGCGCATCGCTCACCACAGTGTAAGCTCCGCGTTCAGCCCCGCTGTAATCCGTTCCTTCGGGAAGGTTGGCTACGTTTTGGCGGCTGAAGATGAGTGCGGTCGGCGTGTCCATGTTTTCCATTGCCATTTTCCAGCAAACGGTCGTCTCATTGACGTCGGCAGGACGCAGCACACGCACGGAGTCGCAACCGGAATGGTTCTGCAACTTTTCCATCAGGCGAATCTGCGCTTCCTGTTCCACCGGTTCGTGCGTGGGACCGTCTTCGCCGACGCGGAAAGCATCGTGACTCCACACGAATTTCACGGGGAGTTCCATCAGCGCCGCCATGCGAATCGCCGGTTTCATGTAGTCGGAGAAGACAAAGAACGTGCCCATTGCAGTCAGCATGCCGCCGTGGAGCGCAATACCGATGCAAACACAAGCCATGGTGAGTTCGCTCACACCGGCTTGGAGGAAACCGCCGGAGAAATCGCCGCGGCGAATCACCGTCGTGTGCTTCAGGAACCCATCCGTTTTGTCCGAGTTGCAAAGATCGGCCGAAGAAACGATCATATTCTTCACGTGCGCAGAAAGCATCGACAGACACGCAGACGAAGCGTTGCGCGTGGGAGCACCCGCCTTCTGTTGGATATCATTCCAGGGCAGTTCAGGCAAACGACCGGCAAACCAATCGGCCATTTCTGCGGCCTTTTCCGGTTGCGCCACCGCCCAAGCCTTTTCCTCGGCGCGGCGTTCGGCGACGATCTTTTTGAGTTCCTCAGCACGCTGCGCGTAGAGTTTCTCCACTTCCGGACGGATCACGAACGGGTCGTCGGGGTCAGCATCGAGATGACGCACCGTGTTGAGATAAGCGTCTCCGCCCAACGGCGCACCGTGCGTTCCGCAATCGCGTTCGAAGCTGGTATTGTCGGCGCGGCGGCATCCCTTACCCATCACCGTGTGTCCGATGATCAGCGTGGGGCGTGCTGTCTCGGCATTCGCCGTGCGAAGAGCTGCACGGATCTGTTCCGGATCATTGCCGTCGATCTCGAGCACGTTCCAATTCCACGCGCGGTATTTCATGGCCGTATCCTCCGAAATCACATCAGCCGTTTCCGTGGAGAGCTGAATTTCGTTGGCGTCGAAGAACATGATCAGGTTGTCCAGTCCGAGATGTCCCGCCAAGCGTCCGGCACCTTGCGAGATCTCTTCCTGCACGCCGCCGTCGGAAATGTAAGCGTAGATTTTTTCTTTCTTGAATCCAGGATTACCTGTGCGCGCATAGAGCGCTTTGGCGGCGATGGCAGCCCCCACGGCGTAGGTATGTCCCTGTCCGAGCGGTCCGCTGGTGTTTTCCACTCCGCGTTCGAAGTTCTTCTCCGGGTGTCCCGGTGTCACGGAGCCCCACTGACGGAACGTTTTCAGTTCGTCGAGGGTGAAACGTCCGATCAGTGCCAACTGCGCATAGAGCATTGGCGACATGTGACCCGGATCGAGGAAGAAACGGTCGCGGCACTCCCAAGTGGGCTGCGCCGGGTCGTAAGTAAGAAATTCGCTATAAAGGACGTTGATGAAATCGGCGCCCCCCATGGCGCCTCCGGGGTGTCCTGACTTGGCGCGTTCTACCATACTGACGGCGAGCACTCTGATGTTGTCGGCCGCAAGATTGAGGAGTGAAGTGGGATTTTCCATGAATAAGTTGAACGGAAGTAATTCGGCTTATGCGTTTTGAGCTGTTTGGATGAAGGAAAGACCACGCGCACACGTCCGATGTCGGAATCGACTCGCGAAACACGAAATCTCCCCAAGGCAAAAGTACGTTTTTTCGAGCGCTTTCCCAAATATTACAGGCATTTTGTCATGGCAAGTTTCGATTTATCGCCCATTTCCAAGACAATCTGAAATATATACCAACAGATTGCGCATTCTGAACTAACAAAAGCGAGGAACTTCTCCCGCTTCCGCGCGGCCTCTTCTAACCTTCTGCACAACAAGTCCCCTTTCCAACGCGGCGGTTGGGAAGGGGACTTGTAAAAGGAATATATAATGTATAATGAGGCCGAGATGCCCTTCTTTGAGAAGTCATCAACTGCCAACAGAAGTCGTCTTACTTCAGGATTTCGAGTTTGCGGAACACGCCGACGAGTGCTGCCACGGCACGATCCACTTGTTCGTGCGTGTGCGTTGCCATCAGGGCGATGCGCACCAGCGTGTCGGTGGGATGACAAGCGGGGGGTACCACAGGATTGATGAACACACCTGCTTCGAAAGCCATGGCCGTTGCTGCAAATGTCTTTTCCAAGTCGCGCACATAGAGCGGAATGATCGGGCTCTCCGTGTCGCCGATTTCGAAACCTTCTTCTTTGAAACGTTTCAGCGCATAGTTGGTCACTTCCCAAAGCGCTTCGAGACGCTCCGGCTCCTGCTGGAGGATGTGGAGGGCTTCGAGTGCACAAGCCGTCGCCGCGGGGGTATTCGACGCCGAGAAGATATACGTGCGTGCCGTGTGACGCAGATAGTCGATAATGGTGTGATCGGCCGCAATGAAACCACCGATCGAAGCCAAACTCTTGGAGAAGGTGCCCATAATGAGATCCACCTCGTCGGTCAAGCCGAAGTGGTCACAAACACCCCGTCCCTGACGTCCGAAGACGCCCACGCCGTGGGCCTCGTCCACCATGACCGTCGCTCCATACTTCTTCTTGAGCGCGATGATTTCGGGCAGCGGCGCCAAATCGCCTTCCATCGAGAACACACCGTCCACAATGATCAGTTTCACGGCGTCGGGTTCGCACTTCTGCAACTTGTTTTCCAAGTCGGCCATGTCGTTGTGCTTGTAGCGCAATTGCTTAGCCATCGACAGGCGGCGGCCGTCCACGATCGAAGCGTGGTCGCGGTCGTCACAGAGGATGTAGTCGTGCGGTCCCACAAGCGCAGGAATCACGCCGCTGTTCACTGTGAATCCGGTCGAGAAACAGAGCGATTCGTCTTTTCCGACGAACTCCGCGAGTTCTTTTTCGAGCTGCACGTGCAGATCCAGCGTTCCGTTGAGGAAACGACTGCCGGCACAACCCGATCCGTATCGGCGCATAGCGGCCACACCGGCCTCAATCACGCGTTCGTCGCCCGTCAAACCGGTGTAGGCATTCGAACCGAGCATGATCACGTGGTGACCGTCCATTTCAACTTCGGTGCCTTGCTTGCCTTCGATTTCTCGGAAATAAGGATACAAACCCTGCTCTCTCACTTGCTGAGGCAGGTTATACTTGGAAAGGCGTTTGTGAAGAATATCCATGTGTAAGTTTGAACAGAGACTCGCCTCGCCCGCGCGACCTCACGGCTACTCGTCGCCCGATATAGCGGACGAAACGGGGCTAAATCCCATTTTCTTATTTGTTTAGGCCGCAAAGTTACACATTTATCCCATTCAGTGTGCAATGATTCAATAGAAATTTGCGTTTCGCTCGTTTTTAGAGCGCAAAAAAGCCGCAAGCACAAAGATTCCACTATATTTGCACCACTATTATATCAGTTATTTCATGCCCTGCTTATGCAAAGCATCCTCTTCATCGTCAATCCCATCTCGGGCAGCGGGCGCAAAGACGCCGCGCTGAAAGCTGTGGAACGCTATCTCGATCGAGATCGCTTCATTGCGGAGATTTGTTACACCGAATATGCCGGCCACGGTGCAGAAATTGCCCGTGAAGCGGCGGCGCGTGGCGTCGACATCGTGGTGGCGGTGGGAGGCGACGGCACGGTCAACGAGATTGCCGGTTCGCTCGTCGACACCGAAACGGCGCTCGCCATCATTCCCTGCGGCAGCGGCAATGGTTTGGCGCGTCATCTCCAGATCCCCATGGATCCCGTCGCCGCGGTGAAAGTGATCAACACGGCCGCGATCGTTCGTCTCGACCATGGCACCATCAACGGCCGACCATTCTTTTGCACTTGCGGAGTGGGCTTCGACGCCTTCATCAGCATGAAATTTGCCGAAGCGGGACGCCGCGGCCCGGCCACATACGTAGAAAAGACACTCACCGACGGTCTGCGCTACAAGGCCGAAACCTATCGACTCACTCTCGGCGACGAAGAGGGCAACTGCCATGCCGTCGACGCCTTTCTCATCGCCTGTGCCAATGCCTCGCAGTATGGCAACAATGCCTACATCGCCCCGCACGCCTCCATGCGCGACGGGCTGCTCGATGTCACGGTGCTCGAACCTTTCAACCTCATCGAAGCACCGATTGTGGCCATGCAACTTTTCAGCAAGAGCCTGCCCAAGAACTCGCATGTGAAGTGCTATCGCACCAACCGGCTGCGCATCGAACGCTCGGCCCCGGGCCCCGCTCACTGCGACGGCGAACCGTTCAACACCGACGCCGTGATCGACATTCGTCTCCTCCCGCAGTCGTTCAACGCCGTGGTCAACGAGAAAGCCCTCCTCCCCGAAGCCGGTAGCAAACAGGCGCCCACCCTGCTCCAGTTCTTTCTCGAGCCCTTCAATCCGCTAAGCCTTCCCGCGTGGCGCGAGCGCACCACCACCCTCTTCGACATCATTCGCCGCAAATCCTGAATCATGCATCGGATTTCGCCCTTCCGTCTCCTCGCCCTGCTGCTCTGCCTCACGGTGGTGCACGGCCGTCTGTGCGCAAGCCCTTGTGCAGACGAGCCCTACGGCCGATCAGACGACAGCGCCGCACTTCATTATTTCGGCGAAACACTCGTCACCGTGGGCGGCGGCTCTCACTCGCCCTTCTGGCTCGGGGCCAACCGCGACGGCCGCGGAGCAGTAGACGGCCACGGGCCACAGTTGCACATTGGCCTTTCGCGCCCCACGGCAGCGGCCTACGCCGACTTCCGTCCGCGCTGGGGTTTCACGGTCGAAGCCGCCGTGGGTCCCTCGCTTGTCTCGCGCTTCACGCCCTCGGTCGCCTTTGCCGAAACCGTCATCGGCCGATCGCATCTCTCGCTCGGGCTCCGTCCACACGCCACCCCCATCAACCACCCCGCGCTTTCCACCGGCTCGTTCGTGCTCGGCCGCAACGCCGTGCCCCCCGCCACCCTGGCTTGGAGCATCCCCACCTGGTGGCCGGCCTTCGGACGCCGAGTGCCCGTCGCCTTCAGCGGAACACTGGCTTACGGTCTGCTACTCGATGGCAATTGGCAGCGGCACACCGTCGACCGAGCAGGCGGACGCTATGCCACGGGGGTGCGCTATCACGAAAAAGCGGGCTACGTGCGCATCGGCACCGACTCCTCCGTCGTGACCCTGACGGCCGGCGCCGAAATGGCAACGCAATTCGGCGGAACCATCCACCACTATCTCGGCGCTGCGCAACCGATGCACCTGCCCGGCGGACTGCGCGAAGCCTTCTACGCCTTCGTGGCCAAAGGAGGTAGCGACCCCACCGACGGCGACGGCTATGCCAATGCCTCGGGCAACACGGTGGGCGCCTGGCGCTTCGCACTCACCGCACGCTCGCGCCGCCAAAAAATGACCGCACGGCTCTATTACGACCACTTTTTTGAAGACGAAAGTGCCGCCTTCGACGAATATGGTTGGCTCGACGGCCTCATCGGTCTCGAACTGAGCCTGCCGCTGCAATCGCTCCACACGGTGGTCGCGGAATTCGTGCGCACCGACTACCAGAGTGGCCCGGTCTATCACGACCACACGCCTCAACTCGAGGAACAGGTGAGCGGCATCGACAACTATTACAACCACGGTCTCTACCCGGGGTGGCAGCATTTCGGCATGGCCATGGGCAATGCCCTCTTCGCCTCCCCGCTCTACGACCACAACGGCACTCTCCTCTTCACGGCCAACCGCTTTCGCGCCGTCCACCTCGGCTTTTCGGGCGCTCCAACCCCGCGACTGACTTATCGCTTGCTCCTCACCACGCTCCGCTCCTGGGGCACCTATGCCGCGCCCTTTGCCGAAGTGCAACGCCAACATTCCCTGTTGGCCGAGATCGCGTGGCAGCTCCCGCCGCGGCTCTTCGGGCAGCACATCGGCTACGGCTGGCAGGGCACCGCGGCCTTCGCCGCCGACCGCGGTTCGCGCCTGGGCAACAACACGGCACTGCAAATTGGTCTGCGCTACAGCCGTTGAAATCGTGCCGATTCGCTTTTTTCTCACGCTTCGCCTCCATTCCCCTCGATGATTTTGTATCGTTCGTTCCCGTTGCGCGCTCTGCTCATCGCGCTCTTGCCTCTCGTGCTCTCCGCTGCCTGCGACAAACTGCCACGCAACGGAGCCCTCGACGGACAGTGGCAATTGGTGCGCCGCAACGACGCCGACCTCACCGCGCAGCGCATTTACTGGGCCGTGCAGCTCGACCTCATCCAGCTGCGTTCTCCCCGCGTCGCCCCCACCACTTCCGTTGCTTACTCAGGCGGAGTGACCCTTCGCTTCGTGCGTCGAGCCGATTCACTTTTGGTTGAGACGGGGTTCCTCATGGATCGCGACCACGGTCGCGACCTGCACATCGGTCCCCGCCATCCCGCCGATCTTTCGGCTCTCGGTGTCGACACGTTGCCCGCACATTTCGCCATTCGCCACCTCTCCTCCTCGCGCTTGGTGCTCACCCGCGACAATCAAGTGCTGGAGTTCCGCAAATGGTGATCTGCTCGATGATCTCTCTCCCTCCCACGCGCGCGCGTCAGGCGGTTTTCGTTTTTACTCTTTACCTCCTCCCCACAAGTCAATCAGTGTCAACACGTTGTGGGTGAAGATAAGCCTTTTTCGGACTAACCGCCACGGGACTCCAACCCACTGACCGACAGCACGTTGTGGGTGAAGGCAATGATTCCCGAACCTTCAAGGTTCCTTCACCCAACTTCACGCACGACAGCTCATCAAAAACTCCACGCTTCGAACCCCCATCCGGCGGTTCACACCGGGTGAAGGTTAGGGTGAAGCAAAAATCGCCTTCATGTTCACACACAAATTTCTCATATACAACATTTTGCGACACACCTGTGAAGCGGTGAAGGGAAAAAAGGAAAAACAGCTGACGCGCGCGCGTAAAAGCGGGGGTGTTTTTAGACCTACTTGCGAGGTTTCTCGAGAAACGTCCGTACATTGTTCTTGCTTCTCCCCACATTTTGCCTTCCCTCGCCTGAAGGCGCCAATCGCCCCAAGCGAAACATGGCGCGGCCTCGTTTTTTCTCCGCGAACGCCCCGTCGAGCTACTGCCCAACCCGATTCATCCTTTCATTCCTCCCAACGATTTTTTGCCCCGATGAAAATTGTAATTTTCTGTCTGCTTTTTCTGCTCTCGTCGCTGTCGGCAATTCACGCCGCGACTGAGGTGGAGCGTACTCTCTCCTCTCCCACTGCGCTGAGTCAGGCGGTAGACAGTCTGTCGCCTACGGTTTCGAAGCGCGACTCTGCGCTCGCCGGCTCAAAGCCCGAATCGCTATGGTCTACTGTGCTGCAGACTGACAGCGCAACCGGCGACACGCTCCGTGTGCTCACCCATTCGCACTTTTCGCACCTCACCCCGTTTTGGCAAGTCACCGTTCCCGTCGGTCTTTCGCTCATCGGCGTGGTTGGAGTGACCGACCGCGGTTTTCTCTTCAAGGGGAAAAGCAAGGTGCGGCAATTCTTCAATGAATTGCGCGGCAATTCGCCCGTGCGCGTCGACGACTATTTGCAATACGCGCCCTTTATGTGGTTTGTGGGCGGCGCCGAAATCCCCGGAGTGCGCCACCGCCATAATTTACGCGACCGGCTGTTACTCGGTGCCACAGCCTATGCCGTGATGGGCGCGACCGTCAACGGGGTGAAGTACACCATCGGCGAACTGCGTCCCGACCAATCGGCGCACAACTCCTTTCCTTCCGGACACACGGCTACGGCTGTGATGGGAGCGGAGTTGGTGCGCGCCGAATACGGCAATCGTTTGGGCCTGTTTGCCTATACCGGTGCGCTCGCCGTGGGCGTTTTGCGCATGTACAACAACCGCCATTGGTTCAACGACGTGTTGGGCGGTGCAGCCTTCGGGTTCGCCGCCGCACGCATCGCGTTCTGGCTCCTGCCCTACGAGCAACGCCTCCTGGGCATCCGTCCCCGAAAGACTTCGGACGCCACTCGCCCCAAAAGTTCCCCCACCACCATGAAAGCGCCCCTCCTCCTGCCCACGGTGTCGGCCAACGCCACCGGACTCACTGCCCTCTGGGTGTTTTGATTTGACTTGGGGCGCGTGAGTTCGGTGTAAAAGAATGGAGGAAAAAGCCGTGGGAGTAAAACCTTTTGCGACCAATCATCTTTCCGTCCCGATCGACAGCGGGAATGCTTTGAGTGAAAACGCACATTTTTAATCGGAACCGGAAAACATGAACTCTACGATTGCTTTTCTGCTTGGCGCGCTGCTACTGCTCGTTTGGGTGGGGGTATTACAGGCCTTTAAGCAACTCTGCTTAGACAAGATAAAGCGTAGTTTTTGGAGATATTCGCTGGGAATGATGTTTGCCTATGGAATATTGCTCTTGCTTTATGTGGCTTCTGATCATTATGCCCCTCTAAAAACACTTTTACTCAGCTGGTATGTAAAAGGCGTTCCCGGCGGAATCATCTTGGTGCTCGTCCCCTCCATTTATTCGATCTGCCTCATAGGGAAAGGTTATACCCAAGAAGGGGGCAAAAAAGCTTCCTTCAAGTGGAAATTAAAGATGATGATCTCTGTCTTCGTTAATGCGTTTCTGGCACTTTTCGGTCTGGTGTTCTTTTCTTTCCTCCGGAAGGGGGGCACTTTTTCAGCGTTAGCGGCACTGATCCAAGAGTCTGTATGCGCTATCCAATTGGGATGGATGTTGGCTTTCGTAGCTTGCTGCGCGCTGATTGTGCTGATTGTGTGGTTCGACCACAAGAAGTCGTCCTCAAAGCGTAAGCACAAGAAGTAAGGGCGAAGCCGTTTTAAGCCATGCCGGTGCACTGTCGATCCATGTAAGAAACTCATACCGACAAGGTCTTCGGAAAACGTTTGGTAGATAGCCTCTATGCCGAACTTGCATTTTGCCCGCAAACGCCGATCTTCATCACAAGGTTCGAGCGCTCGATGCCGGTGTTGGGCACGTGGTTTACGCTACGATGCCGTTGGGCTTCCACAGTTTGCTTCCCCCGATCGACCTGTCCCCACCTCACACGATGAATGGGCTGATTTCGAGCGCAGAGAAACAATAAAAAGGTTTATTCTTCGTTCTCAATTAAGTCAGTGTACGTATCTTTGTAGGTCAGAACTCTGCATTTTCGGCTGCGTCTCAACGCGCGCAAGCCACCACTTATCCCAAACGACAATCGACAATGATCGCATATATCAAAGGAATCATCGGCGAACTCACCCCCACTGAGGTGGTGATCGAAGCCGCGGGTGTGGGCTACGGGCTCACCATCTCGCTCAACACATTCGCCAATCTGCAAGGAAAGGAAAGCGCCAAGGTGTATGTGAAGGAGGTGATTCGCGAAGATGCACACGACCTCTATGGTTTTTCGTCGAAGCAAGAGCGCACCCTCTTCGAGGCGCTGACCTCGGTGAACGGCATCGGCGGACAAACGGCGCGCATGGTGCTTTCGGCCTTCACGCCGGCGGAATTGGCGGAGGTGATCCAAAGCGAACAGACGGCGATGCTCAAAAGCGTGAAAGGCATCGGGCCGAAAGCGGCAGCGCGCATCGTGCTCGACCTGCGCGACAAGGTCAGTGCGCTCTTGGGCGAGGGACAGCTCGACGTCACGCCCACAGGCGGCGGGGGCATCTCGGCGGCCGACAAAGCTGTGGCCGAGGAGGCCATTTCGGCACTGACCATTCTGGGCTTCCAACCGGCAGCGGTGCGCAAAGTCGTGGCCGCACTGCTCAAAGCAGAACCGGGGTTGGAACTGCAACAGCTTATCAAACGCAGCTTGAAAGAAATCAAATGACAAACGAACGGTGCCGATGACTTTTTCCGCTCTTTTCCGACGAATGTTGCCCATCGTCCTTTTAGGGACGGTGGCGCTGAGTGTGCTTGCGCTGCGTGAGGGGGCCCACAAAGGTGCCGCGCCGACAGCGACCGTCACCGCCCAGCGTCCCGTCGGGCGCAAAGACCGGACCACACGCACGGCAGCCGCAACCGCTGCCCGAACCACTTCGCGCCCGACAGAGGCGACAGACAGCGCTCGCTCAGCCAACCCGACACAGGACGATCCCTCCCAGCCCACACGCCCGGCGCGCACTGAGACGGTGATGCCCTTTGTGGTGCAACCCACGGTGAGCACACGTGGCATTTTGCCCCTGCACTCGGCCGACGTGAAAAACCCCGACAACCTGCAAACGGGATTGTTCTACGACGAAGAGACGGGTACCTACAAATATGGCACGCGCCTGGGCGGACAATGGCTCTACGTCCCCTTCTATCTGGCGGGAGACGAGGTGCGCCGCATGGGCATCGAACAGTCGATGCGCGACTATTTCCGCCGCCGCAACAACGAGGAGTTTCAAGCGCGCGGCAAAGACAAATTCGATTTTAGCGACATGCAGTTTTCGCTCGGACCGGCAGAAAAAATCTTCGGCCCGGGCGGCGTGCGCGTGCGCACACAGGGATCGGCCGAGCTCAAAATCGGGGCGACCCACCGCTTCACCGACAACCCCTCGCTGGCCGAACGCAACCGCAGTGTCTTCGGCTTTGACTTCGACGAGAAAGTGAACCTCTCGCTCAACGGAAAAGTGGGCGACAAGGTGAACATGGATTTCAACTACAACACCGACGCCACATTTAACTTCGACACGCAGCAACTCAAACTGCGTTACGAGGGAAAAGAGGACGAAATCGTGAAACTGATCGAGGCGGGCAACGTATCGTTGGCCGCCAATTCGAGTCTGATCCGCGGCGCGCAAAGTTTGTTTGGCGTTCGCGCCGACATGCAGTTCGGACGCTTGAAACTCCGCACCATGGTGGCGCAGAAAAAGAGTGCGTCGCAAAGCGTGAATTCGCGCGGCGGCGTGCAACTCAACGACTTTGAGTTCTCGGCGGCCGACTACGATGAGAACCGCCACTTCTTCTTGGCACACTACTTTCGCGACCACTACGACGGCTGGATGACGCAGCTGCCCAATGTGCTTTCGGGCGTGAAAATCAACCGCATCGAAGTGTGGATCACCAACACATCGGCCGTAACGGACAACACGCGTAACCTCGTGGCCCTGACCGACTTGGGCGAAGCCAAGCACATCAAGAACTCCCATTGGACAGCGGCGAATCCGACCGCCGTTCCGGCCAACACGACCAACAACGAATACGCCACGCTGACCGGTTCGTTCCCTGCCGTGCGCGACATCACGCAGACCGGCACGCAGCTCGACGGCATCGGCATGACGGGCGGCGACGACTACGAGAAGATAGAGAGTGCGCGCCTGCTCTCGCCTTCGGAATATCGGCTCAATGCCGATCTGGGCTACCTTTCACTGCGCACGGCTTTGCAACCCGACCAGGTGCTGGCCGTGGCATTTGAGTACACTTACAAGGGGGAGAACTATCAGGTGGGCGAATTCTCGACCGACCTGAAAGACAACACGCGATCGCTCATCGTGAAGAGCTTGAAAAACACCGCTTGCACACCGCGTCAAGGCAACTGGGCCTTGATGATGCGCAACGTGTATTCGCTCGGCGCCACCGACGTGCAGCGAGAACGATTCATGCTCGACGTGAAATACCTTTCGGACACCACGGGAGTCTATCTCTCGTATCTCCCCATCCCCTCCATGAAGGACCAGCGTCTGCTTACGGTGATGGGACTCGACCGACTGGACAACAACGCGCGCCGAGTGCCGAACGGATATTTTGACTTTGTGGAAGGATACACCGTGGATGCCGCCTCGGGCCGCGTCTTCTTCCCCGTCGTGGAGCCGTTCGGCCGAAACTTGATCAAAGCCATCGGTGATACGACCCTCGCTCGACAATTTGCCTACACCGAACTCTACGACTCGACCCATACCGTGGCGAAACAAATCGCGGAACACAACAAATTCCGGATTTCCGGCAAATTCAAAGCGACCAAAGCAGACGAAATTCAACTCAACACCACCGGTATTCCGCAAGGAAGCGTTGTGGTGCGTGCCGGTGGGCAACTGCTCACCGAGGGGACGGACTATACCGTCGACTACAACGCGGGAACGGTAAAGATTCTCAACAAGAGCATCCTCGACGCGGGAACGCCGGTGTCGTGCTCGGTGGAATCGAACGCCGACTACGGCATGCAACGCAAAACGATGTTCGGCGTTGATTTCCAATATGATGTATCGAAAAAGTTCCAAGTGGGCGGTACGCTCATGCACTTGGGCGAACAACCCCTGACATCGAAGGTGGCCATGGGCAGCGAACCGCTGAACAACACAATTTGGGGGCTGAACATGGCCTGGAAGACACAAAGTCAGTGGTTGACCGATTTGGTCAATCGCCTGCCTTTCGTGCACACAACGACGCCGTCGAACATCAATTTCACGGCTGAATTTGCGCAACTCATCGCCGGACGCAACACCGGTGCGCAGGGCAATGCATCGTATATCGACGATTTCGAAAATGCGAAAACAGACATCGACATTTCGACCCCACAACAATGGACGATCTCCTCGACGCCCTCAATGTTTGCAGAGTCGCAACTCACCAACAACGTGCGCTATGGCTACAATCGTGCGCTCCTCGCATGGTATGTGATCGATCCGCTCTTCACGCGCCGCAGCTCCTCACTCACACCGGGCTACATCAAGAACGATGTGCAACAACTCTCCGACCCGCGCGTGAGAGAAATTTATGCCAGCGACCTCTACCCCAACAAGAGCCTGAACTATAAGGATGCGGCCACCCTTCCCGTCCTCAACTTGGCCTTCTATCCCAACGAACGCGGTCCTTACAACCTCGACCCCTCGCTCGACAGCGATGGCAAACTGCGCAACCCGGCACAACGCTGGGGTGGCATGATGCGTCGCATCGAAACGTCGGACTTCGATGCGGCCAATGTGGAGTACGTGGAGTTTTGGATGATGGATCCCTTCACGGAAATCAACGGAAAGGTGCCGAACTATACCGGCGACCTGTACTTCAATTTGGGCGAAATCTCCGAAGACGTGCTCAAAGACGGCCGTAAATTCTACGAAAGTGGACTCCCGACCGACGGCGACCGCTCGCAAGTGGCCGAGACTGCGTGGGGATTGGTGCCGACACAGAACGCGGTGACTTACGCCTTCAACACTTCGAGCGACGCGCGCCGCCGACAAGACGTGGGCTACAATGGTTTGACCTCGGAAGAAGAACGCACTTTCGGAGCTTATGCCGACTATCTCCGTACCATTCGTCCCAACGTGCGCCCGGCCGTCTACGATTCCATTGCACAGCACCCCTCCGGCGACCAATACTACTACTTCCGCGGAAAGAACTGGGACGAGCAGCGCGCATCGATCCTCGAGCGTTACAAATATATCAACAATCCGAACGGTAACTCTGCGGCGGCCGACGGCGAAACCTATGCTTCGGCCTACAAAACAACGCCGGACGTGGAGGACATCAACCAAGATTTCACGCTCAACGAGTACGAAAAATATTATCAGTTCCGTGTGCGCATCGATCCCACGGCCATGCAGGTCGGACAAAACTACATTGTCGACATGCGCACGGTCAATTCGAAAACGCGCGACGGCAAATCGCCTGCCACGAAATGGTATTTGTTCCGCATTCCGCTGAGCGAATACGAACGCAAGTACGGCAGCATCAGCGACTTCTCCTCGATCCGCTTCATACGCATGTTCTTGACAGGCTTCGACCAGCCGATTGTGCTGCGTTTCGCCACGCTGAGTCTCGTACGCGGCGAGTGGCGCGACTACCGGCAGCCACTTTATCAGAACGTGCCGGCAGCTTCTTCCGGCCAACTCGTGGTGAGCGCGGTGAACTTCGAAGAAAACAACGACAAACACCCCGTTAACTACGTTTTGCCTCCGGGCATCAGCCGCGCCATCGAACCGGGACAGGATCAGGTGCTGCAAAACAACGAACAGGCCCTTTCGCTCACGGTCAAAGACCTCGGAAGCGGCGATGCACGTGCCGTGTATAAGAACACGCATCTCGACCTCCGTCGCTACAAGCACCTTCAACTCTTCGTGCACGCCAACGCGCTGCCGGGCGACAAGGAGTTGGCCGACGGACAAGTGAGTCTGTTCCTACGACTCGGATCAGACTACAAGAACAACTTCTACGAATATGAAATCCCACTGGTGTTGACACCCGAAGGTCGCTACACCGGGACGCCGGGACGTCGTTCGGTGTGGCCGACCGACAACATGATCGACATCGACCTCGAGCAACTCACGCACGTCAAAAAGGCGCGTAACCGCAAACGCGCACAGGGATTGGCCGCCTATACCACCCTCTACGATGAATACGACCCGCAACGCCCGAAAAACAAGATCAGCGTGCAAGGCAACCCGTCGTTGGGCGACGTCCGCACGGTGATGATCGGTCTGCGCAACAATTCGCGCAGTGTGCGCAGCATCGAAGTGTGGGCCAATGAACTGCGCCTCCAGGACTTCGCCAACAAAGGAGGATGGGCGGCACAAAGCCAACTCAATATCCAACTGGCTGACCTGGCCAACATCAATCTCGCGGGACATGCTGAAACCAATGGTTTCGGCGGACTCGAAGAAACCGTCAGCCAACGCCGCGACGACGACCTCTATCAATATTCTGTGACAACCAATCTCGATGCCGGTAAGCTCCTCCCCCCCGAGGTGAAACTCACCGCACCGATCTACTATTCCTACTCCAAAGAAGTGATCGTGCCGCGCTACAATCCGCTCGACACCGACATGCCGATGTCCGATGCGCTCGACGCACTCCCCTTGCGCAGCCAACGCGACTCCTTGCGCAACATCACTAACCACGTTGTCACCAACAAGAACTTCTCCGTTTCGGGTCTGCGCTTCAACCGCACTACACAAAGTGCGCCCATGCCCTACGACCTGGGGAATTTCACCGCCAGTTTCGCCCACGCCACGCGACACACCTCGGGAACTACCACCGCGAGAGAGATCGACATGAATTGGAAATTCGACCTTGCCTACAACTACTCCCCCGGCATGCGCACCGTCGAACCCTTGAAACAGCTCATCACCTCGCGATCGCCCTGGCTACGCATACTGCGCGATTTCGGCGTCAACCCGCTGCCGCAAAACATCTCGTTGATGTCCAATCTTTCGCGCCACTACTACGAACTGCAAGAACGCGACATCGAACAACTCGACAACCGTTCGCTCCCGCTCAGCTTCGCCAGCGACTTCCTCTGGAATCGTTCCCTGCAATTCCGGTGGGATCCCACGAAGAATATCCACTTCAGCTTCATGTCCGGCACCGATGCCGAAATCCAGCAACCCAATGTGGTGGTGAACAAGGAACTCTACCCCACCGAATACGCCGCGTGGAAAGACTCCGTCATGCACTCCCTCCGCGACCTCGGCAGACCGCTCAACTATCGCCAGACGGCCGACCTCTCGTGGAACGTGCCCCTCAACAAACTCCCCGCGCTCGATTGGGTAACGGCCGATTTCAAATACAACGCCGCCTATAACTGGACACGCGGAGTGGAAGCTGCCAACGGCTCGTCGCTCGGCAACGTCATTGGCAATCGCCGAGACGTCACCTTCAATTCGCGTCTCAGTCTCGAAGCACTCTACAACAAAGTGCCTTTCCTCAAACGCGTCAACCGCAAATTCTCCGCCGGCCCCACCGCCGGCAAGAAACCCGAGGAGAAAAAGCCCTTCGAGCGCGCCGTCACTCTGCGCAAAGACACCGCAACCGTCGTGGTCCACAACCTTTCGACCAAAAAACTGCGTGTGGTCGCCATCCGTCCCGACGGCAATCGCTTCCCCGTCCGCTACAAGGTGCTCGATGTGAACCGCATTGAGGTGCTCAATCGCGACACCCTCACCGTGAAAGTCACCGTCACCCCGCAGCGCCGCACCGAGGAACTCCCCTGGTTCCAACTCGCCGAATACGGAAGCCGCGCCCTCATGATGGTGCGCAACGTCAACGTGGCCTATCGCACCTCCTCGAGTCTCAACCTCCCCGGCTTCATGCCCTCCATCGGCGACGCCTTCGGACAAGCTCGCCCCGGCGGACTGCTCGCTCCCGGTTTAGACTTCGCCTTCGCCACCATCGGAGGGGAAACCTACGTGCACCGTGCCGCCGAACGTGGATGGCTCTTGCAGTCCGACAGCATCATCACCCCCGCTGTCACTTCCAGCACAGAAGATCTGCAAATACGCGCCACCCTCGAACCCTTCCGCGACTTCAAAATCAACCTGAGTTTCTCGCGCAACCTCAATCGGTCGAAGTCCATCCAATACATGTACCCGGGCATGCCCACGCTGCAAAACGGTTCGTTCGCCATGACCACGTGGTCGCTCGGCACCGCCTTCTCCTCTTTCGGCAATCCCAACAACGGCTACGCCAGCGCCTCCTTCCGACGCTTCAACCAACTGCTCGATCAGTACCGCGCGCAGGTCGAACAGCGCTACGCCGGCGCCACCTATCCCAACGGCATGGGCCAATGGAGCGGAAAGCCCTACGATCCCGCCAACGGCGGAGTGGATCGTTACTCCGCTTCCGTCATGATCCCCGCCTTCCTCGACGCCTATACCTCGTCGGGAGGCCGTCTCGACCTCTTCCCCGCCGTGAGCCGCCTGTTGCCGAGCTGGACACTCCAGTACGCCGGTCTCGCCCAATTGCCCTCTTTCAAACGTTGGTTCAAGTCCTTCAACCTCAACCACGCCTACAAGAGTTTGTATAGTGTCGGGGCCTACGGCACCTTCCAGTCGTTCCGCGAGATGGCCGATGGTTTCGGATTCGTCACCGCAGTGGAGAACGGACTCCCCACGCCCTCTTCCCGCTACGACATCTCGACCGTTACCCTCAACGAGACCTTCTCGCCGCTCCTCGGCATCGACATGACCTTCCACAACGACCTCACCGCCCGCATCGAGATGCGACGCACACGCGTACTCACGCTCTCCATGACTTCGCAGTTGCTCAACGAGACGCATTCCAACGACGTCGTGGTCGGTTTCGGCTATCGCGTGGCCGACTTCAAGGGCTTCACCCGCGCCTCGCGTGTCAAGCGCACTGTCCGTTCGCGCAACCGCAAAAATGCACCCGAGGAGAACACGCCGACGCCCACCGTGACCGACGGCACGCCGCACTCGCTCAATTTGCGACTCGACCTCTCCTTCCGCTCGCAAAGTGCGTTGCAACGCAACCTCCTCACCCGCCTCTCGCAAGCCACCAACGGCAACCGCGCCCTGCAAATCTCGCTCGCCGCCGACTACGAAGTGTCGAAATTCCTCACCGTATCCGCCTACTACGACCGGCAGAGCAATCAACCCCTGCTCACCTCGTCGGCCTATCCCTCGACGATGCAAGATTTTGGTATCAACCTCAAGTTCCAACTCACCCGTTGATCCCCCGCACGGGGCGCAACCGCACACACCAAAGAGCGACGCTCGAACCGATCCACAAGATCAGTCCGAGCGTCGCTCTTTTTATCGAATAAGTAAAGTAAAGATCCCGTCGCCGAGACCGCGCAGCGTTCAATCTTGCCGGATGACTCAATCCACCGGCACCCAAAACGGTTGCGACTCGCGCAGCACCTCCACCTCCATCGTGCTCACACGGTGGCGAATGGGGCGGCTGTCGATGGTCACCGTGCCCTGTCCCACTTGGAAGAATTTCACCCGGCGTGTGCGCCACACGCTCACACTCTTCTGTTGCGAAAGAAAGCGACCGCGCAGCAAGTGCCACAACCCGGCAAAAGCTTCGAACAAGCGGGGTCGACGCACCGCCGAGATGTCGAGCATCCCATTATAGGGCACCGCCGAAGGCGTCTGCCCGTATCCGGTACACGATCCCACGCAGAGCGTCGTGATGCGCTGCTCGAAGGTCTCCACACCCGTGGTGAAACGCACGCGGGCCGAATGCCGATGCCACACGAGCATCAGCGCACTGCTCAACTCGCGAAGCAAACCCAGGCCGCCCCAGAAATGCTGGTAGCGTCGGCGCAGTTTGACCATGGCCGCCGCCATGCCCAGGTTCACGCAGTTGAGGAAATAACGTCGCTCCTTCTTGCCGTCGGGCGCTACCAGATCGGCCACCCCCACGTCGACCTTGCGCAGCCGTCCGCGCACCAGCCGATCCACGCAAGCTTCGGGCTCCGATTCGTTCAGTCGCCAGAAATGCGCAAATCCGTTGATCAATCCGTTCGGAATCACAGCCAGCGCCGGGCGTTCTTTCGGGTCGGGCACCGCTTCGATCAGTCCGTTCAGCGCACTGTTCAGCGCGGCATCGCCGCCCACCACCACAATGAGCCGATAGCCGTTGGCGGCCATCATCGCTGCCAGGCGCTCGATGCTGCCCGGCCCTTCGCTCTGCACGAAATCGTAGGGCTGCTTGATCGCATCCAATCGAGCCCTGATGCGAGCCCAACGCCGGCGCGAACGCCAACTGCCTTCCTGGGGACAATACAAGATGCCCCAGCGTGATTGCTCCGAGTTGTTCAGCATGATGATCTTTGGGGTGGGTTACACATTCAAATCCTCAGCACGTTCAGTTCGTCAGCTGCAACATCTCGGCGAGTTGTTGCAGCTGAGCATCGCGCGGAGCCGCGGCATCGATCCAGTGAATCGGACAGCCCCTGCGCTCCATGCCGCGAAACCACGTCATCTGGCGTTTGGCAAACTGATGAATGGCCGTTTCGAGTTGCGCAACCATCTCGTCGTAGGTCAATTGGCCGATGAGGTGCAGGGTCACGAACTTATATTCCAACCCATAGTAAATCAAATCGTCGGGAGCGATGCCCTCGTCGAGCAAACGTTGCACCTCATCGAGCATGCCGTCGGCGAGCCGCTGGCGCAAGCGCGCACTGATGCGCGCCCGTCGCGTGTCGCGATCGATCGACAAACCGATGTTGAACGCCTTCATCACCGGAAAATCACGGCGTCCGGCTTCGCGCTCGAGGTTGTACGTTTCGATTTCTATGGCTCGGATTGCTCGCTTACACGAATCCACGTCGGTGGTGTTGTGCAGCACCGCACCCGAACGGGCTTTCAGCGCCGCCAATTCGGCCGTCAGTTCCGCCAGCGTCCGTCCCTCGAGCGAGGCACGGAGCGCCGGATTCTGCGGAACGTGGCTGATGTTGTAATTGCGCACCACACTCTCCACGTACAAGCCCGTGCCGCCACACACCACCGTGCGCTTTCCGCGACGGCCGATGTCCTCAAAGGCTTCGAGGAAATCGTGTTGATAGCGATAGAGGTTGTATTTCGTACCGGGTTCGACAATGTCGATCAAATGGTAGGGCACCCGTCGCCCCGCGATGCAATAATCGTCGAGGTCCTTGCCCGTGCCGAGATCCATGCGCCGATACACTTGACGCGAATCTGCGCTGATGATCTCCGCATCGATGCGATCGGCCAAAGCCACGGCAAACGAAGTTTTGCCGCAGGCCGTGGGTCCCACCACCGTCACGAAGTCGAAATCCGAAAGAGAGGGAAGTGCTGACATGAATGTGTGTTGTACGAATTGAAACTGCGACCGCTTAGACAGTGGGCTCGTCGAGTGCCTGACGAAGGTCGGCAATGAGATCGTCGGTCGCTTCGATGCCGAGGCTCAAACGCATCAGATCGGGAGCGATGCCGGCCGCGCGGAGCTGCTCGTCGCTCAACTGGCGATGCGTGTGACTGGCGGGGTGCAAAATGCAGCTCTTCGCGTCGGCCACGTGCGTCACAATGCTGATCAGGCGGAGGCGATCCATGAAACGAACGGCCTCTTCGCGTGTGCCTTTCAGGCCGAAGGCCAGCACACCGCAACCGCCATTGGGCAGGTACTTCTTGGCCAATGCCGCATCCACACCGTCGGGATCGTCGGCATAGTGCACCCAGGCCACGCGCGGGTGAGCCTTGAGGAAAGCGGCCACGGCGTGGGCGTTCTCCACGTGACGACGCATGCGCAGGTGGAGCGTCTCCAACCCGTTGTTGAGCAAGAAGGCGTTTTGCGGGCTCTGGCAGCTGCCCAGGTCGCGCATGAGTTGCGCGGTGGCTTTCACGATGTAGCCCGCCGCACCGAAGGCTTGAGCGTAGATCAGCCCGTGGTAGCTCTCATCGGGGGTGCAAAGTCCGGGGAACTTGTCGGCATGCGCCATCCAGTCGAAGTGGCCGCTGTCGACAATGCAACCGCCCACGGCCGTCGCCTGCCCGTCCATGTATTTGGTGGTGGAATGCACCACAATGTCGGCTCCCCACTCGAAGGGGCGGCAGTTGACCGGGGTGGCAAAAGTGTTGTCGATCACCAAAGGCACCCCCTGCTCGTGCGCCACGCGGGCGAAGCGCTCGATGTCGCACACGCGACCGCCGGGGTTGGAGATCGTTTCGCTGAACACGAGCTTCGTGTTGGGACGGAAGGCGGCGCGCAATTCTTCGTCGCTCGCATCCAGATCGACCAGCGTGCAGTCGATACCCATTTTCTTCATCGTCACCACGAAGAGGTTGAACGTTCCACCGTAGATGCCGTTGGTGGCAATGAAATGTCCGCCGGCCTCACAGATGTTGAACACCGCATAGAAGCTGGCCGCCTGACCGCTCGAAGTGAGCATGCCGGCCACACCGCCTTCGAGCGTGGTAATCTTCGCAGCGGCCGAATCGCAGGTGGGGTTCTGCAAGCGCGAATAGAAATAGCCCGATTCCTTCAAGTCGAAGAGGCGGCCCATCTGTTCGGTGCTTTCATATTTGAACGTGGTGCTCTGATAAATAGGCAATTGACGCGGTTCGCCGTTCTTGGGCGTCCAACCCGCTTGCACGCACTGCGTGTCGATCGATAGTTTGTTTTGTTCCATGTGAAATGTGTTGTGATAAGTGCAAAACAAAAATACATCATTCGCGGCGAATGAAGCCCCGTCGGCGACAGGAAAATCGCGGAGGTAAAGAAAATCTGCTTTTTTTCGAGCGAAAATTTGGTCACTACAAAAAAATGCCCTACTTTTGCACTCGCAAACGAGGAACAACTCACAAGTTCACTCGGCGAGGTAGCTCAGCTGGTTAGAGCGCAGGATTCATAATCCTGAGGTCCCGGGTTCAATCCCCGGCCTCGCTACTCCAAGAAGGATCGATTCTCACGAATCGATCCTTTTTCGTTTCTGTCTCCTCCCCGTCCTTCGTTTCGGCCGCGGTCGCCACACCGGCATTTCATCCGCGGCAGCGCGCAACTCTCGGCGCCACCGACTCGCCACGCGCGCGGTGTTTGCACAACGCACGCCTCAGCGGCACGCACACCGAATGGCTTCTCTCGTCCCCTCGCGAACGCGCACGCATCTTCCCGACCCGCACGAAAAAACACCCTCTTTTCTTTCCTTTCCTCCCATGGTTCTCGGCGCGCACCCCGTCTCTCGTTTTCAGCACCGCCTTTCGCGCATCACGCGCGCCTCAGTCAGTTTCAGAAAAAAGCCTTCACCTCTTCACCAACCTCGCATATTTCACTATTGCACAGCGGATTAAGGGTGAAGACTTTATTATTTTTTCCTTCACCTCTCTCGTTCCGTGGCTTCACCCCGAAAGTGAAGAATTTTCGTCGCGGATTTTCGCCGAAAACAGGCACCAATCGAGAAGAAATCGGGGGAGCAAAACGGTGAAGGCGAAGGTGAAGGAAAAAAGCAAAAACCTTCACCCCTAAACAGCAGTCGGTCAATGTTTTGCGACCGGTCGGTGAAGGAGTGAAGGCTTTTTTCGAAAACTACCTGACGTGCGCGCGTACGCGAGCGCGCGAGCATGCACGTTTGCGGTGTGTATCCTACAGCTCGTGCAGCGCACGCAGCAAACGCCGTTCGCCGCGATAGGGTTGCCACAACATCCAGATCAACAACAACGCGGCCGGCACGTCGAAGGCCAGTTGCTCCGGTGCATACATGGGCAACGCCGCGCCATAGAGCGCCGTTGCGGCCCAACGCGTGCAGCCGTTGGCCGTCCAGAGCGTGTGCAGTGCCGGCGCGAAAGCCAACAGCCGACCCACCACGTAGAACAACGCCGCAACCAGCGCCACTGCGGTCATGACTTTGTTCCAACGCTCGCGCGGCGAAACGTAAACCGCCGTGTAGGCGGTGCGTTGCAGCACCACAGCCCGCTCTTTGCGACGCATGTGCAACGTTTCCCAGTCGGGCATCACCTGGCGCACGACACTCGCGGGATGCATCTCGACTGCCACGCGCCGGGCATCGGCGCGCGCCGCCAACAGCGCACAGGCGCCGAAGGGCAGATCGAGACTGCCGGCGAAACCACCGCTTTGCAAAAACCATTCGCGGCGGAAAGCCACGTGGCCGCCGTCGGCCGCCGCGGCATGGCCGGCGAGCACAGAGCGCGCACTCCGCGCCCAGTCCCACGCGCGGAGCCGATTGGCTTCGGGCACGGCCGTCGAATCTTCGTGCTCATAGTTGGCATAACCCATCACCACGTCGTTCTCGTCGGTGAAGTGGGTGGCAAGGTGCTGCAACCATTCGTCGCTCATCGGACGGCTGTCGGGCTCCACGACGACCACCCACGGCGCACGGGCGGCACGGACGCCGAGGGCCACGGCCACCTTGTGGGCATCGACGTTGCGCCGACGACTCTCGGGGACGAAGGTGTAGCGCAAATGGCCGTGCTGCGCCTGAAAACGCGTCACGACTTCGACCACTGCTCCGTCTTCGCCGGCGGCATTGGCCACCACCACCTCATAAGGACCGAAACGCTGCGTCAAGAACTGCGGGAGGTGCCGACTGAGGGTTTCGGCTTCGTTTTGCACCGGCAGAATGATGGACACCAGTGGATCTAAGGGCGCGGCGGCGGTGCCCACCACCCCACCCTCGACGGGAGGCGCGGGCAGCACGCGGGCCGACTGTGCGTCGGCACAAGCGATGACCGGTTTGAAGGCGGTGGCGCGAAAATAGACGTTGAGCCCCACGGACAGGAGGAGCAGAAAGAGAGGGAGGACAATGAAAAGTATTTCTATCATAAGTTGTTCCGGATCGGTAGACGAACTACTCAAAATTCAACTGCGGCGCCGAAACTCGGCACAGGTCACGGCGGTGGCCACGGCCACGTTCAGGCTTTCGCTGGTGGGGCGATCGGGGGGGAAGCTCGGAATGAGCAAACGATGGCTCACCCGCTCGCGGACGGCAGACGAAAGGCCGTTGCCCTCGTTGCCCATCACGATGATGCCGTGCGGCGTCAACTCGCTATCGTAGAGGTTGTCGCCATCGAGCAAGGTGCCGTAGACCGGCGTACCGGCGGGGAGCGCATCGAGCCAGGCGGGCAAATCGGTGTAGTGCACCCCGACGCGCCCCAAAGCGCCCATGGTGGATTGCACCGTTTTGGGGGCGAACACATCGGCTGTGTCGTGCGAACAGATCACGTGCTCGATGCCCCACCAGTCGGCAATGCGAACGATGGTGCCCACGTTGCCCGGGTCTTGCACCCCGTCGAGGGCTAAACAAAGACTCCGACCGGCCACGGGGAGCAAACTTTGCGCGGCCACCGGCTGCGGCTTTTCGAACACAGCCAGCACGCCTTGCGGCGCTCGCTGCAACGACACACGCGCCAATTCCTCGGCGGTGACTTCGACCCGTTCGGCCACGGCATTCGCCTCGAAGGGCACTTTGCTCAACACCGCCGGTTCGCCCACCAAGAGGCGACAACGAAAGTGGGCCAGCAGTTCGGTCACCAGTTTGGGACCTTCGGCCAGAAAGAGTCCTTCGGCATCGCGATTTTTCTTGCGATCGAGGCTGCGAATGAGTTTTTGTTTGTTTTTGCTGAGCATGGGATGACGGCGCGCGCCGAGAGAAAACGTAGCGCGAAAGTACGACCTTTTTTCCGAAATGCCTATCTTTGCAGTCTAAAATAGCCTCACGTGAAGTCCCTCCGCCGCTTTCTGTTCATGCTACTGCTCATCCCGTTGCTGACGGGGTGCTCGGCCGTGCGTTTTGTTCCGAAGGGGCGGTCGATGCTCACGCGCGTTCACCTCACGAGCAACAATCCGCAGGTGGCCGCCGCCGACTATCGAAACTACGTGCGACAGGAAGCCAACTCGCGCTGGCTCAGCACCCTCAAAGTGCCGCTCGGCATCTACTGTCTGTCGGGAACCAACGAACGCAATGCGCTCAACCGCATCGTGCATCGCATCGGCGAGGCGCCGGTGGTCTACAACGACACGCTGACCGGCTACTCGATGGCGGCACTGCGCATGGCCTTGCAGAGCAAAGGCTATTTGCAAGCGCGCGTCGACACCACATTGACACAAAAACAGCGGCGGGTCGCGCTGACTTACCGCCTCTTGCCGGGCAATCGCTCGTATGTGCACGAACTGCGGCGAGAATTTGACAACGACACCGTGCGGAGGCTCATCATGGCCGATTCGTCGAATTCGAAACTCTACAAAGGCATGCCGCTCGACCTCGCGCTGCTCGGTGAGGAACGCACGCGCATCGTGCACCGACTGCAAAACAACGGCTATATGAATGCCAACAATGAGTATGTGAGTTTTGTAGCCGACACCCTCCCTCTGAGTCAGGCGGTGCGACTCACTCTGCGCGTGCAGGCGCCGAGAGGGGTGGACCGACGGATGGCCTACCAGGTCTATCGCATCGGCCGCGTTTCGCTCATCGAACTCAACACCGAGGAAGCACCGACCGACAGTTCGTTCTACCGCAACATCACGTTTGAGGCGGCCGGGCACACGCGCATCAATCGACACACTTACGTGCGCAACCTCTTTGTCCTGCCCGATAGTCTCTATCGCGACGTCGCCACACAATACACCTACCAAAACCTCAATGCGCTGGCGGCGGTGAACTACTCGAACATCCACTACGCCCAACCGGCTCCCGGCGATTCGACCGTGAATGTGCATCTGCTGGTGCAACTCAACAAGCCGAACGGTATCAGTTTCGACCTCGAAGGGACGAACACGGCCGGGGATTTAGGAGGAGCGGCGACCCTCACCTATACCCAACGCAATCTCTTCCGCGGCGCGGAGAGTTTCTTCCTCAAATTTCGTGGAGCTTACGAGGCCATCCGCCGACTGGAGGGGTATCGCAACCAGAATTACACGGAATACGGGGTCGAAGCGACGCTGCGCTTCCCCACGCTGCCCATCTCGCCGGGCGAGCGCAATTTGCGCACCTACAAGGGAAGTACGGACTTTTCGGTGATGTACAATTCGCAAAACCGACCGGAATTTTACCGTCGGGTGCTGACGGGCACGTGGAGCGTGGACTGGAATCGCCATGCGCGACCCAATCTGCGACATCACCTGGACATTGTGTCGCTGAACTACGTGTTCATGCCGTGGATTTCCGACACCTTCCGCCGCACCTACCTCGAAGGCGACAACCCACGCTATGCCGTGCTCCGCTATTCGTACGAGAATATTTTCATCATGCGGGCCGCCTATGGATTTGTCTACAATTCCTTGCGCACTCCGGGATCGGCCAACCTCTATCGCACCAACGGCTACCAAATTCGCGCCGGCGTGGAAACGGCCGGTAACCTCCTCTACGGCATCTCGAAGATGCTGCGCATGCACCAAACGGCCGACGGAAGTTACGCGATCTTCAGCATCCCTTATTCGCAATATGTGAAGTTCGATGTGGACTTCTCAAAAAGCGTGCGGCTCTCGGAAAACAATTCGCTGGCGTGGCATGCAGCATTCGGGCTCGCCATTCCATTCGGCAATTCGAAAGTGATCCCCTACGAGAAACGCTACTTCTCGGGAGGCGCCAATTCGGTGCGCGGGTGGAACGTGCGACAACTCGGCCCCGGACGCTACGCGCAGAAGGACGGGAATATCGACTTCATCAACCAAACCGGCAATCTGAAGATCGACCTCTCGATGGAATATCGCAGTTCGCTCTTCTGGAAATTTGAAGGGGCGGCCTTCGTCGACGCCGGCAATGTGTGGACCACCCGCGGCAAAACGGGACCGGACGGCGGACAATTTCGCTTCGACTCCTGTCTGCGCGAACTGGCCGTCTCCTACGGATTGGGCTTGCGCCTGAATCTCAACTACTTCATCGTGCGTTTTGACGGCGGAATGAAGGCCATCGATCCCGCAGTGCCTTCCGGTGCGCTGCACTACCCCATTTTCCACCCCAATCTCTCGCGCGACTTCACCCTCCACTTCGCCGTGGGTTTGCCTTTCTGAGGTTCCGCGGCTCACTTCTCCTTTCTGACTCCTTCTTTCCATGCAATTTATCTGTTTCGGCAGCGGCAGCTCCGGCAATTGTTACTATCTCGAATCGCGCGGCGAAGCCATTCTCATCGACTTGGGCATCGGCATTCGCGCCTTCAAAAAACACATGCGCGACTACGGACTGACGATGCCCAAAATCAAAGCGATCATCGTCACCCACGACCACACGGATCACATCAAAGCCGTGGGGCCGCTCTCCATCGAATTCCGCATCCCCGTCTACGCTTCGATGCCCGTGCACGAAGGAATCGTGCGCAATCGCTTCATGACGAAAAAGATCCCCGAGGACTTGCAACGCTGCACGGTGCTCAACACGCCGTTCGAGGTGGGAAATTTCCGCATCACGCCGTTTGCCGTTCCTCACGATGCGACAGACAACAACGGTTACTTCATCGAACTCATCGAACCGGAAGAAACCAACGCCACCGACCTCTTTGCACCGCAAGGAGGCGACGGACGCCCCACCTTCTGCCTCATCACCGACGCGGGGCAGTTCACCGAAACCATGATCCCCTATGTGCAGCGTGCCCGCTACCTCGTGATCGAAGCCAACTACGACCGCGAGCTGCTCGACAACGGCCCTTACCCGCTCTACCTGCGCAAACGCATCTCCGGCGGACGCGGACACATGGACAACCGCCTCACGGCCGAAGCCTTGAAGCAGTACCTCACGCCCGAGACACGCCGCGTGTGGCTCTGCCACCTGAGTGCCGAAAACAACAACCCCGAAACGGCGCGCCGCACGGTGGCCGAAGCCATCGACGCTCTCCCCTTTGCCGAGCGTCCCCGCCTCGACGTCCTACGGAGAACCGTCCCCAGCGGACTGGAACGACTCGTCTAAAGCGCTCGCGACACTCTCTTTTCGCCAAACGAATTCCCGTCCCCGAGACCACAGCATGTGTTGTGTTTCGGGGACGGGAATTCATTTTAAGCTCATCGGCAATTGAGCGCGACACGTCTATTTGACAAGAGACTCAAGAGACAAAGATCTCACAAAATGCTAACTTCGACGACTTACTGACGAAAAGGCAGCGAGTACGCGGAAGAAAATCAACAAAAAGTTCGCAAAACGAAAGTTGGGAACTCAAATCTCCGCCTCTCATACGTTATAATAGAAACAAATTATTAAATTCGCACACGATACCTTCTATAATATCTCTTCCGCTTTTACCAAACCATGAAATCATGAGAAATCTATTGTTATTCCTCCTCGCTCTCGCGTCTTTCAGCACACTCCACGCACAATCTCAACGTGACAGCATTGCTGTCTATGCCAAAGTCATGGATAGCTTCACCCACGAAATGCTCAAAGGCGTAAAGGTCGAAGTGCTACGTCCCGATAGTTCCCTTGTTTCGCAACACAACACTGATAAGAACTATTCATACGGCCATTCCTCTTACAATTTCGGGGACGAGTTTCGAGGACTATTTCTGTTGCGTGCCGATTACATCTTTCGTTTTTCGAAGGAAGGCTACGTCACGCAGTATGCCAACCTCTACAAACGTGATCTAGGACGCAGAGAACTGCGCAGATCGGTAGGAGAAATTATGATGAAGAAGGTCGGTAAGCATCGCGACATCGAACTGGGCGCAGCAGAAGTGCGCACTTCAAAGATTCGCATGGTGGTAAAAGGCGACACCCTCATCTACAACGCCGACGCGTTTCAATTGGCCGAAGGCTCGATGCTCGACGGCCTCATCAAGTTGCTCCCTGGATTTCAATTGCGCGACGGACAAATCACCGTCAATGGGCAGTATGTGAGCAGTCTGCTGGTCAATGGCGAAGACTTCTTTCGCGGAGATCCGCGTGTGGCCTTGGAAAACCTGCCGGCCTACATGGTGAACAAGGTGAAGGTTTATCGCAAGGAACACGCTTGGAGCTTTATCACCAAAGGCAAAGACGAGCGCAAAGAAGACCTGCCTCTGGTGGTGGACGTCAATCTGAAACGCGAATACGCCATCGGATGGGTGGGCAACGTCGGAGCAGGCTACGGCACGGCCGATCGCTATCTCGCACGCCTCTTTGGACTCCGTTTCACCGACCACTCGCGGTTGGCTCTCTATGCCAATGCCAACAACACCAACGACACGCGCGAACCGGGCACTTCAGGCAACTGGAACGCCAACGGTTCGGCCTCCGGACGCACCGAGATGCAAACAGCCGGCTTTGAATTCCTCGTCAAAGGCGATAAGGACCAGTGGAAATACGTGGGCCACGCCAAAATCTACCATCAAAACACTTTCAACCAAAGCATCACAGCCACTGAAAGCTTTCAACCCACACTGCCCAATAGTACATTCAATCGCGCACGTCGCGAAGCAGAGGGCAGTCACTTCAAGGTGCAGACAGAGCAAGCCTATGAAAGAAAGCGAGACGAAGGATTCTTCAATGTCTTTGCCGCCTTGTACTATCAACACCATCACAACAACGCTTTGTCGCAAGGGGGCGAATTTTCAGCCGATCCGAAAGATGCCTATCGCGCTGCGTCATTAGACAGCTTGTTCCTGAGTTCGAGCGAACGTTTGGCGAAGTTGCTCACCAATCGCCAGCAGAATCAAGAGAAGAGTCGCGAGCATGCGTGGTCTGGGAAGGTGAATGCAAACTATTTTTCAAAAGTAGCCCACACTCCCGATTACTTTAAAATCGAAGTCAATGCCGATTTCGAGCGCAAAACCGGCACCACCTTCTCCGACTACCGCTTGCGCTACGGCCAATCGGCGCAGAGCCTTCGGCCGGACGAGCATCAGTTGCGTTTTGTCGATGTGCCGACAACGAAAATTCACGCCAAATTCCGAACGGAATACGTTTATCGCCCCGAATGGGGAAGTATCACCTCCTTTCTGGAGGTCAGCGCAGCGCATCTCGAAGACAACCGCAATTTCTATCGCCTCGACCGATTAGGCGCAAGCACGCCGGAGTTCGGCGCACTGCCTTCCACCACGGCAGCCTTATTGCAAACATTGGATACCCCGAACTCCTACGACAGCCGTCACAACTCCCTGAACGGCACACTCGGTGCGCGCTGCACAATTTGGTTGGGTGGGAAGTTGCCCAACCAGCATATCACTTTTACCCCCACAGTCAACGGAAGCATCGAGCGCCTGACCTACCGCCGAGACGCCTTGCACGCTCATCCTCGACGCAACCAATTGTTCTTCCTCCCCACCCTCTCTTGGGGATTCGACAATTGCCATATCACCTACCGCATGCATGCTGCCTATCCCGAGCTGTTCAATCTGCTTGACTATACCGACAACGCCGATCCGCTGAATCTCTATTGCGGCAACCCTCATCTTCAGCGTAGCACCTCGCACAAGGTGACTTTCTCGAGAAGCTGGTGGAAATGGAAAGAGGGGAAGAAGTTTTTCATCGACGCCGCTTGGGACGTCACGCGCAATGCCGTTGCTCACGGGCAGACCTACGATGCCGCCACCGGTGTGCGCACTTTTTCTCCGAGAAATGTAGACGGCAACTGGCATGCTGCGGCTAGAATGTTTTGGGAACGGCCTTTTGACAAGGACAGGCAGACGCTCTTTACCAGCGAGACGAAGGCAGATTTCCGCAACAGTGTGGACTATGTAACGGAGCGAAGCACGGTACAAAACTTTGCGGTGCAGCAAAACCTCCGTTTTAATGCCAAAATTAAACGCGTCATCCTCGATGGAAGCATCGGAGCACGCTATTGGCATGCCACGTCGGCGCGCAAGAACTTCCAAACCATCAACAGTTTTGATGTGACCTACGGACTGAACATGCAGCTCCCGCTCCCGGGTCAATTCGCCTTCAGCACGGACTGCAAACTCTATCAACGCGCGGGGTACAGCGATGCCAGCATGAACGACCTGCGTTTCGTGGCCAATGCGCATTTGGAAAAGACCTTCCTTCGCGGTCGCCTAAATGTGGCCTTAGAGGGTTACGACATCTTCGGCGGACTCAGCAACGTGACGAAAGTGATCAACGCACAAGGCATCGTGGAAACGTGGTACAACTCACTGCCCTCCTACGCCATGATCCAGGTTTCCTACAAACTCAGCCAACCGCCCAAGAAAAGAAATCGATAGCCCACTCCTGTACTGCCACAATTCGATTGTCGCAGCAATTGCCCTCGTTGTCCTCCGTCGTGCACCGCACGCGCGCCGATTGCCCCGATCTTTCCCACGCTCTTCGTGCGCGCACGCACGCGCACGCGTCAGGTGTTTTTCGTTTTTTGCCTTCACCGCTTCACCCGATGGGCACAATGTATTGAGCAACAGTGCTTTGTGGGTGAAGGTTTCGGTGAAGCTCCTTCACCCTCCGGTGAAGATAGAGGAAATGCAAAAGCCTTCACCCCTAACATTCAGCAATTCAACAGATTGCAGATGAGGGGTGAAGGCAAAAAAGTGGAAACTTGCTGAGTGCGCAAGGCGCGGGTGCGCATCCCCCCGCGCGTGCGTCATGCGCGAGGGAGCACCCAACTGGGGGCCGGCGACGAATGTGCGAAGCAAGGAGAGAAGGCAACGAAAAGGAGGAGGGCGATGAGAGAAACAAGGGGCAGTTCGAAAAAAAGTCCCCGTGTTTTTGTTTTTCCGTTCGCGAGATCGAAAAATAAAAACATTTCTCGTCGAAAATCACGACAGTTCGAAACAAAAGACTTATCTTTGCGCTCGATAAAACACAACCTTTCCCTTTTCCCGTCGCTCTGCGGCGTCCACATAGCGTCAAATTCCGTGGACTACTGTCCTGTGGATCAGCGCAAATGCTCTTTGACTTGATGAAAAAATCCCGACACACCGCAATGGGTGCATCGGGACGATAGGGCTGTTGAGACATTTCGCTCAGCGACGCATGGTCTCGAAAAACAATTCGGGCAGTTGCGTGAGCGAGTTGGGGTCGACGTAGCTTTCGATGTGGCGCTTGCGCTTCTCTTCCAGGATCTCGTCGACGGCAATGAGGATACCCGTTTCTTCGACATTGCCAAACGTGTCGTTGATGGCGGTGCCAAACACGCGCATCGTGGGCGAAAGACTCATGTAGGCGCTCACCAGCGGCGGGATGTTGAAGCCCCGTTGGCGCACGGCGCGGTTGAGAATCTTGTAGTCGGCGCGGAAATCATCTTCAACGAAAAGCGCGCGAAGCTTTTCTTCGGGCGTTTCGAGCAGTACCGGATCGGCCACGGTGATAAGTCCGTCGCGGTCGCCGAAATGACGTTTGAGAAAATAGAGTATCATGTCGCGCGCCTCACGGTCGAAGCTCGGATACATGGTCATTTTCCCGAAGAAGTATTTCAAATCGGGGATCATCACCGTGAGGGCACCCAGGCCGTCCCAAAGATTGTCGAGCGCGTAGAGACTCTTGGAGAGATTGTTGGTGCTCTGGTACTCGAGGGTGACGAACGAGCGGCCGAGCTCTACGGTCTGCGGGAGGAAATTCTCGATGAAATTATCGGAGAAATGAAACATGTGGCCGGTGGCCAGGTAGGGTTGTCCGTCGGGGCAGAACGTGATGTCAGAAGCCGGCAGGAAGCGATAGCCGCCCAAGATTTCGCAAGCGTCGGGATTCCACACCACCAGCTGATAGTAGGGTTTCTCGCACGTGTCGAACTCGTCGAGGTCAAGGGCTTTTCCGGTACCGCCGCCGGCGGCGCGAAAGGCTATTTCGCGCAGACGACCGATTTCGCGCATCACGTGCGGGGCATTGTGGTGCGTGATGATGTAGATCTCGTTGCCGGCCTTGTTGGTCTTGCGGAGCTGACGTTCGGGGGTGAGCTCTTGCAACAGGAGGTCGCGAGATACCGGGGCGATGATTTCTTCCATTGTCGAGAATTTATGAGGGAACTCCACGCCCCGACGGGGCGGTAGAGTCTGAAATACCAAGGCGAGTGGGACAGCGTCCGATCAATTGGGGAGCCGATAGACCAGTTCGCGCACGTGGGCTGCCCAGGCGATGGGGCTACGTGCCGACGTGAACTCCTGCCACGGAATGGGCTGTCCGATGACAACGCGGAAATGGCCGCCGCGATGGCGATAGAGTTCGTCCACGAGGTAGAGCATGGCGAGATTGAAGCGGATGCCGAGCCGCTTGCTCCATGTGGCCAGCCGATAGAACCGATCGGAATTGCGACCCTCGAAATAAATGGGCACAATGTCGCGATGGGATTCCACACTCTTCGTGACAAAGGTTTTGGCCCACGGGATGTCTTGGATTTTTCCGTCGATGCGACGCGAACAGAGACCGGCGGGGAACATGATGATGTGCTTGTCGCCGGCGAAAGCGGCACTGACGCGCTGCGAGAGTTCGCGCCCTTCGCGACCGGTCTTGTTGATGGGCACGATGAGCGGTGCGATTCCGGAAAGGTTCATCAAGAGGTCGTTGGCCAGATAGCACACGCGCTCGTTGTAATGCCGGCCGAGGATGGCGCCGAGCACCACACCGTCGGCGCCGCCAAGGGGGTGATTGGAGACGAAGGTGAAACGGCGGCCGTCGGCATCGGAGGGGAGGTGTTCCTTCCCCACCACTTCGATGTGCAAATCGAGGTGGCGGATGCAATCTTCCAACCACTGCACGCCTTGCTTTTCGCCTTCTTGGACAATGAACTCATTGAGCCAATCTTGGTGGACGATGTTTTTGAGATAGCGCACCACGAAGTTCGGCACATAACGAGCCTTGGCGCCCATTTTGTCGGAAAGGATGCGGTCGATGTCTATGAGAAAGGGTTGCGCCATTGGATCTTGCATGTGAGAGTGCATCGGCGACTCGCGTCTCGCGGCAAATTGCGTCGCCGGCTGCCGATTGCTCCTGCAAAATTAAATATAAATGCCAACATACAAGCGCGACAATCGGTGTTTTCTAAGGGTGTGGGGACGAAAAATGGAGAATAGACACAAAAAGAATAAAGCACCAACCGAGGTTGATGCTTTATTTAGTTGCGGAGGTCCGACTCGAACGGGCGACCTCCAGGTTATGAGCCTGGCGAGCTACCAACTGCTCCACTCCGCGATCATTTCAATCAGGCTTTCTTCCCGATTGCGATGCAAAGGTAGGCACTTTTTCGTTCACTGCCAAGACTTGGGCGGAAAAAAGTGGAAGAAAAATTCAATTAGCACAATTCTGTAACATCAATATTGCAGAAATAAGTAGAAGCTCCCATTTTCGCCTTCAAACGGCGGTTATTCCGTTCAGAGGAACTCGGGCAAACGGAACAGTCGGGTGCCGTTGGAGCCTTTGATGAGAATCAAATGATCGGAAACCGGGTGGCTGAGCAATTCGTTCTCCACGGCTTCGACGTTGGCGAAGGTGCGCACCTTGACGGCCGGGGGCAGGGCCAGGGCCGAAGCTGCTGCGGTGAAGCATTCGCCCACCAACCAGATTTCTTCGCAACCGCACGTGGTGGCTTGTCGCAGCACTTCGGCGTGTGCATCGGCCGAAGCAGCGCCCAACTCGCGCATATCGCCGAGAATCATCATTTTGTGGGCCGCAGTGGTCTGTCGGAAACTGGTGAGGGCGGCTTGCATCGACGAGAGGTTGGCATTGTAGGCATCGATGATGAGCGAATTGTGCTCCGTTTTCCGATATTCCGAGCGATTGTTGTGCGGGGCGTAGTGTTGCAAGGCATGGTCGATGGCGGTCAAGGGCACTTTGAAACAAAGTCCCACGAGCACGGCCGCCAACACATTATCTATATTATAGGCGCCCACGAGTTGCGTGCTCACCTTGTGCCATGCGCCGTCGGCCTTGCGCCAGCGCAGCGTCAAGAAAGGCGTGCAGTCCACCACTTCGCCCTCGATGGTGTAGCCATGTCCGGGACTGCCGTAGGTGAGCGAAGGCAAACCGCATTCGGCCACGTGGGGCATGAGAAATTCGTTGTCGCCGTTGACAAAAACGAAGAACGGCACAGCGTCGGGCTTGAAGCGGGTTTCGCCGGTGATGAGGGTTTCGGTGATTTCGGTGTTGCGCTGTGCAAGATAGCGGTAGAGTTCGGTTTTGGTTTTCACCACGCCCTCGAATGAGCCGAAACCTTCGAGGTGCGCTTTCCCGACATTGGTAATGAGTCCGCAATTGGGTTGCACGATTTTGCTCAGCTGCGCGATTTCGCCCGGGTGGTTGGCGCCGGTTTCGATCACGGCGAAATCGTGTTCGGGGAGCAAACGGAGCAGCGTGAGGGGCACACCGATATGATTGTTGAGGTTGCCTTCGGTGTAGAGCACCTTGAATTTCTCGCCGAGCACCGCGGCAACGAGTTCTTTGGTGGTGGTTTTGCCGTTGGTGCCGGTGATCTGCAACACCGGGGTGTCGAGCACACGGCGGTGGTGAGCCGCCAGTTCCTGCAAGACGGAAAGTACGTCGTCGACAAAAAGGCAACGCGCATCTTTCGCGGCCACTTCGGCATCGTCCACCACGGCGTAGGCGCAACCGTTGGCCAAGGCGTCGAGTGCAAAGGCGTTGCCGTCGAACTTGTCGCCGCGCAACGCGAAGAAAAGACTGCCCTCGGGACAGTGGCGCGTGTCGGTCGTCACCACGGGATGACGATGGTAGATATCATAGAGTTGGGGAAGTGTCATAATTCTGTTCTTGGTTCGTGCCTACAAAAGTACATTTTCTTAGCGAATGAACCGAAAAAGTCGCTTGTTTATTTTGCGATCCACGCGTCACCTCTTAACTTTGCAAGTATTCGACGTCGCATTCTCCTTCAAATCATGACACACACGCTTCGCATCAACGACCACCTTTTTCCCCTCGACCGCCCGCTGGTGATGGGCATCCTCAATGCCACTCCCGATTCTTTCTTTGCCGACTCGCGCACTCCGGTGAGCGATGTCGAGGCCTTGCGCCGGCGCGTGCGCACACTCGTGGAGGAGGGTGCGGACTGCATCGATGTGGGCGCCTACTCCACTCGTCCGGGCGCCGACGAGGTGAGTGCCGACGAAGAAATGCGGCGACTCGCCGCGGCACTCGAAGTGGTGCGCGAGGAAGCTCCGGACACGCTGCTGTCGGTCGACACCTTTCGCGCGGAAGTGGCGCTGCACTGCGTGAGAGACTACGGGGTGCAGCTCATCAACGACATCTCCGGCGGCACACTCGACCGCGCGATGTTTCACACCGTGGCACGACTCGGTGTGCCTTACGTCTTGATGCACCTGCAAGG
>CAJPJR010000018.1 GCA_905369775.1 Prevotellaceae bacterium UBA1746
TGCTTCTTCAGCGTTGCATGAACTTCACCCCGCCTTGCAGATAAATTCTGCCGGAGACGGTCACCTTCACACGGCGACCGCTCAAATCATAGATCGGTGTTTCCTTTTGCGAGGGCGCCATCCATTGTAGTCCCGTCACCTTACCGATGAGGAATTGCAGATTCGGTGCCGTCACCGTGGTGTTGGCCGTGAGATAGGGGCGGAAAGCGCGGAGGTGGCGGCTTTCTTGGCGCACCATCATGCCGTTGTCGAGCGCGAAGGCTGCTTGGTCCTCGGCAAGTGCGGTGGGCAGCGCCACACCGGTGAGAAAATTCTCGGCCGGCTGCTCGGCAGCCGTCGTTGTCGGCGTGAGGGTGATGGCCGCATTCGGCATGCCGGCGAGGAGAACCGCCGTGCCTGCGGGAATCGTGTTCCCCTCGATCGGCGTCAATCCCACCAGCGCCTTCTCATTGTTGAAGCCATTCACGGCATAGAGCTTGGCATCCTTCACTTCCATAGCTATGGGAGCGTAGAAGGCCGCGTAGCCCTGTGCGTCGGTCGTGAGTGAAACGGCCTTCACGCGCTGCAGTTGCAAGTGCGCTTTGGTATTGTGCTTCACATCGTCCTGTGTTCCCTCCACTTGATGCTCTGTGGCCGTCTTGTCGAGGCACAGTGTTGCCGCGTGGTCTTCGCCGGTGGCCAACTGCACGGTGTATTTGTTGTCAGTTGTCGTACCGAATTTCACCGTCGTCGGCGCAGTTGTCGGCGCAGCCAGGCTCACGATGTTGTCATCGGCCTTGTGTTGCAACGTCCAACCCGTACCGAAGTTCACCAAGTGCGTTCCGTCGTAGAAGAACACCGCATTTTCGTTCGCATCGCCGGTCAAGGTCAGTCGCATGTCGTCGGCATTTTCAGCCTGCGCGCTGACACTCATTGTGCCGTCGTTGGTCTTCATTTGCAAGAAGTCGCCCATTTTCGGCATATTCACGCCGTAGAGACGACCTTCGGCCGCAGCGTGCAAGAGCATACGGTAGTCGCCCAAATTGGCGTGACCTGCTTTTGCAGCTTCCGCTTCCTTCCGGAGATCCTGATTGTAGCCGGCAGGCACACCGAATGCGTCGCTTTCCGGCGCTGCTGGCAGCGCTTCAAATCGAGCCCGTGCGGCGGCAGTGAGATCGGCTTCGCTGATGCTTTGTGCCGAAGACACCTCCCAAAGGCTCTTGCTTCCCTTTCTTTTGGCGAATTTGCCCAACAGGAGTGCAACTTCCTCTCCTGTGGTTTTCTCTACATTGAGGTAATTGTCCGTGCGCGAGCTCTCCACGGCACGAATACCTCCGTGGAAGTGGTCTTTCGTCGTCGTTTCAAAGGTGAAGTTCGTACCCACCACACCGGTGCTCAGCGCATATTTGCCTTCTGTGGCCAAGGTGAGCGGACGCGCCGTGACCGCATGAACCAGCGCAAAGCGATTGTTCTTGGTATCGTAGTTCAAAATGAAAGCCTGTTCGGCACCCGGCTTGTCGAGATCCTGCGCCACCGGCTCGTATTTCGCGTTGAGTGTCAGGTAGTGTTGGCCGTAATTAGAGTTGTTGACCACAAACACCTTTTTCCCGTTGAGCGCGGCAATGGAATGGGGCGGTGTCTCATCGCCACCGGATCCACCGGGTTCTTCCGTTCCGCCGGTTCCACCCGTTCCTCCTGAGCCGCCGGATTCTCCGCTACCTCCGGTTCCGCCTGAACCACCCGTGTCTTCAGATCCACCGGGTTCACCTGAGCCACCCGAACCGAGCGTCCAGTCCGCAAACGAATAGTAGGATTCGATGCGCTTTTCGATCGCGTCGGGCAGGTTGTGGAAGAAGTTGATGCCCGTGAGTTCCTCGAGTTTTGCGATCGTCACGGCATGTTTCACCATGTCTTCTTTTTTACCGGCGCGGCCGTAGTCCTTGTTTTCCAGCCAAAAACCGATACTGCTATATGTTCCGTTCTTGACTTTGAGCAGCGCCATGTAATTGTGGCGAGGCACCGCCACCTTTTTCCCTTCCAAGGTCAGCACCTTGACAAAATCCTTCGGATCGTTGATGGCACCGCCTTTCACCACGTAGAGCGTGTCGGCAAAACTGTCGTTGCGGCCGAGCTCTTGCACCAGTCGTTCGAGCGCAATCCAATATTTTTGATTGAACTCCGCCACTTGAGGCGACATGTTGCTCATGTAGAACGTCTGTTTGTTGGCCTCTAATGAGTACGTGCGGTCGCTCGAGGCCACCATGTGTCCGCGGTCGTAGCCCGTTCCTTGATAAGCATTTCCGGTGAGTCTTTCAGAAGGGGCGAGCAACGGGTCGAAAGTGAACTTGCCGCTTCGCTTTACGCGAGTGGGGCGCGTTTCCGTGTCGAATCTGAACGCCACCCAGCGCGGATGGTGCCAATGTGCGTCGTAGCCGATGGCGAGGTTGATCGTCGAATCTTGTCCATTTTGCGTCGACTTCACGCGGTGCACAAGATAGCGTTCGTCGGCGTCGCCCTTGAGTTGTGGCATTTCGAGTCGCAGCGCCGCCAAACTGTCGGCTTCGCGGCGCGAGTTGCCGCGCCGCCGTGCCGTGGGTTGCGCCGAAACCGTCGTCAGACTGTGCACGATGCGGGGGGCGACAGGAAGCGGTTCGAGGGTCTGCCCCTGCGCGGTAGGCATACCGAACGAGAGCGCCATGGCGCAATACAAAGGCGCCGAGAGGAGAGGTTGAATTTTCATTCGTAGGGTTGAAATGTGGGCGCGCCGCACCGTCTGCTGCCTATGCGGGGGCAAAATGCAATGTGGACTTGCGCCATAGGGGGTAAAAGATGTTGCAAAAGTAGCGATTATTTGCCGTAAAGGTGAACGAAACTGCCAGAAATAGCATAGATTCGCGGGCAGAGTCTGTATTCTTCCGGCCGAAACGCCCAAAATCGCCAGTTGGGCGCGCACCTTCGGTGAAATTCATCGACGGCCGCGCTTTTTTGCTGCGGTCCGCTGTCGTGGAGCGGGACGGAAGTGCCGCAAAGTCGCCGCGAAGCCGAAAATAGAGGGCACTTCCCGTGCAAAGTCCCCCACTTTGCTCGAAAATCACCCCATTTTTCGCGGAAAGCCCCCATGTTTTTGCGCGAGGTGGCGCACCGGTTCCCGCTGATTGCGCGGTTTCCTGCCGGTGCTGCACGAAAATGGCATCTGGTTTGCTGTATCGGGGGGAAAAAACTACCTTTGCTCTTCCGCGCCCCCGCGGTTCACCTCAAACTCCGAAAGATGCGTTTCAAGATCACCCCCGATTTTTCCATTTCCACCGCTTTGTTGCAATTCCACATTGAGGAAGTGCCCGGTTTGTCCGAGGCGCAATTGCGCAGTGCGCCCGGTGCGGTGAGTTTGCGCCTGCCTCCGGGGTTGAACTACGGCCTGCGTGAGCGACAAGAGTGGCTCAATCGCTGCGTGGTGGAAGAGTTGCGCCGCCAGTGTCGCCTCGTGCTCGCACCGCGCGTGCAGGCGTGGGCCAAACGCGGAGGAGTGAGTTTCAACCGACTGACGTTCAAGGACGTGAGTTCGCGATGGGGCTCTTGCTCCTCGCTGCGCAATGTGAATTTCAACGTGTGGTTACTCTTGCTCGACGAACCTTTGGTGGACTATGTCGTCTGCCACGAGCTGGCTCACCTCACACATCTCAACCACAGTGCGCACTTCTATGCGGAAGTCGATCGCATCATGGGCATTCCCGGCGAGGCCGTGCGCCGCGATCGGGAGTTGAATCGCGTGTCGCGCTCACTTGCTGCGCTGGGGCGCTATCGTTGAGCCGCTGAGCACCGGGCCGGCGCACACCACTCCCTTATTTTTCGAATCCACAACACAACAACAGCATTTCTCTCGATGATGAACGACTGGAAAGACCGTCTCGGCGTGGTGTATAGCACCGCTGCCGATTTTGACTACCGCACTGCGGAAAGCGAAGAAGCCGAAACCCTCGCGCCCGCTGCGCAGCAATTGCGCGTGCGCATCGAAAAAAAAGGTCGCGGTGGGAAGACCGCGACCCTTGTTTCGGGATTTGTGGGCACAAGTGCCGATTTGGCCGATCTCGGCCGCACACTGAAATCAAAATGTGGCGTGGGCGGCAGCGTGAAAGACGGCGAGATCTTGGTGCAAGGCGATTTTCGCGAACGCGTCGTCAGCTTGTTGCGCTCGCTGGGCTACACCGGCACGAAATGAACGCACACTGCGCCCCCTATCGCCAAGCCCGTAGATTGTAGTCGGCTTCGACGCGCTTTTCGAGGGCGTCGTTGAGCTGAGGGAAGAAGTCCATGCCCGTGAGTCGCTCCACTTGGTCCACGCTCATGGCCGCCTCGTCCATCGTTTGTCGACTGTCGCGGTTCGAATAGTAGAAACCGATGGCTTTCTCCCCGCCGCGGCGGGTGGAAAGCACCACTTTGAAGAAGCCGTTGGGCACTTGTATGCGCAGGTTGCGGCCGATGGTGAGGTGCTTGCGCTGTTTGTCGAAAACGGGGCCGCACACGATGTAGACTTTGCCCTCTTGTTGGGCCCACCGGCGGCAAGCCTTTTCGAGTTTGCTCCAGGCACCGCTGTTCAGACTGCGATCTTGCGGACAGATGTTCGAGAGATAGAAACATTCGCGCTGGGCAACGGGGCTCCACTTCATGTCGGCCGACGGACACATGTGGCCGCGGTCGTAGCCGCTGCCCTTGTAGTCGTAGGTGGTCACCTGTTGTGCCACCGGCAATTGCGGATCGGGCAGGAACTCTGTGAATCTGCGTTCCGTGCCCTCGGTTTCGGCGGCGGTGAGTTCCCACGCCGACCAGTTGGGACAGAGGGTTTGACTGTTGAAGGAGAGGACGTAGCCGGTGTGGCGGACGATGCGCTCCGGCACACCCTTGAGAGGGGCGGGCTGTTCGAGCGGCGGGCGTGCGGCTGGCTTTGCCGCAGGCGAAAATGCGGTGCCGACTTGCGGCGCTGCGAGGAGAGCCAGCACTGTGAGGCCGGCGAGAAGAGTGTGTTTCATCGGGTTGAATTGGTTCGTGCCGACGAATTTACGAAAACTCCCCGTTGTTGCCTAAATTGACGCGGCAAAACTTTGCCGATCGGCATGAAACTTTTACTTTTGCGGCCGATTCCCTAACAAAGACAGCTTACCCATGAATTTTTCGTTCCGTGATCTACTGCGTGAGGCCACGCAGCCTGCCACGCTTCGCTCCATCCCGTTTATTCTCTTCGGGTGTCTCGTGGCGGCGGTGGCTTTAGTCTATTTCATCAACCCTTATGGCATCGTGCCGGGTGGGGCTTTCGGCGCCAGCATTGTGATTCATGCCATTTTCCCCTCGATGGCCATCGGCACCTTGGGGCTGATGATCCAAATCCCGCTGATGCTCATCTCGATGGTGGTGCTCGGCGGGCGTTTGGGGGTGCGCACCATCGTGGCGGCGGTGGCTCTCCCGCTGATGGTCAATTTGCTCACCGAATTGAGCTATCCCGCCGGCGAAGCCATGCGCACACTCGATCCCACTCAGCTGCTCGGCGGGCATTTAGACCTGACCCACGATTTGATTGTGAGCAGCTTGATCGGCGGTGTACTGTTGGGCATCGGTACCGGCTTGGTGATTCGTCAGCAGGCTTCGAGCGGAGGCAGTGACATCGTGGCGATGATTCTCAACAAGTACACCGGCATCCCGTTTTCCTATTGCATGATGCTCGTCGACGGCTCGATTGTGTTGGCGGGTCTGCTGGTGATCGGCATGGGCGTGGGACTAAATGTGGGCAGCGCGGAGCCTCGCTCGTGGATGCTCTCGTTCTATTCGCTCATCACGATGTTTGCCATCGCCCGCTCCATCGGGGTGGTGGTGAGCGGCACGACCGATGCGAAATTGGTGCACATCATTTGCACGCCCGAGGAGGGCAGTGTGTTGCGCAACTGGATTCTCAACACGCTCGACCGCACGGCCACGCGCTCACCGTCCTATGGCTTGTACAGCGAACAGGAGAAGGAGATCTTGCTCCTCGTGGTGCGCCAGAAAGAATTGCCCGCCATCACGGCCGGCGTCAAGGAGTTGGCGCCCGATTGCTTCGTGGTGGTGACCGATGCCTACGATGCTTACGGTTATCGCTGGAAGGCACTCCCCGATGCGGGGACGGTGCAAATCCGTTGAGCCATGAAAAGCTGCGGATCACTGTTGACCCCACTTTATCGCTTGCCCTCCCCGCTCGGCCCTTTGCTCTTGGCCGGACGGGGAGGGTGGCTTTCGGGGCTATGGTTCGAGGGTGAACGCCATTGCCCCACGTCGCACCAAGCGGAAGCCCGGCCGCAATGCCTTGCCTTGGAATGGGACGGGGCGCATGCGGCGGTTGCGAATCTGCCTCCCTTTGTCGAGACCACGCTGCAGTGGTTGCGCGCTTACTTCTCGGGACTTTTGCCATTGCCGCCCCTGCCTGATCTCGATTTGCGCGGCACCCCATTTCAATTGGCCGTGTGGCGCGAGTTGCTCGATGTGCCTTTTGCCACGACCTTGTCTTATGGTGACTTGGCGCTCCGCGTGGGCCACCGATGGCCGCGCCCTTCGGTAGGTGTGCGCGCCGTGGCAGGCGCCGTGGGACGCAACCCCGTTTCGATTCTTGTGCCGTGTCACCGGATTGTGGGCGCGCGCGGTGCGCTCGGGGGCTATGCCGGCGGAGTGGAGCGCAAGGTGGCGCTGTTGGCACACGAGGGAAAGTGGAGCGACGGCCGCGGCGTGGCGAACAGTGACTGGTTTTTTGGCGACCCTCCGCAATAGGCGCCGCGGCGTGCCGGCAGCCGGATTCTGCTGCGGCGACTGTGCACGAAAAAGCAGATGTTCGCTCTCCACCCCGGCGCCCGGACACAAAAAATCCCCTCGCGATCTTTCGATCGTGAGGGGATTTGTTTTCCACTTGGGGGCGCGGCGACGTTTACTCCGCCGCTGCCGTGCGAGGGCTTCAAACGACGCCTTGCGCCATCATGGCTTTGGCCACTTTCATGAAGCCGGCCACGTTGGCACCGCGCACGTAGTTCACATAGCCGTCGGCATCTGTGCCGTGTTCCACGCACTGGCGATGAATGCCGTGCATGATTTGGTGCAAACGCTTGTCGACATCTTCTGCCGACCAGCTGAGGTGGAGCGCATTCTGGCTCATTTCGAGACCGGAAGTGGCCACGCCGCCGGCGTTGACGGCCTTGCCCGGTGCGAAAAGCATCTTGTGCTCGATGAATTTGTCGATGGCTTCGGGGGTGCATCCCATGTTGGAGATCTCACCAACGCAGAGCACGCCGTTGTCGATGAGGTGTTGTGCGTCGTCGCCGTCGAGTTCGTTTTGCGTGGCGCAGGGCAAGGCCACGTCGACCTTGACTTCCCACGGACGTTTGCCCTCGAAGAATTGAGCACCGGGGAATTCCTCAGCATAGGGGGCCACGATGTCATTGCCGGAGGCACGCAATTCGAGCATATAGTCGATTTTCTCTCCGCTGATGCCTTCGGGGTCGTAAATGTAGCCGTCGGGACCACTGATGGTGACGACTTTGGCGCCGAGTTGCGTGGCTTTTGTCGCTGCACCCCAGGCCACATTGCCGAAACCGGAGATGGCGACGGTCTTTCCTTTGATGTCGTGGCCTGCACGTTCGAGCATTTCACGCACAAAGTAGAGGCCGCCGAAGCCGGTTGCCTCGGGGCGGATGAGACTGCCGCCGAATTCGAGGTTCTTGCCGGTGAGCACGCCGGAGAAATCGCGCGTGAGGCGCTTGTACTGTCCGAAGAGATAACCGATTTCGCGGGCACCTACGCCAATATCGCCGGCGGGGACGTCGACTTCGGGACCGATGTGACGATAGAGTTCGGTCATGAACGACTGGCAGAAGCGCATGATCTCAGCGTCGCTCTTGCCGCGCGGCGAGAAGTCGGAACCGCCTTTGCCGCCGCCCATGGGAAGCGTGGTGAGCGCGTTCTTGAAGGTTTGTTCGAAGCCGAGAAATTTCAGAATGCTGAGGTTCACCGACGCGTGGAAGCGGAGTCCGCCCTTGTAAGGACCGATGGCGGAGTTGAATTGCACGCGGTAGCCGATGTTGACCTGCACTTTGCCTTTGTCATCGACCCAGGGCACGCGGAAAGTGATGATGCGTTCGGGTTCAACCAGGCGTTCGAGCAGAGAAGCGCGCTCCCATTCGGGGTGTTGATCGTAGATGTCAGCGATGCTGAGGAGCACTTCGTGAACGGCTTGGAGATACTCTTTCTCACCGGGGTGGCGAGCTTCGAGTTGCTGCATGAAAAGTTCGATATTCATGGCGCTTTGTTGTTTGCGGGCGGTGAGTTCGTGTTGTTTTCGCACGACCGGCGGTCGAATTCAGCGACGGAAATCGGGAATTCTCCCAATTTCCGGGCATCATTTTCCTGCTTTTCGGTCTTTGCTTCCGATTTCTTCGACCTGGTTCAAGAGAAAGAGGGGAGTGCCGGGCGAGCGCAACACGAACAGCCCAATTGGTTATTTAATCATCTCACAGCCCATGTAGGGTTGCAGGGCTTTGGGAATGCGGATGCCTTCGGGCGTTTGGAAATCCTCGAGGATGGCGGCAACAATGCGGGGCAATGCAAGAGCGGAGCCATTGAGGGTGTGGCAAAGTTCGATCTTCTTGTCTTCGGCTCGACGATAGCGGCAGTGAAGACGGTTGGCTTGATAGCAATCGAAGTTGGAAACGGAGGAAACTTCGAGCCAGCGACCTTGTGCTTCGGAGTAAACTTCGAAGTCATAGCACAGTGCTGCAGTGAAACTCATGTCGCCGCCGCAAAGACGGAGGATGCGGTAGGGAAGTTCGAGTTTCTGAAGCAGACCTTCCACGTGGGCCAACATTTCGTCGTGACTTTGCTGCGAATGTTCGGGACGGTCGATGCGCACCAATTCGATTTTCGAGAACTCGTGCAGGCGATTCAGACCGCGAACGTCCTTGCCGTAGCTGCCGGCTTCGCGACGGAAACACTGGGTGTAGGCACAGTTTTTGATGGGCAGCTCACTTTCGTCGAGGATCACGTCGCGGTAGATGTTCGTGACGGGGACTTCGGCCGTGGGAATGAGATAAAGGTTGTCGAGGTCGCAGTGATACATCTGTCCCTCCTTGTCGGGCAGCTGACCGGTGCCGTAGCCCGAGGCTTCGTTGACCACCGTGGGCGGCATGATCTCCAAGTAGCCGGCTGCACGTGCCTCATCGAGGAAGAAGTTGATGAGCGCGCGCTGCAAACGTGCACCCCATCCTTTGTAGACCGGGAAGCCTGCGCCTGTAATTTTGACGCCGAGATCGAAATCGATGAGATCATATTTCTTTGCCAGCTCCCAGTGGGGCAGGGGATTGGAGGGGAGGGGCGTTTCGTGGCCGCCGGTCTTCACAACGAGGTTGTCATCAGCACCCACTCCCTCGGGGACGATGTCATAAGGCACGTTTGGGATGGTGTAGAGGAGTTGTGTGCGCTCTTCCTCGGCTGCTTTTTTGAGTTCCTCGAGCTCTGCGCTGCGCGATTTGAGTTCTGCCACACGCGCCTTGGCAGCTTCTGCCTCTTCCTTCTGGCCGGCCTTCATGAAGGCACCGATATTTTTGGCAAGTGTCTTTTGTTCGGCGAGCACAGCGTCGAGTTCCGCCTGTGCACTCTTGCGTTTGCCGTCAATGTTGAGCACCGCTTCGATGGCCTCTCGGGCTCCTGCGAAATGTTTCTTTTCCAAGCCGCGAATCACGGCTTCTTTATCTTCGTTGATTTGTTTAATCGTCAGCATGTAGGCTATTTGTCATATTTGGTTTCCGCAAAAGTAGCACAATAAATCGGGAAATAAGCACCTTTCCCCCCAATTCTTTTCTACTTCGCGTCTCCTATTGTGGTTAATGTTCGGCTCGGTACTTTGCATATCGTGAAACTACCACTCAGATCGTCGCGATTGAGGCGTAAGTCGTCGTGGTGTTACAGACGAGTCGGCGCCTATTCTTTTACCTCTTCCCACCATCGGCGGAAAGTCTGCGATCCGTTGTTCAAGTCCACCACTTCGCCGATGCGGGGCGTGAGCAACGGCAAGTTTTCGCGCACCGCGGCGGCAGAAAGCAGGCGAAGGGGCTCGTCCCAATCGTGGCGGGCGAGTGCATATTTGCTGTTGTGAATGGAAAGTACATGCCGCGGTGCCAGATCGCGAATGGCCTGTACCACTTGCTCGGGCATCATGTGAATGTAGGCCCAATCTTCATTGTATTGCCCGTTTTCGATCAGCGCCCAATCGATGGTTCCAAAGCGTTGGCGGATCTTTTTGAAGCGGTCGTCGTAACCGCCGTCGCCCGAAAGGTAGATTTTGCGCGTGGGACTCTCGATGAGGAAAGACGCCCAGAGGGTATTGCCGGGATGCAAGGAGCGTCCCGAGAAATGTTGCGTGGACAAGCAGTGGAGTTTGATGCCGTTTCCCACCACTGCCTCCTCATCCCAGTCCAGTTCCGTGATGCGGTCGGCGGGATATCCCCATCGTTCGAGGTGTTCGCCGACGCCGAGCGGACAAACGACCCGTCCGACGCGCCGACGAATGGATTTCACGGTGCGGTAGTCGAGATGATCATAGTGATCGTGGGTGATGATGAGCACGTCTACGGGGGGAAGATCCTCGATGTGATAGCCGTCTGCCCCTTTGAAGGGGGCAAACATCCAAGAGAAGGGGGAGGCTGCTTTGAGAACGGGATCAACGAGGAAGGTGAGTCCATCGGTGCGGAGAAACACGGACGAGTGTCCGAGCCAGACCAAGGCGTTGTCATTGTTGCGCGCCAACGAATCGAGCGCAGTGTGGACAAAGGGGAGAGAATCCGTAGGTTTGAGGCGGGAGGGACGGTCGAAAAGAAAATCGCGAAGGCGCTGTACAAACGACTTTGAGCCGGTCATTGTGGGTGCATTGCGAAGGTTGTGAAAACGACCGTTGCGATAGTGCGGCGAGCGTTCGATGCGGGCCAGACGTTCGCCTCGCGGTGCACGACCGAACGTGGGGTGTTGAAGCACAATGACGGTGATAAGCGCCACGCCGAGGAGGATGGAAAATAGAATAGTCATGAATCGTTTCATATTAAGTGATGGTCGTATAGTGTTGTGTTGCACCGGTCGCGCATTACCTGTGGTCACTGTGCTCCGGTTCCGAAGCACGAGGTCGCGCGTCGCCTTTTTACAGCTTGTAGTGGCCTTGATCCGTAAAGACGCATGCCGAACTATCCTCAGGCGGCCTATCCTTTTGGGAACCACGTGCTATCTCTTGAATCCCGTGCCCACCATTTTGAAAGCGATGCGCAGGCTTCGGAGTGCCGATGACGGTTTTGAAATGCAATTATCGTGCCCGATGGGATTATGTCTCGCATTCCGATGGAAAACTCCCGTGTTTTATGGTTTCCTTCAAAGAAGAAAAGGGGCGCACGCATTGGTGCTGCCCCTTTTCCGTAAAGTCTCTATATAGTGTCCCAAAGAAAGATGTTTATTCTTCGTCGTGCTGTGCGTGTTCGGCAATGAGCTTTTGTTGCAAATCACCGGGCACGAGCTCGTAGCTGGCAAATTTCATGATGAACGACGCCCGTCCTCCCGTGAGACTGGAGAGTGTGGTGGCGTAGCTGCTCATTTCGCTGAGCGGCACCTTGGCCTGCAGCTTTTCGTATCCGTTTTCGGAGGTCATGCCCACGATCATGCCGCGTCGACCTTGGAGATCGCTCATGACATCGCCCATCTTTTCGGAGGGCACAAAGACCTCTACGTCATAGATGGGTTCGAGAATTTTGGGACCTGCTTCGCGGAAGGCGGCAGAGAAGGCGTTGCGACCGGCCAACATGAAGGACACTTCATTGCTGTCGACGGGGTGCATCTTGCCGTCGTAGACAATGACGCGCACGTCGCGGGCATACGATCCGGTGAGCGGTCCTTGTTCCATGCGGCTCATCACGCCTTTGAGAATCGCGGGCATGAAGCGGGTGTCTATGGCACCGCCCACGACGCTATTGATGAACACCAGTTTTCCGCCCCACTCGAGATTCACTTCTTCCTTACCGCGCGGCGTGATGCGGATCTCCTGATTGCCGAATTTGAACAGGGTGGGTTCGGGCATTCCTTCGAAGTAAGGTTCGGCGATGAGGTGCACTTCGCCGAATTGTCCCGCACCGCCCGATTGTTTCTTGTGGCGATAGTCGGCACGTGCCGGTTTGGTGATGGTTTCGCGGTAGGGGATGCGCTGTTCGCTGAATTCCACTTTGATCTTGTCGATGTTTTCGAGAATCCATTTCAGTGTGCGCAAGTGGAATTCGCCTTGTCCGTGTACGAGGATTTGACGCAATTCTTTGCTCTGTTCCACCACCCACGTGGGATCTTCCTGACGCAAACGAGTGAGTGCGGCCATCATTTTTTCGGTGTCGGCTTCGTTGACGGCGCGGATGGCACGTGTGAACTTGGAGTTGGGGTATTTGATGAAATTGAAGCGGTGTTCGCACTGTTTTCCGTTGAGCGTATTGCCGGTGCGCACGTCCTTTAGTTTCACCGTGCAGCCGATGTCACCAGCCGAAAGCTGTTCCACCTTTTCACGGTTGGCGCCCGAGCAGACAAAGAGTTGCGCCATGCGTTCTTTCGAACCGCGGTCGGCGTTGGTCAAGTCGTCTCCTTCGTGCACCACGCCGCTCATGACTTTGAAATACTGCACTTCGCCAATGTGGGGTTCGACTCCCGTTTTGAAGAAGTAGACACTCGTGGGGGCCTTCTCGTCGGGGCTGACCTCTTCGCCGCGTGTGTTGTGCACTTTGGGCATTTCGTCGACAAACGGTACCACATTGCCCAGGAATTCCATGAGTCGTCCCACGCCCATGTCCTTTCCTGCGCAGACACAGAAGACGGGGAAGATGCTGCGCGTGACCAATCCTTTGCGAATGCCCTCACGCATTTCATCTTCGGTGAGTTGTTCGGTCTCAAAGAATTTCTCCATCAGGCTTTCGTCGTTCTCTGCCGCGGCTTCCACCAAGGCTTTGTGCATGGCTTGCGCCTTCTCGAGTTCCTCCGCGGGGATGTCTTCCACGAGCGGTTCTCCTCCCTCTTCTTTCCACGTGAGTTTCTTCATGAGAATCACGTCGATGAGGCTGTTGAATGCCGGGCCGGTGGCGAGAGGATACTGCACAGGCACCACTTTCGGACCGTAGACATTGCGCAGATCGTCGAGGATCAGTTCGTAGTCGCAGTTTTCATGGTCGAGCTGGTTGACGAGAAAGATGACGGGTTTGCCGAGTTTCTCGGTATAGCGGAAGTGGTTTTGCGTTCCCACCTCGACGCCGAATGCGCCGTTGAGGAGTAGCAGTGCCGTGTCCGTCACATTGAGGGCAGTCATGGCCGCGCCGACGAAATCATCGGACCCCGGGCAGTCGATGAGGTTGAGTTTCTTGCCTTTCCACTCCACATGGAATGCTGTGGCAAAGACAGAATATCCGTATTCCTGTTCGACGGGGAAATAGTCGGAAACGGTGTTCTTTTGGGTGATGCGTCCGCGCCGCGGAAGTGCGCCGGCGTGGTAGAGAAGGCACTCTGTGAGCGTGGTTTTTCCGGAACGATCGTTACCGAGGAGGGCGATGTTTTTGATGTCGTGCGAATTGTAGACCTTCATGTTGGGTAGAGATTTAGGCAGAGCCGTTGAACGGAGGTCGAGAGGCGTTGTGTTAACCAAATAATGGGTTTTATGTATTGGTATTGCCAAGTCGACCTTTTATTTTCTGGCGCAAATTACGAAGAAAATCCGAATGAGCAAATTTTTGAGCGGAAAAATCATTTTTCTTCGCGCATTTTCCATCGTGAGCCGGTTTGTACTTTCCTCCCGTGCGTGTTTTCAGTGGGGCACAAAGGGGAAGTCAAGAGCGAAGAGGAAGCGAAGGAACTCTTTCGCGGAGTGACAAAAAACAGCAGAGCAGCTTCCTTTCCGGGAAGCTGCTCCGATAGGTGATAACGGGAGGAGATGCTATTATTTGTTCATAGTAGCCAAGAATTCTTCGTTGGAGAGCGAATTCTCGAGGTTCTTCTTCACGAAGTTCATGGCTTCCATGCTGTTCATGTCTCCCATATAGTTGCGCAACACATACATTCGGTTGAGCGTATTTTCGTCGAGCAGGAGGTCGTCGCGGCGTGTGGAACTTTGAATGAGGTTGACTGCCGGGAAAATGCGTTTGTTGGCGAGCGAGCGATCGAGCTGGAGCTCCATGTTGCCCGTTCCTTTGAATTCTTCGAAGATAACCTCATCCATTTTCGATCCGGTGTCGATGAGCGCCGTGGCGATAATGGTGAGCGAGCCGCCGCCTTCGATGTTGCGGGCCGCACCGAAGAATCGTTTCGGTTTCTGCAGTGCGTTGGCGTCCACACCACCGGTCAGAATTTTGCCCGATGCAGGCGCCGTGGTGTTGAAGGCGCGTGCCAATCGGGTGATGGAGTCGAGGAAAATCACGACATCGTGCCCGCATTCGACCATGCGTTTGGCTTTGTCGAGCACCATTTGTGCGATGCGCACGTGGCGGGTGGCGGGTTCGTCGAAGGTCGAAGCTATGACTTCGGCGTTGACGGTGCGCGCCATGTCTGTCACTTCCTCCGGTCGCTCGTCGATGAGGAGCATCATGAGATAAGTGTCGGGATAGTTGGCGGCAATGGCGTTGGCAATCTGTTTCATCAAGATCGTCTTACCCGTTTTGGGTTGCGCCACGATGAGTGCGCGCTGACCTTTACCGATGGGGGAGAACAGATCGACGACGCGGCAGGCCAGCGGCGTGTTGCGTCCGTTCGACAGTTTGAATTGTTCATCGGGAAAGAGCGGGGTGAGATGTTCGAACGCCACGCGGTCGCGCACTTGTCGGGGATCGAGACCGTTGATGCGGTCGATGCTCGCCAGCGAGAAATACTTTTCTCCTTCGCGCGGCACTTTGACTTTGCATTCCACCACGTCGCCCATTTTCAGTGCGTAGCTGCGAATCTGATATTGGGAGACAAACACATCGTCGGGCGAAGGCATATAATTATAGTCCGACGAGCGGAGAAAACCAATGCCTTGCGGGTCGATTTCGAGCACGCCGCAGGCCTCGATGAGGAGGTCCTTTTGTTCGGGCATCGGCGCCGTGGGCGGCACCTTCCCTTCGGCGCGCGCTTGGAGCTGCTGCTGCACGAGAATGTCGTCCTTGAAACGATGGAATTTCGGCACCGTGTGTTGTTCCGCGGGCACGTAAGCCGGTGCGGGTCGCGAGTAGGGCTCGCTTTCTGCGAAGTTGTAGTCGTTGAAGTCGACCACCGGCACATCTTCCACGATGATGAAGTCCGTGCCGTCGGCCGGTTGTCCGTTGTTCGCCGTCGGCGCACTCGAAGGTTCGGCGCTCGTCGCATTTTGTTCGCCTGTAGCGGCTGCTTCGCTGCGGAGCCGGAAGTGTTCGGAGAGCGATGAGAGAGCCGCCCCGGTTTCTTCCTTCTCGCTGTTGGCCGCTTGCTGTTTCATTTGTTCGACGATGAAATCCGGCAGATCCTCCTCTTCCTGTGCTTGCGCCGCAGCGGTGTTTTCTTGCTGCGCGGCGGGCTGGTCCGCGTTCTTAGATTCCGGTGCCGCCTCGCCCGAGTTGGAGGCGTTCGCCTTGTTCTCCTCTTCCGCCGCCGCTGTCGAGGCGGCCTGCTCCTTCTGCTCTTGCTCTTCCGCTGCCTTTTTGGCTTCTACCTCCGCCTTGGTGGGGCGACCTCTTCTGCGTTTGGGTGCCTCGGCGACGACTTCCCCTGCGCCCACGAGTGCTTCGGCAGCGGCCGCCGCCTCCACACGGGCTTTTTCGGCGATTTGCTTTTTCACAGCGCGCTCATCGCGCGCACTGTCGAAGCGTTCGCTTTCTCCGGCCTGCGTGGCAGAATAGACATGGTCGTGCGGAGCTGATGCGATGCGCCGTCTTTTGGGAGTGGCGTCGCTGTCGGCGGCGCTCATTTCAGCTTGTTTATCCAAAATGTCGTAAACGAGCTGTGCTTTCACGTCGCTATAACTGTTGGGCGTCTTCATTTCGACGGCAATTGCTTTCAGCTCATCGACGCTCATCGAGAGGAGTTGCTCTTTGGTATGTTGAGGCATAAGAGGATGGGGTAGTGTTCGGGAATAGATCGCAGGAAGAATGGCATCACGCGAGGAGATGCAAAGTGATAAGTCTGAAGATGGGGTGGAATCACGGTAAAAATCCGACAACGGAGTATGGAAAATGCCTGCTACATCCATTTTCAAGACGCGAATTTACGAACAAATCATGGTAACGGACGAAAACTCCCCTTGTTTTTTTGTACTTTCGCTTGCAAAATACCCTCTTTCGTATGGCGACTCCCTATCTCGACATCCAAAATTTGACGAAAAGCATCGGCGACCTGGTGCTGTTCGAAAACATCTCGTTCAGTGTGTCCGAAGGTCAGCACGTCGGTTTGATCGCGCGCAACGGAGCCGGCAAATCGACCCTCCTCGGGCTGATCGCCGGTAAAGACAGTGCCGACAGCGGCGACATTGTGTTCCAGAAAGGTCTGCGCGTGGGCATGCTCGAGCAGCAACCGGATTTCGATCCTGAAATGTCCGTGTTGCAGGCCGTGGCCGGTCGTTTGCGTGCAGAATATGCTTCCCTGCTCATCGCCGAAGAAGGCGGCGAACTCCAATCGCACACCGCCACCTTCGACGCCGATGAGGAATGGAACGACATCCAATTGCGCGCCAAGCAGATTCTCACGCAGCTCAAAATCGATAAACTCGACAAGCCCGTGGGATTGCTTTCCGGCGGTCAGCGCAAACGTGTGGCGCTGGCCTCGGTGCTGATTGCCAACCCCGATTTGCTCATCCTCGACGAACCGACCAACCACCTCGATGTGGAAATGATCGAGTGGTTGGAGAAATATTTGCAGCGCAACACCAAAGCCTTGCTGCTCGTCACGCACGACCGTTACTTTCTCGACCGGGTGTGTCAAACCATCGTCGAGCTGGACGATCGCACCGCCTACACCTATCGCGGCAACTACGCCTACTACCTCGAAAAGCGCGACGAGCGCATCGCCACCACCAACGCCAACATCGACCGGGCGCGCAATCTCTATCGCAAGGAACTCGACTGGATGCGCCGCCAACCGCAGGCGCGCGGCCACAAAAGCCGTTCGCGCAAGGAGGCCTTCTACGAATTGGAGCAGCAAGCCCGCCGGCGCACCGAAGAGCGCGCCGCCCGTCTGAACGTGAAGGCCGGTTACATCGGTTCGAAGATCTTCGAGGCAGAATATGTGTCCAAAGCCTTCGACGATGGGGTGGTGATCCTCAAAGATTTCTACTACAATTTTTCGCGCTTTGAGAAAATGGGCATCGTGGGCAACAACGGCACGGGGAAAACCACCTTCATTCGTATGCTGCTCGGCGAGGTGCCGCCCACGTCCGGTCGTTTCGTGATCGGCGAAACGGTGAAGTTCGGCTATTTCTCGCAAGAGGGCATGCCCGTCGATGAGCAAATGAAGGTGATCGACGTGGTGCGCCGAGTGGCCGAAACCGTCGATCTCGGCGGCGGCCGCCATCTCACAGCCATGCAGTTCCTCAATCATTTTCTCTTCCCCCCGGCGCGTCAGCAAGACTACGTCTACAAGTTGTCGGGCGGCGAACGCCGACGGCTACAACTCTGTCTGGTGCTGATGCAGGCGCCCAATTTCCTCATTCTCGACGAACCGACCAACGATCTCGACATCGCCACGCTGCAACTGCTCGAGGAGTATCTGGCCGACTTCCGCGGGTGTGTCATTGTGGTGAGCCACGACCGTTATTTCATGGACCGCGTGGTCGATCACCTGTTGGTGTTCCGCGGACAGGGCGAGGTCGAAGATTTCCCCGGCAACTATTCGCAATATCGCGAGTTCCGCGAACTCAAGGAGAAGGAGGAGGTGCGCGAACAGCGCGACCGCAATTCGGTTGCCGAGGGGCGCAAACCGGTGCTCGAAGGCAGCGACCGCAAGCGCAAACTCACCTTCAAGGAAAAACAAGAATACGAAGCGCTGGGGCGCGACATCGAGGCTTTGGAAGCCGAGAAAGCACAGCTCCACGAGGCCTTGGCCTCCGGACAGCTCAGCGTGGAGGAAATCACCGCCCATTCCAAGCGCTTGCCGCTGCTCGACGAGGAACTCGACGAGAAGTCGATGCGCTGGCTCGAACTGTCGGAATGGGCCTGACAGAAGTTGAACCCCAAGTCACAACACGCACATGAAACCTTTGGCAGAACGTTTGCGCCCGCTTTCGCTCGACACCTATGTCGGCCAGCAACACTTGGTGGGCCCCGGCGCCGTGTTGCGCAACATGATTGCCGGCGGACGCATCTCGTCCTTCATCTTGTGGGGACCGCCGGGCGTGGGCAAAACCACTTTGGCCAAGATCGTCGCGGCACAGTTGAAAGCCCCCTTTTTCACCCTCAGTGCCGTCACGAGTGGAGTGAAGGAGGTGCGCGAGGTCATTGCCCAGGCCAAGAGCGGGCAGTTTTTCGGCGCAGTGACGCCCATTCTTTTCATCGACGAAATCCATCGTTTTTCCAAGTCGCAACAAGATTCGCTGTTGGCGGCCGTCGAGACGGGCGATGTCACCCTGATCGGTGCCACGACCGAGAACCCCTCGTTCGAAGTGATTCGCCCGCTGCTCTCCCGTTGTCAGGTCTACGTGCTCGAACCGCTCAGCGAGGCCGACTTGCTCCAACTGCTCGACCACGCCCTCCACGACGACGTGGTGCTGCGTGAGCGCGAATTTGAAGTGCGCGAAACCGACGCTCTGTTGCGCTTTGCCGGTGGCGACGCGCGCAAACTGCTCAACATCGTCGACCTGCTCACCAATGCCACCCCCGAGGGCCCCATCGTTATCGACAATGCCGGCGTCACCGAGCGCCTGCAGCAGAACCCCATGGCCTACGACAAGGAAGGGGAGATGCACTACGACATCATTTCGGCTTTCATCAAGAGCATCCGCGGCAGCGATCCCGATGCGGCCATCTATTGGTTGGCGCGCATGATCGCCGGCGGCGAAGACCCCAAGTTCATCGCGCGCCGCCTCGTGATCAGTGCCGCCGAAGACATCGGTTTGGCCAATCCCAACGCCTTGTTGTTGGCCAATGCCGCTTTCGACACCGTGACCAAGATCGGTTGGCCGGAAGGGCGCATTCCGCTGGCTGAGGCCACCATCTATTTGGCCACGTCGCCCAAGTCCAACTCGGCCTACAACGCCATCAATTCGGCGCTGGCCTATGTGGAGCAAACCGGCAACGCACCGGTGCCGCTGCATCTGCGCAACGCCCCCACCCAACTCATGAAAAATCTCAACTATGGGGCTGACTACACCTATCCGCACGATTTTCCCGAACATTTTTATCCGCAGCAATACAAGCCGGAGGGGCACGAATCGATCGTGTTTTGGCATCCGGCCGACAACGCGCAGGAAATCAAATTGGCCGACCGCATGAACCGTTTGTGGCACGGTGGGGAATCGTAATCGCACGCCCTTGCCCGCCGACCGCTGTCGCGGTCCGTTCTCAAAAGCTCAACCGCCCGAGTTGCTCCCCCGATGAGCAGCTCGGGCGGTTGCTCGTGGTGCGAACGATGAGACTCGGCTCGTATGGTGTGTCGGCCGAGCCTTTTCGGTCCGCCCGCACCGGTGGCGTTGTTGCCCCCTTCTTCAGGTGATGTCGCCCGCGCATCAGGGTGAAGGTGGGGCGCCCATTCCCTCGCGTACGCGCGCGTGTCCGCTACTTTCCGTTTTTTTCCTTCACCTCTTCACCCGTATGGTGCAAATCGTTGATTCATAGTTTGATAAGTGTGAAGGTTTTGTCGATTGGGGTTCACGCTTTCGCGTCCTCCCGTGAAGAAGCACCGCGACGGCTACTTCACCCCAGATCGCGGTAGAAATTCGCGCCGTCTGCCATGCCGAGTCGAGCACCGATCGGCAAAAATGTGCTTCGCAGCCCGCCTGAATAAAGGGGTTGTGCGTTGTGGCGCCGACCGAACCCTTGCTCGAAAAAAGCACACCGCGCAGTGGTTCCGGCGGTCGCAGACATTGATCGAATTTCCCATTTTTTGTGCTGAAAACGGGCAAAGCATTGGAAAACAGCGGATTGTCGAAGAAAAAGCCCCGAGAAATAGGCAAAATGTGGAGGCTTTTGAGTAAAACATTCACCCCTATTGATCTGTGAATCACTGTTTTGTGGCATGTGGGTGAAGAGGTGAAGGCAAAAAACGAAAACAGACTGACATGCGCGTACGCGCGCTAGCGCGAAAGGGGCAGCCGTTTCTCTATTCTCGACCTTCACCTGTGGCACTTCATCCGAGTGGGTGATCGATGCTTGCCGTTGCGGGCGACGGCACACGTGCTGCTGTGACGGTGTGGGCAAAGAGCCGCATTTCGCCGGGCGAACCGACGGAAAAGTGCCCCGGCAACATGGCGGGACCGAAGGACTTCGTGGGCCGATCGCGCTCCCCGCAAGACAGAAATAGGAGAAAAAAGGTCGGACACGTCAAATATTTAGGGATAAAGCCCGCAGAATGAGATCAAATCGCTAACTTTGCCGAAGGAATGCTTAAACGAGATGGCGAAACACGCGCTGCATCTCAGCCCTTAATCGCCGAATACCGTATTGGACGTCCTTCTTTTCGTGATCCCCGCAGTTGATGCTGCCGTTCGCTTCCGTGTGTCGACGCCCCGATGGGAAAGCACATGAACCAAACAGGACACAGAGCATGCATCGACAGGACAGAGACCGGTGATGCTTTCACGTGACGACAGAAAGAGTGAAAAAACAAGCATCGAACTCCGCAATGATTTCCCTCCGGTCTCGCCGCAGGCCGTTGATCGCCGTGTGCCGGCGTCTCTCCTATGCGTAAGTAGCCCCGCCATTGGGCAGCACGCTCGGGGCAAAAGCCACGGCCGGATGAAAACTCCCTCTTCTTTTTAGAATCCAATTAAAATGTAAAATGATATGTACCAACTTTTGAGACGAATGTTCGTATTCCTGCTCGTCATGTTGGGGTGTCTCCCTTCGGTTCTCGCGCAAAGCGGCGCATTGGCCGACGGGTTTTACCGCATCGTGAGCCGGAAAAACAATTTTCCCGTGCTGGTGCAGCATCATCGCTTGGGCTACGTCTCCGAACACTCGGGGAGCAGCGGTCGGAACGATGAGCTGTCGCAGTATTGGAAGGTGAAACAGGTGAACGGCACCTACCGGATCGTGAACGTGGGCGAGCAGTTGGCCGTCCAGCCGCTCGACCGGCTCAACGAGACCTTCACCGTGGGCACGAATGCCGCACACTACTACATCAAGGGGGCCTCCGGTGCGGGCAGCGCCGGCTATTGGGTGATTTCGACGGCCGAAGATTTCGGCGGGAAAACGCTCTGGCACAACGGGGGCAGCGGCCTTGTGCAGAATTGGGAAGGCGTTTCGACCGAAGCCAACCACTGGAAGTTTGTTCCCCTCACGACTGAGGAGCTGAAGAGCGTGGCGAAGTTCAACGCCGCTTGGCCGCAATTGGAACAGGGCTTCGAGACCCTCGACCGGCTGCGCACCGGCGGTCTCTACCGCGTGAAGAATGCCGCGCAGCACTATTGGACGGTCGACGCAACCGCGCACACCCTGAAAACCACTGCGCAAGTCAGTTCGTCCGACCTCTCGACCGTTTGGTTGGTGGAGCGCAACGGTGACGGCTTTGCCCTGCGCAATGCGTCGACCGGCCGTTTCGCCTCGTCGGCCGAAGCCGGTCGAGGGGTCAGCACGGGCGTGGGGAACAATCGGCTTTGGCTGAATTTCCTGCAAACGACGAACGGCTTTTTCAACGTGAGCGGCAATGCCGATTTCACCGACGGTTCGTGTTTCACTGAGTCGGCAGACAAGAACGTGGTGGGTGGCAATGCCCGCTCGTTTCGCACCAAGGCCGACACGGTGCGCAAGGTGACCGACACCACTTTCTTCGCCAACACGGCAGCAGAATGGCAGTTTGAACCGGTGACCGATGTGTCGGAAGCCGATGTGAAAGAAAGCGTGCGCCGCAATTCCACGGGCGTGTACATCCCTGTGGAGGGAAAATACTACCTGGTGCGCAATGTGGCCTATCCCGAGCGCGTGCTCACCACGCGTCCCGCGTCGGACAACGTGGTGCGCGGCGAAGTGCGCAACGAACGCGAGATGGGACAACTCTGGCAGTTGGAAAAAGTGGGCGACAAATGGGCCCTTCGCAGTGTGGTGAACCAAAAGTATGTCGGCAACAGCGCCGCTCGAACGCAAAGCTACACGATGACCGACACACAAGCCACGTTCACGCTCAAAGAGATGGACAAGTGGTTGCCCTACCTTGCCTTCGTGGTGCGCAACGGCGCGAGCTTGCATTGTGCCAGTTCCGCCGGTTACAATGTGGTCAATTGGGACGAAACGAGCACCGCTTCGTTTTGGCAGTTGGAAGAAGTGGCGTTGGACGCCGCGGCTCTGAACGCGTACAAGCAGCGGCTCAACGAACAAGCGGAACTGACCGCGCATCGCGATGAACTCAACACGCAATTGCAACGCTATTTCGCGGACAATGCTTGCACGCAGTTGCGCGCACCCTATGCTTCGATGAGCGTCGATGCGCTCAAAGCCGCCCTTCGTGCCGAGCAATTGCCCGAGTCACTCATCGACGTGGCCGTGCGCGTGCGAACCGATACGTGGAACGGAGCGAACGCCGAGGCCAACCGATATGAGAAATATTTCCGTATCCAGCCCTACCAGGCCTACAGCCATCCACAAAAGTGGGCCCGCGACAATAAATTGATGCCCACGAGCTTCGGACAATACTCGCAACTCACGAACCCCACCGGTATCACGATCCCCGAAAAGGAATTGGCGCTGGTGTTTGTGGGCGAAGAGGCACCGGCGGGTTGTGCGCTCAATGCCGAATTGGTGCAGGGAAAAAACACAACGGGCGATAAGCTCATTGCGCTTCACAAGGGACTCAATGTGGTTTATGCCAACGATGCGTCGCACCTGTACATCAATTACGTGATGAACGACACGAACCTCAAATACACCGAGCAACCGCAAATCTCGATTCACGTGGAAGGCGGGCGTGCCAACGGATATTTTGATGCAACGAAGATGCAGAACCAGGATTGGGACAACCTCGAAAACCTCAAACCCTACGGATTCTTCACCGACGACGTGATTCGCCTGAAGTCCAAACACACCATCCACAGTCTCAGCCTGCGCGGTGTCGAGGAGCAACAGCGTAACGGCAACTGGAACTACAACGGGCAGTATAAAGGTATCACCGGTGTGCTGAGCAAATGGGACTGGGTGCACGAAATCGAGCAAGACTTCTTCAAACCGGAGCAGTTCGCCGATCGTTTCAATTGTCTCATGTTCAGCACCGACGCGTCCGGTCTCTATGCTTTCCCCTACGGCACCTTCATCGGAACGGTCAGCACCACGTTCAGTTACCCTGAGTGGGTCAAAGGCTCCGGGGGCGACAACGGAGGCAACCTCTGGGCCGTGGTGCACGAAACGGGCCACCACTACCAGAAGCTCTTCAACCTTTCGCGCTGCCTCGAGAGTTCGAACAACCTGTGGTCGAACATTGCCGTGTGGAAGCGCGGTGCGAGTGTGAGTCGTCTCGATGCGCCGCAAAAGCTCTTCAACCGATTCAATCGTCACCAAACTTGGTTCGACATGGATCTGGGCGATCGCACACGCATGTATTGGCAATTGTGGCTCTACTATGTGGAGCTCGGTCACAAACCGACGTTCTTCCGCGATCTCTTTGCCAAGTTCCGCGAGCAACCCATCGACAGCCGCGAGGCCAAGAGCGACTATCTGCGATTTGCTCGTTTCTGCAGTGAAGCGGCCGGCGAAGACCTGACCGAGTTCTTCACGTTCTACGGATTCTTCGACAAAGTGGGCAACAATCTCCCGCTGAAATACAACGACGGTTTCTACGACAAGGTCTATGCTCCCACCACGATTTCGGTGAGTCAAGCGGATATCGACGACTGCAAAGCCGCCATGGCGCAATACAGCAAAAAGGCGAAGAACTTGATGTTCATCGACGAACGCATCCGCAAAACACCGGCCACCTATGAGGGCCACCAACCCGGCGAAACGCGTTGGGCCACGATCGGCGGTTTGAACCCCGGCGACAGCCGCGTGTTCGGCGACGTGGGTCACTACACCGACTTCGGTACCGGCACCGAACCCGGTACGACGGCACAGCCCGAGGCGGTTCGTCTCGAAGGTCGCTCGTTGCGTGTGCAGGGCAAGGGAGCTGTGGGCTACAAGGTGTACAATGCGCAAGGTCAACTCGTGATGGTGGCCAACCGCCATGCGTTCACCATCCCGACCGAACTGGATCTCTCGCAAATCACCGTAACGGTGGCCGGTGGTGACGGCGGCGAAGTCGAGATCTTCAAGAACGGAAAGATCGTCGATGCCTACAACCAACCGCTCAAGTTCGACAATCCTGCCGGACTCACCGTATCGACCGGCACCGACCACCCGATGGGGAAATATGTGATTCGCAACTATCGCATGTTCGACGGTAAATATTACTATGCCGATGCGCAGACCCGTCCCACCGAAGGGCGCAGCGGAGCCGGCGAATACATCTTTGTGGGCGGCAAAAATAGCGGTGATTACCACATCTATTCGCTTGCCACGCAACGATGGGCCACGTATTCCAACGTGCGCGACGGCCGCAACATGCTCTCTTGGACGGATGATTTTGCTGCATCTCAGCCTTGGAACATCGAGCACGTGCAGAACGGCACGACCTCCTACTACAATATCTCACCCGCAGGAGCACGTGCTCACGCCTGGAACTGGCACGGTGGTGTGGGAGTGACCCAGAATTCCATGGGATTCTATTCGCCCGACGATGCGAACTCCCATTGGGAACTGATCCCGGCCGATGCCCTCACGGAGTATCTGGCGCTTGTCAAGCATGCCGACAGCGTGCTGGTGCGCGACGCCGCGAAGGCGGTTTCCACCCATAGCTATCATCAAGCGTTCCGTGCCCATCTCGCTACGGAATCGCAGCGCACCACGGCAACGCAGGCCGACATTGATTTGCTCAAATCGCAGTTGGCTGCTTGGGACGTTTGGCGCACGGCCGACAGTACGCTTCAAGCCGACGCCGCTTCGGTGCAGCATATCCAACCCTTCTTGAACGATTTCAAGGCGAAACTGGCCGCGCTCACGCTTGCATCGTCCACACAAGGACTCGAAGAGGCGCAAGAGCTGATCAAGGCCTGGCACACGTGGAAAAAGGCGGATGAGGTGCTGGTGCGCGACGCGCAGAAGGTCAAGCATAGTCGTCCTTTCTACAACGCCTTCGCCGCGTTGGTGACTTCTACGCAAACCACCAACGCTACTCAACCCGATCACGTGGCCGCGCTCAACCAACGTTTGCTCACTTGGCCCGTGTGGCGCGGCGCCGATAGTTTGGTGCAGATCCCGCCTTACAACGATCCGCTCAATACGAAATTCCGCGAGCCGTTCTCGAAACTCATCGAAAAGGACTACACAAAGGAAGCTCAGATTGATTCCCTCAAGGATTACGGGCGTTACTTCCGGATGCTACTTTCTGCCGATAGCCTGCTGAGTTTGACCAACCCCGGCTATCCGTTGAGAAAATTCCAGGCAGCCGCCCGTTTGGAGGAGAATTATTTACAACCTGCGGCCGATGTGGAAGCCCCCGATTGGAGCTGGAAGCTCTATATCGATATGATGATCGATACTTGGGCGGGCCCCGCCAACGTTCGTTCGATCACTAAGGATGCCGACGCCTACTATATGCCCGAAGACGGCAAGATCTATCGTTTGCGTGGCTACCTCGACAACCGATACGTCACAAGTGAGCCGGCATGGTCGGCACATGATGGCCGAACAGCCGAAGTGAGCATGACACGGCGGGGAGACAACGCCACACTCTGGGTGCTTCAAAAAGATGCCAACGGCAACGAATACCTGGCTTCCCTCACGGGTAAGGGATATTTGAGCCGTATGCAAAACATCGGCAAGGGAGGATTGAGCAATCTGCCCGCAGCCCTCACCTTCGGAACGGCACGCCACATTCAATACGGCGGCAACAAGCAACAGAAAGTCGGCACGCTCTACATTCGCAATGGTGGTCTCACGCTCGTCGGTTGGACGAACGACGATGCGGTGGGTGGACACGGCGGACCGGACACAGCCCCCGTATGGCACGACGGCGGAAAGACCGGAAGCACCAGCTTCTATTTCGATACGGTCAAGGAGGCGACCTTCACGGTCACCACACATGCGGGCAGCAATGGTAATTTCGCTTCGTTGCAACTGCCTTTTGCTGTCGAACTCCCCAAGGGGCTCACAGCCTATCTCGTGACGGCTGTGACAGACAAGGACGGAAATGCCAACGGCGACAAGGAGCTGACGCTGCAAGCCATCGGTGATTCGATCGTTCCCGCCAACACGCCGGTGGTGCTTTCGAGTGCCGAAGCCAAAACCTTCCAGCTTCGTCCCACGCAGTGGCGCGCGCCGCTCAACACAATGCTCAGCGGTACGAATCTGCGTCTCGCGGCATCCGATCGCAACAGCACGGGCTTGGTTTATTATGGACTGACTCGCGATGCCGACACCCAAGAGTTCCTCTTCCGTCGCATCAAGGAGCACGTCAATATTCCCGGCAACCGCGCGTTCTACACCCTTCCTGCCACGAGTGGCAGCGTGCGCAGTCTCACTTTCCGTTTCGGCGCCTCTCCTTCGGCGGTGAAAGCGGTGAAGACCGACGAGAAAGCAGCTCCGCTCTACGACCTTTCCGGTCGACGCATCAACGCGGCTGAAGCCAAGGGCGTCGTGATCTCCGGTGGGAAGAAGATCATTTTGCGCTAAACGCCACACAGTGACTACGACAAAGGCCGACTCTCTTCTCGGAGAGTCGGCCTTTTTGTGTGTTTGCGACCTATTGCTTGCGGGCTTCCCATCATCCGGTTCCCAAATTCCCCGCGGGCGGGATGAAAGTTGGGGATGGGTGTCGCGCCGCGTCGAGATTCAGTCTTCGATGTAGTTCGATCCGAAGCGCTCTTCGAACTCGTCGATGATGGAAAGGAAGCTCGGCTTAATCACCTTGCGGAGTCGATTCGCCATGGAGCGGGGGATGCCGAAGAGGGCTTCGGCGACGGCGCCCGCCATGCAAGCGATGGTGTCCGAATCTCCGCCGAGACTCACGGCGTTGCGCACCGCGTCTTCGAAATCATGCGCTTCGAGGGCGCAAGTGATGGCTTGCGGCACGCTGTCGCTGCAGATTTCGCTGTTGCCTTCTCCGTCCATTCCATACCAGGAATAGCGTGGACGAATTTCGTCTACACTCATGGAGAGGTCGTAACCGAAGGTCTTTTCGATGTCGCTGCGAATGTCGGCGGCTGAAGCTCCGTGGCGTGCCAACCAAACGGCCAAAGCGATGGCCTGCGCTCCCTCAATGCCTTCCGGATGGTTGTGCGTGCATTCGGCTGTGGTTTTGGCCATTTCCATCACCTCTTCGCGTGTTTGCGCGGCCCAACCCACGGGACCGACGCGCATGCCGCTGCCGTTACCCATCGAGTTGTAGGGCGCAGCCACTTCGTTCGTGTAGCGATACACGCGGATCCATTTCGAGAAACGTCCGCCGTAACCTCTTCCGGGATTGTCGACTGAGAATTGTGCGTAGTGTGCGCCGATGTTCCCGCCGTGGAGGATCCAGTAGGCGGTGGCTCCCGTCAGTACCGAATCATCGGTGAAGAAGAGTGCGCCTTCGGTCGGTCCGTAAAAGGGAAAGCACTTGGTTTTGATGTTGCTGAACTCGTAGATGCTGCCTACGATGTCGCCGATAAAGCTGCCGATCATGGGGTTGAAGTTTGAAGGGGGTGAGGGTTAGAGGAGTTTTCCCGGTAAAGATTGGGGAGTTGGCGGTGGGGGCGAAATCAATTGTGTTTGTGATGTTGAACAGGTCAAGGTTGGGATAAGGTGGCCCCGCAGCCGAGTTCAGAATTCGAGTCTGAAACCTTTTTGTTTGAGTTCCTCGTATTTGTTGAGGTTGAATCGATAGAGTTTTGCGTCACGTTTGGGGGTGGCGCGCACCGTCTCGTCGAGTTCGGTGAGCAATTCGAGGTGTTGCATCTTCTTTGCAAAATTCCTACGGTCGAAATGCACGTTGAGAATGGCTTCGTAGAGCATTTGCAGCTCGCGGAGCGTGAATTTCTCGGGAAGCAATTCGAAACCGATGGGGCGGAAGTGGATGCGTTCGCGTAGTCGCGCCACGGCCATGCGGAAAATGCGTTCGTGGTCGAAAGCCAGTTGCGGAATTTCGTCGAGGGCGAACCATTGTGCCTCGGCTGCGTCGTCGCCGCCTTGCACTTCGCTGATTTTGACCAGGGCAAGATAGGCCACGGTGATCACTCTTTCGCGCGGATCGCGGTCGGGATCTGTGAAGGTGTGGAGCTGCTCGAGATAGGCAGACTCCAAACCTGTTTCTTCGCGCAGTTCGCGCAGCGCACCTGTCTCTGCAGTTTCATCGGGCTGGAGAAATCCGCCGGGAAAGGCCCAGCGCCCTTTGAAGGGTTCGACGCCGCGGCGAATGAGCAGGACGTTCAGTTGGCTTCCGTCGAATCCGAAGATCACACAGTCGGTGGTTACCGCCGGATGAGGGTAGGCATAGCAGTAGGGAAGTGGATTCATTTTACTACCGGTGTTGATTTTACACCGCAAAGATCCGAGTAATTTTCTGTACCACCAAATTTTTCTGCGTATTTTTTACGCGAGAGGCGATTTTTCTCCCATTTTCCGTTGTCGAGCTCCGGTTTCTCGTTCTCGGATTCCGCTTTTTGCCGAATTTGGCGGAGGGGCGGGTGTAAAAAACGTGTCCGGCGGAGCAAGCACCCCGAACGGAAGGCGAAAATGGGGAGGAAATGGCACAAACAAGGGCGCTTTTGTGCGAAAGCAGGGGACTTTCCGTACAGATGTCCCATAAAAAAAGCCCTGTCGCTGCGCGAGAAGCGCAGGACAGGGCGATGGTGTGGGACGCATGCGTCAGAGTTGCCAATAGAGGCCCAGACGGGTTTCGAAGGTGTCCGATTTCACGGTCGGGAACTCGGCGTAGTGGGTTGAGCGGTGGTAGTAATAATTGTCCCACCCGATGCGCAAGGCCTGTGCAATGGGGAAACTGAGCTCGAAATTGATCACACTCAACCGCGCACGGCCTTTATCGCCCTGTGCATTGAGATAGATCGACTCAATCGTTTGCACGTCTTCCGGGCGATAGCCTTTCCACGTGAAAAGCAGGTAGTTTTTGGTGCGGAGCGCGAAATCCAAGTGCTTTCCCACGCGCATGAGCGTGTTGCTTTGGAGGCTGAATCCGCTGCCCAGGTTGTAATTGCGGTCGCCCACGCGATAGTGGTCGGTGAGACTCCCACCCAGCGCAATAAACGTGCCGAAAAGCTGCTGCGTGATGAGACTTTCGCCGTTGGGAGCGGCCACGCGGAAAATGAAACCCAGGCCGAATGCGGCGGCTTCTGAGATTTTGAACGGAATTTCGTCGCTGCCGTCGATCACCGGTTCGGAGTCGAAGTAGTTGAAGTGCTGATATAGTCCGGCGCGCACCTGCATCGAGGGATTGAGTCGGAAGTCGCGCACAAAAAGCTGAGCCAGCAAGTTCACTTCGCTCAACAGCGGTTGATTGCTGGTGAAGTTGGCAGTGACACTCAAATCGAAATAATCGTAGGGGGCGCGCTGTGGGGCGAAAGGCGAACCATAGACGAGGCGGAGGTGGGTGAAGGGGGCGTGCTCTCCGCGAAAAAGACTGTTGTGGTCGGCCAGATAGCGAGTGCCCAGCCCGATGGAGAGATGAACGGGGAGGGCTGCGAAATCGTGGCGCGGTGTAGCGCCGGTGATGCGCCACGCTTGCCCGTTGAGTAGGCGGTTGAGGCCACGCATGGGCGAGACCGCGAACGCCAACGCCTCACGTCCCACGCGCTGCCATCCCGTTGTGCGGTCGTCGAGGCAGAGAGAAGAAATGCGGTGGGTGATTTCGCCCAGCGCCGAACCGCCGATGGTGGTGGCAATCCAGTCGTTGATGGACGCGGGTTCGTTCTCTCCGAAAAATTCCCACATCAAACTGCCGGCAGCTGCGAAAGGCACCGACTCCCAGAAGCCGTAACATTGACTGCGCGCGGTGTTGAAATAGAGCGAACCGTGGTAGGGATGGGCAAAAAGGTTGGTCGAAAATTTGTCATTGTCCCACACAAAGCCGTGGCGAATGTTGTGCCACATCGTTTTGGGGGAGATTTGTGAGAAATCGGAGTCGAGCACGAACCGATCGAAGGCCCAAACGCCGACGTTGACGGCGAAAACTTCGGCTAACGGGCGCCACACCGGCGGACGCCGCGACAATTCGCCGGGCGCAAAGGATACTAATTGACCGGAAAGTGCGGTCATCAAACTGTCGGTTGCAGGTGTGGCGACGGTGTCAGCGTGCGAAACCGTTGCCGTGTCGCACAAGGGAGCGACTGCAGCGAGCGAATCACATGAAACGGCGACAGAATCGGCGGGTTGTTGCGCGCGCCCATAGAGCGAACCGCCGAGAGCAAGAACGGAGAGGAAGAAAATAGATTTCATCGGTGTGTAATTCAGAAAAACATGAGGCCCATTTCGGCAATCGCTTTGCGTTGTCCGTCTCGAAAGTGCCCGTAGTGGTGCGCACGCCCCCAACCGCCGGTGGCGAAAAAGGAGAATCGGGGCGAGATCTGCATTTCCACATTGAGTCGAGCTTGGATTCCGAGGCGGCGCTCCTCCGTTTGCTCCGTCCCGGCGGGGGCATCTTCAATATGCGCCAAACCTAAGTCGCCGGAGAGGGCAAGGCGTCGAGCCACATTGACGCGATAGCCGGCTCGATAGTAGAGTGCGCCTGAAAAACGGTCGTCCAATCCGCGATAGTAGAGGCCGAAACCGAGCAGCGTGTAGAAGTGGTGATTGAGAAACCGCACGGCGAGGTTCGATTTGGTGACGTTGCCGCCGAAAAGCAGGAGTTGCACGCGGGTGGCCGGGGTGAGATTGACCAAACCTACCTTGACGGCACTCGTGTCGCGCGTGAAATTGAGCACGCCCAGCTGCAGTCCGTTCGATGTGCCCATGGCTACATTGACCAACCCGATTTGCACCCCTCGAAATTGGCCGGCGTAGTTGGTTGCCCCGAGTTGAACACCGCGCATGCGGCCGAGCACGACATTGGTGAGGGCTGTTTGCACAATGCCGTCGCCTTCCACGGCCAAGTTGGTGGCCGCCGCAGCCTGCCACCCGCGGGCGGCTTGTTCGGTGATGTTGAACATGGAGGCGATTTGCGCACCGCGGATTCGCGAAGCGTAGTTATAGAGCGGAGCGAGTTGGACGCCTTCGGCTTCTCCGCGGACTACGGACAGGAAACCGGAGATTTGTGCGCCGCGCAAGCGCTGTTCGACGTCGCCGCCCAAGAGGTTGAGCTGCAAGCCGGAGAGATGGCGGTCGCGGGTGATGAGACCGGCACTCAAAACGGAGGTATTGGCCGATGACTTGAGCCGCAGCGGCGTCAGATCGGGAATGTGCCACCGGAGGGTGTCCGCACTGTCGACCGAAGAAGCCGAGGGCGTGATCGGGTGCGGGCGGTTTACGAGCGTGGGTGCGGGCGTGGCCGGCACAAGGGGCGCATTTTCAGCGCAAAGCACAGCCGGCGCTGCCCACAGAAGGGCGACGCCGGCCAGTATGAGTCGAAAGAGGGAGAGCATAAGTGCTGTGTCGAATCAAATGAGGTCAGAAATACACGACGCGTTCGTCGTGTGTGTCAGCGTAACGGCGCAGTAGCTCGAGGGCATAGGCAACTGCGGCTTCGGAGTGCGCCCGATTGCCATCATAAGCGTTGATGATGAAGAGCAGGCGACGGGTTTCGAGCGAGGTCATGGTGCGGGTGCTGTCGGAAGTGGGGGTTGCTGCCGCTCCGCTTTGGTCGCGATAGACCGGGAGGCCCGTGACGTTGAGCACACCGCGACCGATTCCTTCATAGGGTTCGCCGTCGCGGCCGACACCGAGGGTGAGATCGCCGTCGATGTGCCGAGCATCGAGCAGACCGGTGGCGTATCCGCTGCGCAAGGAGACAAGATTGCCGAGATCGACGAGCGTGCTCACGCTGTAGAGGGCTTTGCCTTGCAGCAAGCGGCGGGCTAGTTGCTCGGCGGCGGGGCGATAGCGCGACGGATCTTTGCCGCAGGCTTTGTAGGCGGCGCGAGTGGCGGCGATGCCCGGTTGCTGTTTGAGAGTTTCGGGGGTGAAGATTTCGCAAAGTCGCCGACCTTCGGCTTCGATTTCTTGCCAAAGTTCGGGCGAGGTGGGGCTGTTGCGCACTTCGGCTTCGATGAATGCACCGAGAAAGGTGGGAACGAGCTGCCGAAACTCGGGCGCTACGGTGATGTTTTGGAAGACTCCTGGCATGGCATGGGGGGAATTGCGGCTTTGGCGCCGAAGTTCAGACCGGCGAAGGCCGTTGGACGAAGAAAAAGGGGAGGGGAGAATTTGAAAACGGGGGTGCACCGCCAGTTTGCTGCGCAGGCTCAGCGCGCGGTGACGTGAAAACAAGATTGGTGCACCTCATATTTCACGTAGCAGGTGCCGTTGCGCCGCTGGTCGCGCAGCACTTCGGCGAGAATGCATTTGAGTGTATAGGGATCTGCGCTACGTAGGTGCTGAGACGGGGCAACGAGCGGAAGAAAGTGGACGTAGGAAATGTCAAACGTGGTGCCGAAACTGTGTGCGCTCGCAGCTGCGGCGTTTCGGTTGCGCTTTCTCAACTGTGCCACGTCGGCATCGGTGCGCAAAACGGAGGTGATGACGAGTTGTTGGAAGGCATATCCCTTGTTCGTCAGGCTGTCGAGAAACGAGTGCCCGATTTCTTCGAGCAGAGTAGCGGCGCGCGGCACAAGATAGGGGATGCTGTAGTTGAGAGGGCGGACGTGGAAGTAAGGATTGTCGCCGATGTACACTAATTCGTCGGCTCTGCGTGTGGCGGCATTGCGATCTTGGCACGAAGGGATACCGATTTCGCGTGCTGTGGCGAGGTGTTGCGGATTGAGATCCGAAAAGGTGCCGGCATAATCGTCTATGTGCGAAATGGGGTGGGGTGATTTGCGCGTGCGGCCGGCGACGAGCCTTTCGATGTTGCGGGGAGCGCGCAGCAATTGGTCGACTTGCCGACTGTGCAGGCCGATACTGTCGACGGCCTGTTCCGAGTTGTCGGAAGAACAGGCCGCGATGGGGGAAAAATGCCGCTGCAACCAGGCAGGACAGCAAAGCCAAAGGAGGAGAAGGAGGGAAAGAACGCCCCAAAACAGGCTGAGAAAAATGATTTTGGTGCGTTTGTTCCGTAGAAATTCGAAAGACATGGGCAGAAAATGGGAGATCGATGTGCTTTCTGCTGGGCGAAGAGAGCGAACTCGGGTGAAAGAGCGGAGTTCGCGCGTCGTTTAGTCAAGCGTCGTGGAGGAAGTGGGGCAAATCGGGGGAGTATGGCGGGAATGGTGGCCGCGCGGAATCGCTTGCCCGGAGATGCGAAATGAAGGTGCCGCGAAATCAGTCCAATTCAAGCTGTCCGGCTTTGTTGGCTTTCCAGTAATCGGAGAGCTGCCCGAGGAATTTGGAAATGGCTTCGGCTGCTTGCTGCGTCGGGGCGCTGATTTCTTTCTTCTGCAGGCGCAAAAGCATGACTCCGTAGAGCAGTTCGAAGCACAAATTGAGCTCTTCTCTGATGCCGGCGCTGTCCTTCGCACCGTTCTTGGCGCGCAATTCGACAAGATAGGGGAGCACTTTGTAGTAGAGCTGGCGATAGTAGGGAAACTTCTCGGATCGGAGGAGCGCTTCGTGGAGTTCTGCCAGCGTTTCTACGACATTGAGGTTGATTTGTAGGTGCCCACTTTGGGTTTTGCCCTCCGAGCGCATCATTTCGCAGAGATCCGCGTACCACTGTTCGAGTTGTTGCTGCGCTTCTCCCGTGAGTTGGAATTGGGAGAGGTAGTTTTCGCGCAAACGGTCGAGGTCACAGCCGTTGGCCCGGATGATGTCCTCCACTTGCCACATGTAGAGGAGATATTCAGCGCGATTATTTTCTCTGAGTCGGTTGGCTATAAGCATGATCAGTGGGTACGGCGAGAGGATTGTGGATGTTGAAGAGCGTAAGTGCGGCGTAAAGCACGCTGATCACGACGACAATGGTGCCGATCGTGCGGTTGATGACGAACATGCCCCGGAGTCCGAACGAATGCTTCATCTTTGTGATGAGATACGTGAGGAGAATCCACCACAACATGGCGCCGGCAAAGATAGATAGGTAGCCGCATATGGCGCCAAAGGGGTTTTCGGGGACGGTAAAGGTGAGTTGCGCGAACAACGCGATGAAGAGGAATATAATGAGGGGGTTGGAGAGCGTGAGGAAGAAGGAAGTGATGAGATTCTGCACAAGTGTTCCCTTTTTGCCCGAAGGTTGGCGCATGGCCTTGATGGGATTGGAGAGCAAAGTGTGGAGGCCGAAGACAAAAAGTAAGGCGCTGCCGCCGATTTTCATCCAAAAGATGTTGTTTCTCTGCTCAATGAAGGACATAACCACCGTCATTCCGGCGCCGGTTACGATGGCGTAGAGCAAATCGGAGAGCGAGGCGCCCAAACCGGTGATGAGTCCGAAGCGGCGTCCCTTGTGCATGGTGCGCTGTACGCACAAAATGCCGACCGGCCCCATAGGTGCCGATACGACGATGCCGATGATGAGGCCTTTCAACACGAGTTGTAGGGTACTACTGAACTCGTTCCAGAAGACTTGTATCGAAGGATCAATTACCATAATGCCGCAAAGTTCGTCATTTCTCGCCAAACTGAAAAGCTCCTAACGGATTAAAACGAAAGAACGCGTTCTTTTGCGTTCCGATTGTAGAGAGGGGAGTCTCGATCGAGGAGTGTGATGTTTAATTAGTGGAGTGCCGTATCCCGATTGCGGGAGGCGGAGCTTTGATTGCGGAGCGGAACGTTACTATAGAGGAG
>CAJPJR010000019.1 GCA_905369775.1 Prevotellaceae bacterium UBA1746
TAATTTCTTTGCTTCGAAGGAAATCAGAGGCGTGACAGCAGTGCAATATCAGTGCAATAATTAGGTCGTTTTTTAATTGTCACTTCATAATCAAGGCCTTTCGACAAATATCTACTTTTCATATTGCGACACAATCAAAACCTTTGCAGTTCCCTCGTGAATTTGTTTTTTAGCCCACTCTTCCCGCTACAACGGCGGTTTCAGTAGGTATCGGACGATGAAAACAGCGGTTGTCAGTCCGAAAAAAAAACGGCTTGCTTGCACAAACTTGCACATTTCTGCACAACGCCGTGCAAATACCGTGCAAGAGCCGTGCAAAATCAAAGACACATGGCTACCGTAAAGTATTATCTCGACACCCGTGCCACAAAGCCCGGTTGTCCCGCTCCGATTCGCTTGGCTATTCGCATTTGCAACAGCGCCGCCTATCTCACCACGGGCGTTTGCGTGCTCCCCTCTGAGTGGAATGCCACACTGGGCAAAGTGGTGGCGAACCGGCGCCGTCAATTTCTCAACGACTACCTGGAACAGTTTCGAATGCAGGTGGTCAATCTGATGTTTGACCTCAAGCTCAAGGGCGAACTCTACACGCTCTCGGCTCGTCAAATACGTGATCGCTATCTGAGCAGCGTGGCAAAGACGGTGGCGCCTCGGTTTTACGACTGGGCGCTGGAGCAGGCCGAAACGAAAGGCGCCGTGCGGCGTTCAAGCATACTGGGCATGTTGCGCCATCTTGTGCTCTTCGAACCTCGTGTGCGCGAATGGTCGTTTGACGACTTCACTCCTCGCTTCTTGCGCGACTTGCAAAGCCACCTATTGCAGCAGGGGCTCAAGCACAACTCTGTGGTGCACTACTTGACCGACCTCCGTTGTTTGTTTCGCACGGCGCGTATCGATGAGCTGATGACCAAAGACCCGTTTCGCGGGCTGCCGCTGCGCCGTGAAGCCACGCGAAAGCGTTCGCTCTCACTCGATGATCTGCGTCTGCTCTTCGCTTTGCGTCCTTCCAACGCGCTGCAAACTGTGGCGCTCGACGTGTTTCGGCTCTCTTTTCTCCTGATCGGAATGAATCCCGTGGATATTGTGGCGCTGGGTGCGCCGGTGAACGGGCGTGTGGAGTACCGTCGCGCAAAGACCGGGCGGCTCTACTCGGTGAAGTTGGAGCCTGAAGCCCTGGCCCTGATCGAAAAGTATCGCGGTGCGGGGGCTCGTCTGCTGGAGTTCGGGCGTGTCTTGCCCTACAAGAGCTTTTTAATGCGTGTGACTCGCGGCCTGCATTCGCTCGACGTGCCGTTTGCCTCGGAACTCACCATCTATTGGGCGCGCCACACGTGGGCTACGTTGGCGGCGGGGCTCGATGTGCCGAAAGACACCATCGCCGCGGCGCTGGGACACGGTGGAAACACCGTCACGGACGTGTATATTGACTTTGACCGGCGAAAGGTAGACGCGGCAAACCGCCGTGTGATCGACCTCGTGCTGCACGGCGAATGAGCCGCCGCGGGCTGAAGAGCGCGCCGCGCCTCGGGTTTGTCCCCCGGGGCGCGGCGCTTTTGTGTTCCGACCTTTTTCGTGACACCGCGAAAATGGGCTGTCACACGGGCGGTCAATGCGCTCGGGGGCGCCGTTCTTTGCGCGTCCACCTCCTGATGAGCAGCTTGATGTAGACGCTGCACGGGGCGAACAAATCAAGATAATGCTTGACTATGCGCTGTTGCATTCGTTTCTTGCGTTGTCTCTTCTTCATGATCCCGTGGCTCGGTGGAGTTGTGGCGCTTGATGCGGTGAAATATGACTTGCACCTCGAAGACGCCTTGCATGTGGCTGTGGAGAAACGAAACGGTCTGCCTGATGAGCTGCGTCTTGTATCGTTTCTTTCGTTGTCGTCTATTCATTGTCTCGGTTCTTGGAGAAACTCTTGCGAGCGCGAAAGGCTTGCAGTGATTCGAACGAACGGTAAGCGTCGATCACGTTGCGGGGATTAAAGTAGGCGAAAAGCTTGCAAAGGAACAGGGCTTCGTCCTCGGGTGGAATGGCCAAAACGATTTTCTTAATGTCGATTTCCACGTTTACTTTGATGACTTCACTCATGGCTGTGCGGGGTTGGTTTCGTTTGTTTCGTCGGGGTGGGCAAACATGTCCGTCATCTGTCTGCCGGTTGGCAGGAGCAGTTGTAGGAACATGGCGGTTTCGTGGAATGAGAGCCCGTCTTCCGTTCCGGCTGCGATGGCGCCGTAAAGTTCGGAAAGGAGTTGTGCTATCATTTTGGGCTCCCACCACCCCGTTTCGTCGACGATGTGCATGCGTTTGTGTTCATCGAAATAGATCATCGTGCACCTCCTTCCTCGTTGAGATCGTCGTCTGCTCGGTCTATGTGGTGGCCGTCGTTGTCAATCTGCGCGTCGATGGCGGCAAATGCGCGCCGTGCGATGAGCAGGCCGGCGATGATGAGCGCTGCGCCGGTGATGACGTTTTGGGCAAAGAAAGCGGTGGAGAAAATGCAGCAGCCGATGATGAGCTCTGTTGCGAGTGTGCGCGAAATGTTGGCTCCTGTGAGCTCGTGGGCGAACTGTGAGCGACGGTTCATGTAGCGTTTCACGCTGCGTTCTAGGCGGGCAAAGGCCCCGGGTCTGTGGTTTAATTTCATCGTGTGATGAGTTGTTTGTTAGCATTGGGCGGTATACAAAGAAACGGCCGCCGTTTCCGTTGCTAACAAACTTCGTCTGACCCGAGGGACAAATAAAATTTCGGAAAGGCGGCCGCTATGACGAACATAGCTGTCGTAAAGTCGATAAGATGATGGTCGGGGCGGTTCGCCTATACTGACGAAACATGCCCGCCGTGGGCGAGCATTTGACCGAATGCCCTACGGAGTCGCGATGACTGTTTAAGTTTGCACTGCAAAGGTGCGAACTCTTTTTTGTTTGGCAAAGCGTTCGTGCGTTTTTCTTGGTTTCGGTGTGCGTTTTGACGGTGGGTGTCAAAACGGATGCGGGCGTGGTGGGTTGGAAGTTGGGGGCTGTTGACGAAAACGCCCCCGCTTTCGGTGGAAAACGGGGGGCGGTGGGTGAAAAGGCGGGGGCTACTTTTTTCGCATGTTGGTGAATTGTGCAATCTCTTCGTTCAGTTTTGAAATCTCTTCCTCCTTGGGATAGAGTCCTTTGAGCAAGACTAAGGGCAAACCGATGATATTGGCAGTGGTTGTGCCCAAAAGAGCGATGAGCACGCCGCTTTGTATGGTAATCACACTTGCACCACACAGAGTCAGGATGAGGAGAACAACCAGCAGCCAAACGGAAACGACAACCATCACCCATACAGCTGAATACTTTCTCAATGTGCTTGTGTCGCTGTATCTGTTGAGTACAGAGGCTATGGAATCAATTTTGGCAGTCATACTAAATTGTTCCATGGCGCGCTCTATGAGCTCCTCATTGTTGCTACTCACCTCAATGTCTTCTTCAATGTTTTCTTCGGTCTCGCACTCGTATTGCAGCTCTTCACTGATCAAATCTTCGAGAAATTCATCCATGTTGCTGTTGTTCTTTTGCGATTCGCCGTGCACGCGCTCTTTTTGCAATGCGCTCTGTCAAATTGAGGAAAAAGAGTTTAGTGAGAATATCGGGGATGATGTTGTTTTGCCCCTCCACATAGTATCGCTGCCAGGGTGTGCCTTTAATATGGAGCATGTCCACCAACTGTCCACCGCTGTAATGCCCGAAATTGTTTAAGGCGGCTTGGCATGCCTTTTTCAGTTCTTCGTCTTCGAGCATGGGGGTCTTCACTTCAAAGTCTTTGCCGTCGTCTTTTGGTACGAAGACGGTGGTGGGCTTGTCGATGTTGTCCTTACCGTAAGATTTGAAGGAGTGATACACGGATGGGATGACGGGGCCGTACCGCCACGCTTCGACGCGGTCGAAACGGGGGTTGAGTGCGCTGCGATTACACAATGCGAGCATGTAGCCGTGGGCGATGTAGACAAGCTTCATGAGCTTGAGCGGCTGCAACTTCATACCTTTCTCTTTTGCGAGCTCAAGTAGGTAGTTTGCCACTGCGAGTGCGTCGGGTTTCATGAGGGCTATTGTTATTATTATTGTTATCTGCGGCAAAGATAAGGATAAAACGGCATGCACCGACGGGCTTGTGTCTTAATAATTTTCACTCTGCTTCGTGGAAATAGCCTTTGACGAGTCGTTCGGTGCCCTTTTCTGTGACGCTGAATTCGAGTTTGCGGCAAAGGTAACGTCGGCCCCCGATGATGTAGACGTCTTCGGGTTTGAAGTCGCCGCGGTCGATGAACGAGACGACGCGCTGCACGGCGGTGTCGGGCGGGGTGTAGCCCGAAAAGACGGTCTGCTCCATGCTCTGCTCGGGGTTGGGGTCGGGTGTTTCGTCGGGTCGCAAACCTTTGTAGTTGAGTAGCAGCCTGAATGAGGGTGCGCCGTGCAGTTTTATGTTCTCCTGCTCCACGTAAAAGGGGTTTCCACACGCTGCCGGTATGTAGTCGGGGTGCTCTGCCTCCGAGTGGACGGGCTGCTGCATGCCCTCTTCGTAGTAAGCCACTTCGATGACGTCGCGCGCCTTGGGCTCGCTCTGCGCGGTGTCGCTGTTTTTGGGATAAAGCACGTCGTGCACCGAAAGAATACCACCGCCGTCGGGGTCTCGCACGGTGTCGGCCGTCGCCATGATGGCCGTGGGGTCTGAAAAGTCGGCGCGCTCGTCGTATCGGCGGCTCTTTTCGTTCCAAAGCAGCGCTACGTAACGAACGCCCTTGGCCGGCACGGCGGTCTGTACCGGCACGATTCGCAGTTCCACGTCGGGCTTGGGGCGTTTCGCGCCGCTTTTGCGGTTGGGGAAACGCCCGCCCATGGGGTCAATCACCTCCAACTGCCACTGTTCGGTTGCGTGAATGCGAAAATAGGCGTGGCGAAATCCCGTCTTGGCGTTGGTGATGATATATTCCTTTGTGAAGGCATACAGGTTGCCTCCGGGGCTGAAATCATTTCCCCGGCCTGCGTTTTTGACGGCCTGCAAGTCGGGCTCGATTGTGCACTTTAGCTTCTGCTCCATGTCCTCGGGCAACTGCATTCGCTTGTCGACCTCGGCAAATTTGTAAACCACGTTGGCCCCGGCGGTGTCTTTGCGCTCGGCGTTCTCCTCGACGGTGGCCGTGTACTCGTCGAGTGGCTGCGTGATGAGGTGGGTTTTCGCGCCGTCGCCGTATGCATTGCGTTTTCGGACGATGCGTGCGCGCCGCCCCTCGGTGGTGATGAGCACGCCAAAGAAGTTTTGCACCTCGCGAATGAACTCCTTGACCGTCCAGTGGGGTAACATGTGAGCGATGTGCACCGTCTTTCTGCAATTCGCCACAATGATCCGCTCCTGCCATGTGCCCCTGATGGCATTGTCCTCGGGGCTGATGTCGAAACCAAGCGCTTTGAGCAGCCGTTCGACCACGACGACGAGAAAGGGCTGCGGGGCAAAGGCGGTGTCGCTCGGCAAGTGCTCTTGTTGGTTGGCGTCGACAAAGCTCCCCTCGGCGGGGAAAGGCGCGATGCGTCGGCCGTCGTTTGTCATCTCATAGACTTTCGCTCCTTTGTCGACTCCGATGTATTTGCCCCGCCGTCCCCAGTAGACCACGGCTCGCTCGTTGGCCGTCACCTTGTCGGCGGTGGAATAGATGGGAATCACCACGGTCTCCGCGTCTCCGTCGCGCCCGCGGTGTGTGAGCTCTCCGTGGAGCCACATGGCGCGGACGTCGTAATAGAAAACAAAGTCGGCGTTGGGTTTCTTCTCACGATATGCCTTTTCGAAGACGCTTCCCAGCCCTCCGATTGCGGAGAATCCCCGCTCGTCCTTCGTGATGATGTTGTGCAACTCATCAATATATAGGTCTTCGCCGTCGGCGTTTTTGCTCGCGTCGTTGAGCGCCGAACGTCCTGCCAGCAGCTGAATTTTCACTCCCTCGTTGTCCACCGACGACACGCGCGCCGTGCCTTCGATGTGCAGCGGCGGTGCGACCAGCACAAAGGGCCAGCGCTTGGCAGTGAGTTCGGCTTTGAGCACGTCGGCGCGGTGTATGGGTCCGAAAATGCGTTGATTGTCGGCGCACCCTTCGAGTGGCAAAGCCACCTCCAGGGTGTAAGTGCCGGCGTCGGTGAAGAGAGGATTTTCGGCTGTGACCTTGATTTGTGTGTCGGTTGGGAGCACGGCCTGTCGGCCGTCGATATAAAGGTTTGTCATGCGAGACGTTTTTATTTTCTGTCGGTCAATTTTCTGAACTTGTCGAGCTGATATGCCACGCCGTCGCGGCCGTCGATGGAAACCGTTGAGCGAATACCGCTCTCGAGGTTGACATTGAGGCGGTCGATGGCCTCCTGCAGTCCCTGCGCCACGGTATCGGCCGGCACTGTGTCGGGCTGTGCCCGTCTCTGTGCCATGGCCGGGTGTGTGGCGCTGCCTTCGGCGTCGGGTGTTCGCCCTTGCGGTGGAACTCCCGGCGCCGCGATGGCTCTACTCACGTCGGCCGCTGTGAGCGATGCGATGGTGTTGTTGCGCTGCGCGTGGTCGATGAGTCGGAGCACGGGCAAAACTGCGGGGTTGTTGACGGCCTTGTGGTTTGCCACGAACTCGCCTTCATGCACCACGCCCGCTGTTCGCCGGTATCTGCGTCCGGGGGTGAAGCCCCCTTCGTAGTATCCCGATTGCTGCGCTTCGGCCTGCTTACGGATGGTGGCGATCTGCGCGGCTGTGGTGGCTACTGCGAGCGCCGCGGCGATGGGCGCCAGCACATGTCCGACGATGGGAATGGCCGCCGCCGATGAATAGGCGTTGATGGCCGCCATGGCGCCGCCCGCCACGGCCTGTGCCACCTGAATGTTGGCCGCGCGTTGGTTGTAATCGTTCTTGATCTTTGCGACGGCGGCCTGCTTTTCGGCCTCCAACTTCTCGGTTTGCTCTCGGTCTCCCTCGGCGGCTTTGATCTTGGCGTCGTACTCGCGTTCGGTTCTCGCCACGGCGGCTTCGCTTTCCGCCCGTTGCAAATCGGAGAACGTTCCGACGATGGCGCCGAATGAGGAAAAGGCCGCCGCTGCTGCCGCGGTGATGCTCTGCACTCGCTCGTTGTCGAGCTGTTGCAGTGCCTGTGCATATTCCAGCGCGTGCTCTTTGTCGGCCTCTCGCATGCGTTGCAGCTCCTTGTAAGTGGCGGCCTGTAGGCGTAACTTGACCGCGGCGCGCGCCACTTCCGAGACGCCGAATGCCGTGTTGTTGCCGGTGCTCTCGTTCTTGTCGTCGCGCGGTGCTCCGAGATCTTTGCGTGCGGCGCGGCGTGCGGTGTCGAGTAGCTCTTCCACTTTCTTCTTGCGCTCCTCCGCCATGAGCCCGCCCTGTCCGTCGTCGCCCTGATACTTGAGGCGTAATGCGGCTTGCAATCGCAGATACTCCTCTTCCGAAAGGAGTTTGTGGGTGTGTAGTTCCGCCAGCACCTTCATCTCCTGCTGAAATTGTTCGAGTGCGGTCTGCTTGAGATACTCGTTTCGCAGCTGCTTGACCTTCTCTTGGTACTTCTTCTCTCTTGCGAGCCGTTGGCGGTTGTCCTCTTCTTGCACTGCGGCGTCGGCCTTCTCAAAGTCTTCGACGCGCCCCCACTGTTTGAGATAGGCGGCTCGTCGTTTGAGGTGTTCGAGTGTGATGCGGTCGCGCTCCTTCTCGTAGGCTTCGGTGGTGATGAGCCCCACGGCTTCGTCGTGCTCCAATTGTTCGAGTGCGGCCTTGTTCTCCTTGTCGATTTGTGCCAGGCTCCAATCTTGGTTTCGCTTTTCCTCTTTGTCGGTGTACTTGTCCAGCTCGTCTTGCCACTTCTTTCGTTGGTCGGCGTTGCGTTTATAGAAATCTCGCTTGCTCTTCAGTGCTTCCTCGTCGTTCTTTGCCACGGCGGCGTTGTACTCTTCGGTGGTGATGAGCCCTTGCGCGAACTGCACTTTGAGTTGGTCGTTCTTCTCGCGTTGCAGTTTGTCGACCTGTTCGATGTGTTTTTTGCCGTCCTCCAGCTCCTTTTTCTTGAGTTTGTCTTCGGTCTTGTCGCCTTTGCCGGTCTTTCCCCCTGCGTCGGGGGTGGGTCTTGTACCTTCTCCCTCTGTGTCGCTGATGGTCTCGGCGGCTTTTTGGTTGATGAGTTGGCCGTAAAACGCCCTGATCTCGTTGCGGCCGTTGACAAAGTTGCTGAGTTGATTGATCTGTCTGTTCGTCTCTGCCAAATCGTCCTGCGCCGCTTTGAGTGCGTCGGTCTGCGCTTGCAGTTCCTCGCGCTTTCTTATTAGGGCGTCGTTGGCTTCGTAGGTTCCCATCCCGTCACGAACGGATCCTACGGTTCGCGTTATCGATTTATACTGCGGTTTTTGCAATTCCCGTCCGACTGCACGGATGTTGTATGCCTTTTTGTCGACCGTCATCTGCTGCTCGATTCGCTTTTTCTGCAGCTCCACGAGTTTATCGTAGGCGGCTTCTGCGAGTGCTTTGTTTTGCAACGAGCGAATGTAGTCCGAAATAGCCTTTGTGTTTCGCTCGGTCAATTTCCCCTCTTTGGTCAATGAGGCGTGATAGCCCGGTACGATTCGTTGCAAATGCTCAATCGCTTTGCGTCGGGTGTCGTATGCCTCTTTGCTATTGCGAACAATGTTGTGCAAGCGCTGCACCAGCCCGATCTCCTCGGCGGCCTTTTTCATTCCCTCTTGCTGCACTTCGTTGAGAATGCTGCGCTTTTGCGTCAAGTCCTCGGTCTTTCGGGTGAATGCAACAATGAGTGTGATCAAAGTCGCTACCGCCGAAAGCACCAAGCCCAAAGGATTGGCCGCCATGGCCCTGTTAAAGAGAATCTGTGCGATGGTCGCTCTTTCATAGTTCCAAGTAAGGAGCGCCAAAACAGCATTCCACGCCATGGTCGCGGCGGTTTTGATAGCCAGCCACGCCGCTTGTGCTTTGTCGGCTACGATATTGAGCAGCTTCACGGCCAAAGCCCTTTTCTGCCACGCGGTCGTAATAACGAGTCCTGTCGTATAGGCTGCGATTGCCACTGCGAGTGTGACGATTGCGCGCTTGTGCTCCAGGGCGAATCTGATTGAATAAAGCAGTGCCTTTGCAAACAGTGCGGTGGATGATACCATGTGCTTGACCACCGGTTCCAAGTGGCCGCCTAATTCCACGGCCAAATCTTTGTAGGCTTTCTGCGCCTTTTCGAGCTGTGCCTGCACGGTGGAGTTGGCCGCTTCGGCTTCCTTGGTTGCAGACGTGTGTTCCAAGAATGCAAGTGCGGCCTGCTGCTGTGTAGCTTTGAGGTTGTCGAGCCCGTTTGCGAGTGTTGCGAGCGTTTGCGTCACTCCCGATCCCGAAAGTTTCATCTCTTCGAGCATGGGTGCGATGTTTTCCAACGAGCGTGCGTCTTTTAGCGCCCCGATGAACTGCAAGAGCGCTGCGTTCGCGTCGTTCTTGACGAGTTCGGTGAACTTTTGCACGTCGAGTCCGGCGGCCTTTGCCATCTTGGCGGGTCGGCGATAAATAGCCGTCAAAACGTTCTGCATGGCGGTGGCGCCCTTTTCGACTCCCACCATGCCCTGATCCAGAACGGCGGCTATCGCTGTGAGATCCGACTGCGCTATTTTGGCGGTGCTTCCGATACTTGCCAAACGCGCGGTGAATTCCAACAGATAGGGTTCGGAGGCTGAAGACGACTGTGCCAGTTCGTTGATCACCGACGCGGTTGCAAGCATGCCGTTCTTGAGTCCCATGGCTCGCCCCTCGCTGAAAAGCTGTGTGAGCTTACCAATGTTCTTCACCCCGTCCTCGCCCAAATCGTCGCCCAAAGCCAGGTTGATTTGATTGGCCGCGTCGACGAAATCGAGAATGTCCTGTTTGCCGGTAATACCCAAACGTCCCGCGTCTGCCGCCAGGTCGTTGAGTTTCTCGCGCGGGGTTCTCGTGTCGATTTTCTTGAAAGCCTCGTTGAGCTCTTCCACGTCTTGTGCTGCCAGCCCCGTGTATTTCGTCACGCCACTCATGTGCTCCTGCATGTCGGCGTACGTATCGACGAAAGACGATACCCACTGCTTTGCATTGTCAAAGATTTCCGTCACTCCCGTGAACGTGGTGATTGCACCCATCCATTTATTGCCGAAATCAGCCAGTTGGTCTCCTATGCTCTTGTCTTCTTCGACCTCCTGTTGCTTGCGAATCTCTTGCAATTCCTTCTTGGCACTCTTGAGCGCCTCGGTGTAGGCGTCCCACTCCTCCGATCCGCGTTTTACGGCGCCCGAATTGAGCTCTGCATTGATTTGGCGAATCGTCTTTTGCAGCTCCTTCGGCGTCTGCTTGTCCATGCGTCGCAAACCGTTTGTGAGCGCTTCCACACGGTTCTCCGAGCGTTCTAATTCTCGAGTGCTCTTTCTCAGCTCTGAACTCAACCTTTGGAGCATTTCGACGGTGCGTTTCCGCTGTGCGTCTGTGGTGTGTTTGTCGCTCAATACCTGCTCCGCTTGCTGCTTCTGCCGGTTCAACTCTTCCACCTTCTTTCGGAGTTGCTCAATATTCTCCTTCGCGTCTTTGTCGTTGACGTGGAGTTCGATTATCTTGATGTCTTTTTCTACCATAACAGAAAAATAAAAGCGGTATCTGACCTTTTGCGTCAAAGATACCGCTAACCGTTCATAAGGAAAATGACAATTTTAGTCTCCCTGTTCCCCTTTTATGTGGTCTGGTCTAAACTATGGAATCGAATACTCCGGCGAACTCCTTACCAATGTCGTTTGACAAGCGTCTATTCAGCACCTTCTTCGATATATCCCACGACACAGAGAACCACGGCCTGCGCTTTCTCGTGGCTCCGAGCCCCCGTTTGGCTCTTTCCACGGGGTCTAAAAATTTCAGGTCGCCCCCGTTGTCTCTTTTGTAGCCCTTTCCTGTACCCGCGTCGACATATATCCCGTATTCTACGAAACGATATGCGGCTTGCATGGCAAAGCCGTCGGGTGCCACGCTGAAAGCCTGCTGGTGTACGCTGCGTTGCAACGTTCCCGTGCGGTGGATGTTCATTGTCACGATCCGATCCGTCCAAATTCTCACCATCATATCATGCCACTCTCGTGCAAAGGTGGCAAAGTCCTTTTCTTCTTGTTTGTCCATGGCGCCTATTCATTCCACTCGGTGGGGTTGAAAGAAATGTCCACCGGCTCGTCTACATAAAACATGAAGTAAAGCCCGGTGCAATCGTTGAGAAAGACCCCTCCCATCTCTCGTGAACGAATGCTTTTCATCTGCACATATAGTCCCTCTTTGAGGAATCTCGGCTCGTCTCTGAGGAGCCCGGACTGAAATTGTCTGAGGAGTTCACGACACGTTCCCATCTTTTCTCGTCGGTCTCGTTCATTGTCGTGTTCGTATCGCATGAGCAGAAAGACGGTGAATGCCTTTCGCTTGAACCACCCTCCGCTATCGAGAAAGGTTTCCTCGTCGCAAATGTCATCGACTGCGACAAAATTGGCATCACAATCGTAGCGGTTGAGCACACTGTCCAGGTGGTTAACTCCCGAACAGGATACGGTGCAAAATTGTAGGTCGCTTGCCATTCGGTTGCGCCGGCAAAGGTCTTCGAAATAGTCGTGGAAATCAATCATGGTGGAATTCTTTTTTGAATAGTTGAGGAGCTATGCCCAATTGGACGAGGGGATATATAGCCCGCCCCCGCGGGTTGGGAAACGCTCGCAGCCTATATATAGCGTATCCCATGCGTCCGATCCGTCGGTGCGCGTTTCGAGTCGGTCTTCCTCTGTCTCTGCGAGTTTCTCCCCGCGTTTGTCCTTCTTCCCGTTGTAGACGCCCGCTAACTGCAACGAGACGAGCAAATCAGCACAATTCTCTTCATTGATATAGGGTTTCAAACGCCCCTGCCCCTGAAAACCTCGGTTGATGAGTAGGTGCTTTTCGGCGTGATTCATCGGCTGCCCGATGTAGACGCTCTGCACGCTTCGTTTGCGTTTTCTGAGCGTCTGTTCGATGACGCGGCGAAAGTCAATATCATTGACGGCGTAATTCGAACCGATTGCCGTGCTATCGTAGTAGAAAATCACCTCCTTGTTCGGTCGGCGTTCGTAGTAGTCGCAAAAATCATTGACGAGTTCGACCAGTTTACGTTCGTACTTGACGAAAAAGCACTTGACCGTGTTCATTCTTCCCATTTCCTCGTCCACCTGTCCCACCACCAGCCAGTTGATGTTTCGGTTGAAGTCGAATGCAATGCAAAGCGGTGCGTCCGGTATGAGGTCGTCGTCCACTCGGCTATCGCGTGTTTGGGTGATTTCCCCGAATTGGTATTCCAATGAGTCCAGGTAGTTGAAGTTGGCGGCCGTATAGAGATGAGCTTCTGTCATGGACGAATAGAAACCATCTTGCAGTAATCGGACGGGTTGGCAAAGCACCGACGTCTGAAATACCAGTGGTGGCAAATCTCGCTTCATCTGCCGAATGTAGGACTCTCCGAGCACCTCAATGTTAGTCAGCGTGGAATAGGTCCCAAAGAAGAGCGCGTGCTTCCTGAATTGCGAAAGTAGCTTCTCCAATCTTGCAACTCGTTTCGGAATGTAGTCCGGTATGTTTGACACCCCCTCTGCTTTGATTCTCGCGATGTGCCTTTCACGCTCCGCCTTGAGCGTCAAAATTGTGGTGATCAGCTCCCGATCCATTTTCTCCTCGAAGTTGAGAAACCACGATCCCTCCTTGGTGATTGGCATATCGGATGTAACGATCATTCCATGGTGAAGCGGTTGGTCGCCAAACTCGCGTAATTGTCCGCGGTTGGCCAAAAACGTCTCGTCTTTGAGTCGGTCGTACTTTACAAACTTGGCCTCGTCGATACACAGGAAGTCGAACGATTTGGAATTGGACGTGCCTTTTCTGTCCTGCGAAACGATTTGTGCGATGGCTCCGTTGTAGAACGAAATAATGTGCTCCCAGTTGTGCGGTTCGATGAGTGGTTTCGGCCAATTGAGCGCCTTCGGTGGTTTTCTGCCGATACACCAATGCACGTCTCGCTTGTATCCCCATGCCTCCCAGTGCATTGTCATCGACGGCAAAGTGTTTGTCATGGCTCGAATCGCATTGGGCGCCACGATTGCCGCGGTGCATCTTGGCATGGATTGAAAGGCGTTGAGCAAAACCGTGGCTTGCACCACACCTTTCCCCGTTCCACGTCCCGCTATGGCAAAGGTATCTTTGGCCCCCACTGCAAGAACTTCCCTCTGCATTCGGTTCAGATAAATCTTCATGTTCCCATTTTCTGCATGGTTATCCGCGCTTCTCTCGCCTTCGCATTGAGTTCTGTGAGGGCGCGATGGGTTTCTGTTTTGAGCACGGCGGGTTCTTTGGTGATGTCTCCCGCAGTCAAGGCTCTAATCTGTGCGTCTGTGCTCTCCCGTTGGCGTTCTGCCGGCGAACTGTCATCATAGTCCTCGGCTCCCGCCGGTATGCGCCGAAAGAGCTCGTCGTATCTTGTCGCCAGTTCCGCTTTGAGCCCCGTCCACCAAAAGATCACCGCGTAACGTTCGGCGGGCGAAAGATGAATGTTCAATGCGTACTCGTCTGCCGCCGTGCGGTATAGGAATTTCGCCATTTGCTCAATCGGTTCCTCTATCTGCGAACTGATCCAACTTTGGAACAAGTTCTCGCAAATGAGAAAATCGCCGAATTTAAGCCTTTCGTCGAACAAATGTGCGTCGATGGCTTCATACTTCCCGATATGTGCGGGGCGTATGGCCGTGGTGGGCGGCTCCTCCAACCACGCTAACTCCTCGGCCGCGATCAGCAAGGTATAAGGAGAAAGCACTTTCCACATGGGTGGATTGGGTCGTTCGAACGCAAAACGGCGCAAATACCTCAACTGTATCTCTTCGACGGTGAAACGTTCGGCCGCCATGAGTGCGCAAATGTAGAGTAGTTCCCTTTCAGACAAGGCCTCCCAGCCTTTTGGTATGCGCACTTTCAGCGTTTCAGGAAAAAAAGAAGGTGGGGTGGTCTGCTTTGTTCTCATAGAAACCGCTATGTCGTGCTCTGTAGGTTGCCGAATTGGTGTACTCGGGGATCGAGTCGGCAAAGATCACCAAGGAGGCTCTGAGGTTTTGGCATGCTTTATGGGTCGGCCCCGCTGTCATATCGCGTGCCATGAGTACGCGTCCCCTTTCCAAGAGCGTTTTCATCGCATGTTGTCGCGGTGAATTGTCGTCTGTGCGAAACTCTCCGCCCTTTCTCAACCAGTTGAGCATCGCTTCGTAGAGTTCGGGCGAAATCTCGTGCAACACGTGGATCGCTCCCTCGTGGCGCTGTGGTGCCAAACGCGCGTATTCTCTTGCAAAAACTTCGCGTTCTTCGCACAAAACTCCGTATTTTCTCAGCAAAGTCGGGGTGTAAAGAAAGGAGTCCACCATGTCCTGTGCGTTGCTCGTCTCGTTCCACGCCGTGCTCAAGGCTTTTGTCCTCAATTCATCGAACACATCAGAACACTCTTCGTAGAGTTGCCTCTGCAGTGCGTCGACTCTTGCTTGTGAGGCGGGGCTTTTTTCGGCCGTCGAGATGACGCCAAAGCCAGACCCTGTAAGAATCAAGTCGAGACTTCGGACGGCGTTGTGTGCCGCCGCCAAACAAATGTATCGTTCTCTCAGTTCACTCAATTCTTCGTAGGGCGCAAACTCTCCGGTGCGGTTTTCGTAGAGTTCCAATTGTGGTACCATTTTTCGATAAACGCTATCGGTTGCGTCTCGGAAAGCGGGTACGAGCGCGTCGAATTTCTGTTTGTTGATGATACTCATGACTGTATAATTTTAGCGTCCCGGTGTTCGTCGAGCGTGGTTAATTGAATCATAGGCAGTGTTGGCGTTCCGCGAAAGCCATTGTAAGCAAAGCACAAGCGCAAAGCCGTGAGGAGAATGTCCTTCATGGGCTTGAGCAGCGCCTGTTTCATGGTGTAGAGTTCACGCTTGTCCGATCCACTGTTGTTCGTCTGCGCCTTCCCCGGTACTGCCCCCACCATGTTGGGGTGTACGCCAAAAGCAAAGCAGATGGTATTTGCCGCCGCTTGCACGTCCTCTGCCCACTCTCCGCCTTCTTTCTTTCCGTCGATGAGTGAAACACGTACATCATGCACCTCGTGCCCGTCGGGCGAAACATAGAACGACGAGATCCAAACCTTGTTCGCATTGGCCAAACCCGAAAGGAAGTTGCGTATGTTCTCCTTTTCTCGGCGAATACGTTCTGCTATTTTCTCGGCGTCGGTGATAAACTCTTCCCGGCAAATGCGCTCGTAATAGTCGCGTTGAATTTCCACCAGGTATCTCACGCTTGTATGGTTTCTCAGCTTTGCCCGCTTTCCCACTGAAATCAGCCGTTTCTCATCGTAGCTTCCTCCTCGTAGAATCGACGACCAGTAAGGAACCGGGTAATATTGACATCCCGCCGTTGGGAATCTTGCTGCGACGGCAAATTTCCGTTCGCGGGTCGGTGTTCGTTTCCGCCCCGTCTTCGGGTCGGGCTCCTGACCCATTCGTACTTTGAGATCACCTAACGGGTCTCTCATGTTGAGCAGTGGAATCTTCTCAATCTCTTCGGGTTTGGGACGGTTTGCATGCCAGTTGGCATAATAGACAAACGGAATATTCCCATATTGGTCGGCCTCGGCAAATCGACAATAGGGGGCTTCTTTGTGCACAATTCTGTTGATGAGTTTGCCGTCTGCCGAAAGGATGATTACCGAAACCGCGAAATAATAGAGCTGCATATCCGTGCTCTGATCCAAGACATACATGGGCAAAGCCTGTCGTGCGCTCCAAGTCTCTGCTGCTCGATCTGTTTCTCCGGTGTGAATACCCGCTCCATACAGTGCAGTGACATTGAAATTCAAGCATTGCGCCGTCACCTCGTCGCCGTCGATAAGTCTTTTCAGTTCGTATGGCAGCTGATCATCTGCGCCAAACGGAATATATTTCTCGGTTGTGCTGCCCGGCAAAGGCTTCGACTTGGCCGCTCCCACCACGGTGTCAAAGACTTCGGTGGTGTCTCCCACTTCCGCGATCACCGCCTGCACGCCTTCGGTGTTGAGTGTCCAAACTTCGTGTGTCGTGTCCATTACAAATAAATCTTCATGTCGTCAATCTCGAAAAGTGTGTAGTTGCAAAATTCGCGTATCTCTCCCGATGGGAGCAGCAGCACGCGCGTGTAGCGCCGTTTGTTGTGTTCCCCTTGATAGATAGCACGCGAATACAAAAGGATCTCTCCCGTCGCCATTTTCCACACTTTCAGCCGGTGCGGTTGCCGGTCTCTGAGCAATCGCCGTGCTTCCGCGTGGTGGATACGTTTCGGATACATTCTTTGTCCGTCCTTACTCATAGCTATTGTCAAAACTGTCGTCGAAAATCTTATATCGTTTGCCGGTCGTGGTGGTCTCGTTGGCGGGGCTTTCCTCCTCCACACGAAATTTCACCGTGGCGTGGTTTATCTTCGTCGTGTCGTCGGTGCATTTGATTTCAGCTTCCACCGGCATGATAGGCGTTCGCATGGGCAAAAGCACCACCTCGTCGGCTTGCGTCACGCTTTCCACCTGTCGGGTGTTTGTTCCCAGGGGGGTGAAATAGCATGTGATTGTCACTTCGCTCTCCGTCTCGTAGTTGTGTCGTCGCCCCGCGATCCGCGCGGTCTTATAAGTGGGTTTCGCATTGCGCTCCACGGTGCCAAAAGCATGCACGGTGTCTGCCACTCCGAAATCATTCCGAAACTCAATCTCTGCTCCTCCGCCCTGTGAGGTGTTGGGCGGGGCGATTTCGTAGCGTTGTCGGCGCGCTCCACATGCAGCGGCGTAATGACAAAGCACGGCGCCCGCTTCGGGTGGATTGAGTCGGGCGGGTGAAACGTCTACCACGTTGGCCCCGTCCTTTTGTGAGGCTGCAATGCTCTCGGTGTGCTCCACTGCGCCGTGCGCTGTCCACCAAACGCTCGAAATCGCCACGGCCGTCTCGCTTCCCACCCATGCGAGGCGTTCCGTTGCCGCGCGGTGGGTCAATTTCTCCGGCGGGGCGAATGTAAGGAACGAACGTGCCGTAAAAGCTGCGGCGGTTTCTCCCATGTGGCTCTGCACCGGGATCACGGTCGACGTGATCAAAGTCGTGCGATTGCTGTCCTTGATCACCTCCAACTTCACCACTGCAATCTTCCGCTCTGCGCGGTCTCTAATCAATGAGCCGGCGTCGTGCAGTGTGATTTGTCCGTTTATGGGGCGTAACGTCAAATCAAGTGCCGGGTGCCCGTTTACACTGATTAAGCACCGCAAAGGCGTGCTCGTTGAAATGGTCAACGCCTCCCACTCATCAGGAAAGGTCAATGATGGAATCGATGAGAGTAACTGCATACCTTACGCTACTTATTTTTTGCCTAATCGAACGGGAACCGCCCCGGCTATGGCGAGGAGCAACAGCACCCACCAAATACCAGGCTGCCACGATGATTCTGGGCTTTCTTTCTGTTGTGCCGTCTCTCGGTGCACGGCGTGTAGAGCTTCTGTCTTTGTTCGCCAAACGGTGTCAGTTCGAATGTGCCAGCGTTCTTTAATGCGTTCTTTGACGGTGGTTGTTCCTTCGAGATAAACGCTATCATGCAAGAAAACGCTATCTCGCGTATTCTTCAATAGGAACAGCGTGTCAGTCTGCCGCCACTTCACGGTGTCGTGCACCGTGATTCGGTGCTCGACGGTGCGTGTCGTTGTGCAACTAGCCAGCCAAAGGCAAAGCCCGGCGCAAAGCAGATACAGCACAAGCGGTGCTGCTGATTTGATCCTGTTCCTTTTCATATTATCCTGTAAATGAAAGCGCCTCTACTCTCGTGATCCAGCCTTTGATAAACTTCTTTTGCCGTGGGTTGTTCTTCACGATGAGCTGCAAAAACCGCAAACGCTCCGCTTTTAGAGCGGCAAACAACGTGGCGGGTGGCGTGGCGTTGGCAGAAGACAATGTTTGTGCTCCCATGATCCCGTCGACCTTCACAGCCAGCACGCGTTGCAATGCTTTTATTCCATGTGCTCCACTGTGAAAAGTAAAGTCTGCCAGCATCATCGCCACAGATTGAGATTTCAATTCGTCGGCTTTGCACCGCTTCCAGAAATCCTTCTCGACGATGTCCCTCCACTCTTCGTAGGAAAGGGCTTTCAATTCCTTGACCGTCGGGGCGGGGCGCCCGTGTTGCTTTCTCCAAGCGGTGAAAGCCGCCAGTGTCACCCCGATCATTGTTGCCCCTCCGCGGTCGTCGGGGTCGTTGGCGAAACCTTTGACATGTGCCTTCTGAAAAAGTTTGTCCGTCGAAAGGTTCCGATCCGCCACCCCCGCCTCAAATCGCAGTAGGTGGCGCAAAAAAGGATTGATGTCTGTCATATCAGTCTTTTTGTGGTTTAATACTCGTGTCTTTTCTTGAGTCAAAACCTTGAATCGCAAAAATTGGCACATGAATTAAGCTGTTTCGGCTATCCTCTTCAATGAGTCCACGGCGGGTTCGTCCTTTGAAAGCGCGCCCTGCGTCGTCCATGTCCGCCATATATTCCAAATCGAAATCAATGAAGTAAGTCGTCCCCGTCTCGATCTTCTTACCTCCTCGGAATCTCCAAAGGTCAATCGCGTATAGCGTAACCGTTCTCGGGCGTTTGCCCACGTTGATCTTGAATTCTCCGTTTTCAACACGGATGTGGCAAACTTTCGAACAGTACCAGCCGTCTTCGACTCGGGTTGCGTTGATATCGCCGATGGCTGCGCCGTTGTCATCGGTCAATGCACTCTCCGGTGTGGCGGTTGTGTTCATTTGGTTCTCGAAAGGGTTGAACCAAAAAGCCGCCGGGTAATCTTCGGTCGGGGTGGATGTGCGCGAACTCTCAAAGATTTTGTGCATGGTGCCGTCGGCTCTTCGGAATTCACTCCAACCTTCGGCGTAATATGCGCCGTGTCCAAACCTATACAGTGGATGACGTGCGCCGTTGTCTTCAAAGAAAGGACTTTCGACCTTCAACTCCTTGATGTCTTGATCATTCCAATTATCCTCTTCCTTCCACAACCACTTGTAAAGTTGAGTGATGGTCGTGAATCTTGTTACGCGAATCATCTGCAACGGCGTCCATACGCCCGCCACTCGGCGTGCATTGGCAAAGATCCCCTCGGGGCCCAAATCATAAAGCAGCGCCCCGGTTTCGGGGTCAAAGCATTGCAGCACCGGGAATCTCCGTTTTTGAGTATCGGATCTGTACCCAAAGACCAAACCGGGGTGTTTACAGCCTGCGGCGTAAAATCTCATTTCCGCGCCTGCGGTAGCCATGCGATCCTGCGAGATGTTTCCCGTTGCGAGATTTTCGATTTGTGCTGTTCCTGCCAACAACATGCCGGTGCTTACCAGCTCGAACGAGTCGCCCTTTTTCCAATATGGAGAATTGGCACCGGGGCGCGTCTCGTTTCCCGCTTTGGTATGCGTGCGGGTGCAACGATATGCTTCTCGTGTCCCCGCGGGCGTCAATATATCCACCACGTCTTCATAACCTCCTCCCGTCTCGTTGCGTCCCCGAAATACCGTCCCGTCGGCAAACGCGTCCCAAAAACCACGATGTTGCACGGTGGCGCCCTTTTTGTCGTTTTCTGACAAGCACCATGGCGTGGCCGTTATGCCCTCTTCCAATTTGGGAGCACAAAATAGCACCTCGTGTCGCTGTGCATTGTCGGCGTTTTTCAGCCAGCAGCGTAAATAAGCGCGGTTTTCCTCTCCGGGTCTTGCTGCTCTTGCCTTAAATGAAACCGAGACTCTTTGCCACTCTCCGGGCTTTGCCGCCGAAAGGCGAAAGTGCTCGCCCGAATTTGGAAAGACAATCATCCAGCCGGTATTGCTACCACGGACATAAACCGAAAATGTGTAGTCCAGTCCAGCTACCAAATCCACCGGTATGCGCTGCGAGAATTGCGCGAATTCTTCACCAACTGCTCCGCGTTCCACCACTGTTCTCAGCACTCCACACCCTGTCACGGCGGGCTGTACGTCTTTCACCTTCTCAGTCTTGGCATGTGTGCCGTTGAGTCCCGATTCCCATGCTCCGTCTTGATGAAAATCCGTCCCGTCAAGCAGATTGGGACGCGTGGGTTCAGCTTCGGCTCCGTCTTTCGCCAACCGTGTAACCAAACGGACTTTATTCCGCACGCTAGTCCCGTCCGAATAAACCACCCGTTCGTACGTCCAAAGCCACGGTGTTTGCGGCGTTGGCACGGACGGTTTGCTTCTCCAACCGTGGGCGCCGTCTTCGGGGGCTGTGCCGTCGGCCGTGAGCAGATAGAACGTTTCGATGTGGTCAATGCCGCGGCCGTTGTCGCCCTTCTCTCCAGGGTCGCCCTTCTCTCCAGGGTCGCCCTTCTCTCCAGGGTCGCCCTTCTCTCCAGGGTCGCCCTTCTTGCCGGGGTCGCCCTTCTCTCCAGGGTCGCCCTTCTCGCCGGGGTCGCCCTTCTTGCCGGGGTCGCCCTTCTTGCCGGGGTCGCCCTTCTCGCCGGGGTCGCCCTTCTCGCCGGGGTCGCCCTTCTTGCCGGGGTCGCCCTTTCGGTCGTTCTCCGACGTTGTCCACTCGGTGGGGGTGTCTCCGATTTCGAGCTTAGGGGCGGCGAACCAGACAGTTGCGTTCTCCTCTTGATTGTAGAGCAACATGTAGACTCGTACCGGCTTTCCTCCTACGTCTCGCGGCGTCGTAAATTTAAGGACATTGCGCTGCCACCCTTCTTGTCCTTTTACGATGTCTTTACCAGCCCAGGGGCGCGAATCCAAATTGGGTGCCACTATAATTGCCGCTTGCCTTAAATCCGATGTGGCTCTTACCCAAACGCTTAATGTGCAAATTGTATTCGGCGGCAAATCGTATGATGAAAGTTCTTGAGAGATCCCGGCGTAATCATGTTCTCGCAAACTTTTCACTTCAAACTTAATCGCCCTTGTCCCTACTACCGGGCTAAATAGCCCGTCTTCAAAAACGCCCTCAATTTGTTCGGAATCCCACCCCTTTATTCCTTCCTGAAAAGAACTATTATCTATAAGGTTCGTTTTGTAATTTCCCCCGTCTTTCCCGTCCTTCGGCTTGGCTTGAATGAGCGTCCAGTGAATAGAGTTCGGCGTCGGTGGTTCTGTTGTACCTTTGGATTTCGTTGTCGTGCACCTCCACCGGGCCCCTTCTCGCCATACGTCGCTTATTTCAAAGCGTTTCGTTTCCGGGTTCCGTGTCCCGCCGTAATACTTTGCTCCTTGCTTCCAGTTGCCCCGATCCACAATTTCAGGAATAGGATTTGCCTTTGCGTCGAGTCGAATGATGTCTTGTACCACAAGCCCCCGTGCAAACAGATAATCATCGTTTGCGTCAATGACTCCTGCCAGTTCCTTTTTCAGAAATTCGGGCAAAGAGCCAAAGGCTGCTCGTTGGTTCTCCGGCGTAATTTTCGGCGCCGTCACTCCCTGCAAATGCACAATGCGTCCCTCCCTTGATGAGAGATACAAGCACGACCGGCGTTCTGCGATACTCGTGTTCCCCCACCGTGCGAGATTCATTCCCTCGCACGGTTGCATATTTGCTCCACCGGGAACGTCGGCGTTGTCATACAAAGAGCAAGTAATCGAGTTTTCGTTGATGTCCACGCTTTCGACTCTGAGCCATGCCACGGCGTAAATCGCCGTCTCGGGCGTTGGCAAAGGCGTGTTGGGCCGAAAGGCTCTGACGGCTGCCGTGCTTACGATTCCTTTGATCACGTCATGGACGGCAAAAGCGGTGAAGTCCCCTTCAAACCTGCGTCGCATGGTTAATACCCATTGCGCCCCTCGTTGTTCGACGTGCTCCACCGTACCGCTCTCAGTCAACAACCAATCGCCCTCCATGGCTGTGAGTCGATTGATCTGCATTTCCGCCACTTCCAATTTTGAGCGTACTGTCAGGCGTTCGACTTCAGCCGTGCCGTCTGCAGATATTTTGGCGCCACTCATACCCGCATGGAAATCACCCACGGACAATGCTCCTTCCACATTCGCCGTGCCCTCCACTTGAATCCCCTTTGCAGTCAGTCCTTGGGCAAAGTGGATGGGTGCATGTGCCGTGTCGGGGCGAATTCCTGAAAGATATCGACTGTCAGCGCCTTTTATCAACGCGATGAGATCAATGAGCAGCTGTCCGATGCGCTGCGCAGTATTTGCCGCCTCTTGCACCTCGTCTCTGATTTGTTCGGCGCGCTGTTGCAATGTTGCCATGCTTACTCCTCCTTATCTTCCGTGTTTTTTCCTTCTGTTGCCTCTTTCTTATTTTCCAATTGTTGCTCGAAAGCGTCTGCGATGAGTCGTGCCAAGTCGTTTCTATCCTCAATGATGGTGTAAATCGTGCGGTTTTGCTTTTCGATTTCTTCCTTTTCCCAGCACGATTCTCGGATGCTCTTAAATTCACATATCAGGCAGTAAGCACTCCATACCATGCAGAAGAATGGTGCCGGCAAAAGATAGCATGCCACGATGTCGAGTAGTGTCAGCACAAAGAAAGGCACAAAATATCTCATGGCCTTTTTGGCTGTTTTTTTCAGCCCCCTCGATGTCACGGTTGCTCCGCGTTGTTTGGCCTTGTGTACTCCAAAACATAGATCGAGAAACATGGCTACAAGAATAGCAGCCGTGCACAACGTAATGACCGCGGTGTGCGTGTGTGCATGCTCTTTTAGAAAAAGCCAAAGTGTGTCTCGAAAGGCTTCAATTATTTCATTCATGAATTGCAAATGTCCTCTGTTTATTAAATGATCTCCAGCATGGGGAAAACTGACGTCCACGTAATGTTTACCACTACCACCGTGGGCGAATTGAATTCTCCGGGGTGATGCTGCTCTATGGTGAAGAGCGGGTCGGTCGGTCCCTTCCCCCCCACTAACCAGCGCGTCCCCTCGGCGTCTGTGAGTAACAGTGCCGCCGTTGTTGCAAGCGGGGTGTGGCGGTGGGTCGTCACTGTGATTTTGGTCGTGTAAAGCCTTAAGCCGTCTTCGACGCTTTCTGTCGTGTCGGCCTCTGCGATATTGGTCAAGCACCACTCTTCGGCGTTCGGCGCCCGTCCCACGAACATGGCTCTGTGCCCGTCTGGTGCCACCGCCACATTAGTCGTCTTGACGGCTGCGGCTGTAATCGCTTCGACGCGATATAAGAATCTTCTCATGTGTCGGTTTCGTTTTCGATGTCTTCAAATTCCACGTCGTGTGCTTCAGCCTTGATGTATCGAGCAGTCAATTTTTTCACCAGCTTGTCCACGTCTGCAATCGGATCGAAACCTACCACCGAAACGTCGCCTGTAATTTCCAAGAAAGGAGGTGTAATCGTAGAGTAGTCGGGTGCCGTCGCTTCGTCTTTGTCCAGTCGCATAAACTTTCCCTGTGCGTTGACGAGTTGCGCCATGGCGCGTGCGTCTCCGTTGATGCGTGCCGTGTTCCAAGCCTCGTCCAATCTTTGTCGAAATTGCCAGCGCTCAAAGTCCACGGTGCTCTGATTCATCGCGCCCAAACAGAACTTGATGATTTTGAGGTCTTCGTATGCCATGGACTTCCCGATGCGATACCTTCGGATGATCTCTGCGACGATATCCTTGTCCAGTAATCTTGGATGAGCCAGCCAGTGGTTGTAAATATCCCTTAGCCTGATCATTCTTCCCCGCGTGGTCTGCGAAAGTCCCGCCTCCTGCATTTCTCTCTCATCTGCAAAGAGAAATTTCTGTGCGGTTTCGATCAGTGCCAAATTCATAGATCAAGAAATGCCTGTTTGAGGTATTCCGAAACCTTTTCTGTCGCGCTCGGTGATCCCGCTTCCATGTATTCGATGTTCCTTTCTCGGATTTCAAGCGCGGTTTCCGCTCTGATGCGTCGAAAGACTTTGGACAATGGTGAATTCATATCCTCGATATTATCACGCAATATGACCTCGTCCACGCCCATGAGCACTGCAATATCCGCGATGGGTGTGAGTGCGCGAACCAGGCGCTCGAAGAGTTCGTAGTCAATCTCCAGTGTTGATCCGAGAAGCTCGGAGCTTTTCCAATTTTCTTCGCACATATTCTGCAATTTCCCCCTTGTTTGTGATGAAATAAACCTCGTTTCTTGTGCCTCTCGTCCCGTTTTGCGATGTGACGATGGTGCAAGTTTGTTCTTCGCCGTCCACGACGACTACTTTTGCATGATTGGCACAATAGCAGACTCGGTCAAAAACGGTTGTTGTGAGTGTATTTGTTCGTGCTGTCTTTTCTGCGGCTTTGAAATCAAAAAAGAGTTCGGCGCGTTTAATCCTTCCTCTCTTTTTGAGCATGTGGATTTTTCTCACGAATTCCTCACCCACCGAAAACGACATGATTTTCAAATCGGCTTTCCCCGTGAATTCTGTCAATTTCTCGATGATCTCTCCCAGTTGCAACCTGTCTGTGATGAAGAACTGTGTCGGTTCCTCTCTCGGGTCGTGTATTGTTGGTTTGTCTTCTGTTGTGTGCATGAGTTTGTTTGCTTAGAAGAAACGGGGCGAACATACTCTCAACGTCCGCCCCGTCAATCTAATAAACAAGAAAATCGTTTTATTGTTCACCTTCGGTCGTGGGCTCTATGTCCACCCCTAAGGCGTTTATTCGTTGAGCGAAATCGGGTTTGAAACTTCCACCTGTTTCTGCAACGAATGCCATTCTCTCGGCGATTTGCCTGCGTTCATTTTCAACCTCAGCCTCGTCGATTGTTTCAGCCTGTAGCAGTGTTTCGAGTTTAGCTACGTGTGTTGAAATGAACTTCCTTGCCGCTGCCACTCGTTTGACTTCGTTGCCGGGCTCCGGCACTTCATCGACTGCTTCCACCGCTTCTTCTTGCGACATATCGGAATTGTAGTTGTCATAACGTTCCCAGCCGTCGGTGTATTCTTTCACAAGCGGCTTTAGCACCTTGAGCTTTTCGTAGCGATCACAAGCCGGCGCGTTCTCCATCTGCTGCAATTCTGTAAAGATTTGCTTGATCTTCTCGAAGAGTTCACCACCGCGTTCATAGATCCCCCGAATTTCTTCAGGTAGTTCGTTGTGGTCGCTGCGCTTGCCGCGATGTGCCGGTGCTGTGTCATCTGTCTCTTCCGGTGCGTCTTCACTTTCGTCTTGTCGTGTCGTGATGATGTTCTGCACTTTCGGAATCAGCTCGCTATCCATTTGGCGAACGCTCTCCATGGTGTGGCCGTCCAGCCGAATTTGTAGGAATTTCTTTAGGTCGGCTTCCACATGGTTGTGTGCCGTTTCCGGGCGTATCATTGCCAGTTGGTAAATATGTCGGTTGCCATTGATACGCAAAAGCAGTTCAGCCCCTTTTCTCACGTCGCGTTCTTCGCGTGGGGTTTCTAACCAGTCGGCGATGTCCTGTGTGAATGCTTTATCCATGGCTTCCGCTTGCTACGGCTGTAGTTACGTCGTCGTTGGCTCCCGAAATGTTGCCCTCGTCCACTTCGATTTTACCGGTGTAAAACGGTGCGGGGGAAATGTCTCGTGAAGTGATTTCGATCACCGTTCCGCCGCCAGAATAGCCCTCGCCGGTTGACAACTTCGGTTTTACCTCTGTGTCGTACATTTCCGAACCAAGCAGTCGGCATTTTCCATTTCGCTGAACGATGATAAACACAAAGTGATCTTCAGCTGCCAGTTGGCAAAAGCCCGTGACGGCCTCTTCGATTCCGGGAAAAGTCAAAGTGGCTTTGTTCTCATAGAGCTTCGACGGATATTCCCCGGTAAGATCAGACTCCATTTGTCCCTTGCTGTCGATCAGGTCAATTTTTTTCCACTTCTTATCGGCCTTCAGCACGAAATCTCCATTGAGCGTTGCGAGTTTTTCCATGGTGGCTCCACTGTCTGAAATATTGAGACGCTTGGGCCACTTGACGATGTCTCGCTTAGCGATATAATACATGTGATTTCTCAAGCCCGGCTGCACTCGACTGCCTTGGCAGTGGATGAGACTCTCTGTGAGAGTGGGTAAACCGTTGCAATTGTTTGGCATGGTCTTATCGTTTTAGTGTTATGCGTGGATTTTACCCACAAAGAGGCTTTCTTTTGCGATGGTTTCGAACTGCACTCCGAAATACATTGTTGCCACAAAGGAGATCAGGAACTCGTGGTATTTTTCGATTGCGATATTCTCATCAGCCATTCCGGCGCCATATCCGTAAAGCATATTTTTCTTCGTGGACAAGTGCACGTATTCCGATCCCTTTTTGGACGCCAAAGGAACGAGTTCGCACAAGTTTTGAGTTCCCTCGAGGAATGTTTTCGAGTACTCATGGTTGTAGGGCGTAGAACCGAAACGGGTGGCGTAATCGCGATTGTAGGCGTTATATAAAGAATGAGGAATATACAACTTCGTCTCAACAGCCTGCAGTTCCGGTGCCGCTCCTTCGTAGAATTTCATCAACAGGTCGACCGTGTTCGTGTCGGAAAATGCTTCTGGAAATTCGTGGAGATTCCCTTGCGTGGTTGAAATACTACTCGCGTCAATTTCTTTTTTCGTAATTGTATCAAAGCCGTCGAATAGGTTTTTGGTTTTGTCTCCCGAAGCGTCCCGCTCCGCCGTCCAAAGAGCGGCGCCGATCATCTTTCCAAGTTGTGCCGATAAGTAAGTCAGCACCTGCAAAACCAATGCAGCTTTGGTCAATTCTTCACCTTGTGCGAACGCCTCTCCCCAAACCGTTTTAGCTGCTTCGTTCGGATCAAATCTCTTCACGACTGATCCAAGATAAGTTTCCAGTACACGGGGGGTGATGTTCACGCCCGTGTCGTCAACTCGTGTCGCGTTGTACGGACCGAGTTCAATGTTTCCGGTCAACTGTCCGATCACTTCGCGCCCAGCAACGCCCGGGCGGCCTGTGAAGTGTTGCAATGTGTCACTGCACGAGATGACCGGCGTGATCAGCAGTTCTTTTTGGAAAGTGGTCGCTGATTTTTTGAGTTCAGCGTCCGAAATATTTAGGTATCCCATATTCGTTGTTGTGTCAGTTATTCAATGCCTTGCCCCCTACGGCTATTCTCTCTCTTAGGAACGTGCGTCTATCAATGTCAGAGTAGCCCCTTGATCTTTTCAAGTTGTGCCTTTGCCACGGCGGCGGCTTTGGCCACAGAATCTTCTCCCTTGTTAACGGCGGTGTCGTTCACTTTTCCTGTTTCTGCACCGTCTGCATTCGCCACGGCTTTTGCCTCTTCTTTCATTGCTTCAATTGTTGACTTCAATTCCTTGACTTCCTTTTCTAAGTCTTCGGCTCGAGTCTTCTCTTTTGAGGCCTCTGCCAGTGCTTTGTTTAGCACTTCAGCCTGTGCGTTTGAAAGCATGACGCCCTTTTCATTGGCTTCCATCTTCTCAACGCCCAAAGCATTGAGCAAATCAGGGTGTGTCGTTTTATCCATAATCAAGCAATTATTTTCAGTTGTACTTTTGTTTGCCGCCTTTCCGATCCCGAATTTCGCCAGCACTCGCTCAATGATAGTTGGCTCGCTTACAATATTGAGCGGTGGCGCCGGCAAACCGTGTGCATTGCACATGGCCGTGACCATTGCCGTCATACCCGTCTCCGGTGTCGTGGTGTCTTCGTAATTATCAATTTCGTCCACGAGCCCGTATTCCAGCGCCTCTTGTGCAGTCAACCAACGCTCTTCTTTCATAAGCTTCTCCATCTCTTCCACGCTTTTCCCTGTGCGTTTGGAATAGATTTCAGCTATTACTTTGTCGAACGTCGTAAGCATTTCATTGAGCTGCTTGAGTTCTTCATGTTTGTCGTCGATGTCTTCTTTCTGTACTCGTTCGAAGTAGAATAAAAACGACGATGCATTATGCACAAGCATAACAGCTTCGGGTGCCATCACGATATGACGTGCCCCCATGGCTATGATAGTGGCTGCAGATGCCACCATGCCATTCAAATAAGCCGTCACGTTCGAATGTGCTCGAAAGAGTGTACAGACGTCCAACCCATCAGAAAGCGATCCTCCCAGAGACGAAATTCGGACTTTTATTTCTCTTTCGGCGTATGGTTGCATAGCAGCCCGTACGCTCTCACCGGTGATCCAATAGCCGATTTCGCCTTCAATATTGATGTCGTATTTTCTTGGCATAGCGTTGTGTCTCTTAATGACGCAAAGATAGCCCCGCCCGCGCGGGGAAAAAATGACAAACGCGGCCTAACGGTTTTCTCCGTTTGGCCGCGTTGTTGAAATAGAGAAATCTTCCTCTTAGAGTTTTCGTGCGGGTTCCTACATTCGTCCCGATAGGGCGAATGTAGGCGCGCGAAAACGCAAAGTATTTGTGCGGGTTCCTGCATTCATCCCGATAGGGTGGATGTAGGCGCACAAATACGCCCAAACGGCTAAAAAACAGCTTTTTCAGGGCAAAAGGAAGAGACAAATACCATTGGTTTAGTCTTTTCCGGCTTTGCTTTGCCTGAATATGCTGTTTTTTAGCCGTTTGTTCGCCAAAGGCCGTCACGCGAGTGCGGTCTTTGAGTGAAAGGATCCCCCAGCGCGCTGAACTCTGCGACTCATGAGCGCATAAAAGAAAATCGGAATATTCGTTAAAATTCACATTATACCGAACACTCCGATCAAGACAAAAGCAAGCACAAAAAAAGATACGATAACTCTCTAATTTTCAAGCCAAAAGCTTGCTTGTTTAGAAAGAAAATCGTATCTTTGTATTGCAATTGAGAGAGATAGCGACTCTCAAAATTGCCGCTTTCAGCACGAGGCTGTTAGCGATGTTAAACCTTTAATAACGATTCTCATGAAGATCCTTGTTATCAAGATTTTCTGCTTGGAATTCTCCGTCGTGTTGAGATGGATTAAGCCTTAAAAGGCTGCCAAGCAAAAGGGTGTGGGGCTAAGCCCCCGCCCTACCTTCTTGAGGTTCGTTACACTGCAAAAATACAAACAAAAGTACAATGGAACAAACAAAGCACCCGAAAAATCCGCTTGGTAGTGTTCCAAGCAAAGGCCGTCCGCGTACAGTAGCGCGCAAAATCACAATCGGCCTACCGGAAGACGCGTTGAAAATCTATGATAGCTACTTGTACAAGACGGCGTTCGTATCCGACGCGATCCGCTTTTACCACCGCTATTTAGAGGAACAGGCGCAAAATACCACCGAAGAGTAAAATGAACAACGCCCCCACGTCATTTGAACGTGGGGGCGTTATTATTATCATGAAATTCATGCGGTGATGAGTGCCGCGTTTTTCGCGAAATTCGGCGGTAATAAGATCCCTTGTTGTTCAAAGTCCTTTTTCAGCCGGTAATACATTCGTTTGACTGCGTCTCTGTGGGTTATTCTTATGCCATGGCGCTTGCACCATTGTTCCAAATGTTGAGGGGTCAACCTCCCCTCTGCTGCCGTTTCGACAATGAACGCCACCAGGTCTAAGCGAAAAAACCTCTTGAGGTCTCTTACAAAAACGGCTTTGGCCTCTTTCGACAAGTGGTGGTAATGCTCGGGTTTGTGCCTACTTCGGTTTGGGAGCACAACGTTGATCGCCATGCCCCGTTTCCTTTCCTCGTCTCCGGGCGTCTTCTTCAGTTGCGCCACTGCCACCAGCGCGTGTAATAAGTCGTTGTGAGGCGAACGTGCGGGGAATTTTAGGGGATTGCCATATTTATTTACAAGCCAGTCGAACAGGTAGGGCGGTACTACAATTGAAGTCGTTATATCTTTCATAATCAGTTATTTCTATATCACAAATATACGAATTATCCGGGGTTCCACCAAACCAATACACCGCGAAAGTCCGTGCACTTTTTTTCTCATATATGATTTTCGCACGAAATTTCCGTATCATCGTATCAATGCAGATTATCAGTGAGTTAGACGTGATACGGAAATAATCAGACCCCGAAATAGCTTGGTTCCCGTCTGCAAACGTATCATCGAGGGGCGAAATTCGGTGCTTTGATACGCTTCTCGGTTTTTCTGTATCGTTTCCGTATCACTTCCGTATCACTTCCGTATCATGCCGAATTCCCTTTATTCATCGGCATTCTCTTCTAATATTCCTCCTCATGATACGATGATACGGAAAAATAGTACGATTTCAGCATGTCACATTTTTACGGTTTCCTACCTCTCAGATCATACAGACAGGTTTCTCCGCCAGAAAACACGTAATAATATAAAAAAAGCAACCACGCGATTGCATGGCTGCTTATTGCTCTACATTCAGTACGGTAATCTATATGGTGGATCAAATGAATCGTTTACCGGCTCTTCTTCTTCGTGCGCCTTTTTCGAACGTAAATAGATGATGTCTTCCATCTTCCCATCAATTCTCCGAGAAATACGGCCTTGCGAGTTACAAAGTTCGGGCGGGTTAAGCATATAGACCTCTTGGGATAAAGCGACGAACGCCTTTAATTGCTTGACAAACCTTTTCATCGAATACTGGTGCCCTACGTTCCCGGCAAATCTGACGTAATTTTCAAAGGCCAAACGTCTAACCAACAGACAATCGAGGTTGCCACTTTCTTCGGCAAAGAAGGTGGCCGCCCAATCTTCAAAGTTCTCCCCCATGTCCGCCTTGTGCTTTCGTTGCAAGATATTACCAAGTGGCGGTAATATCTTACCGCTCGTGCCCGCTACTTTCAAATAAAATCGACAACATTGCATGAAGAAATTGATATCTCGGTTCCAATCGCTTTCAGGATAATCTTCAGTCAAAAGGTTCCGTCCGAAATCATCACGAATTGATCTATCTTCGATGTAGTCATTCTCGGCGGCGCGTTGGTGATAATAGTCTGAGAAAACCATCGGTAGCAAACGCGCCATTGTCGATGCGTCGAAATCAGTAGGAACATAGTTGGTCGTAAATCCCATTTTCGGAGCTTTTGAAAACGGAATCGTAAATGAGCGGTTGTTCTTTGGGTTGACTGTCAATGAACCGGTGATGATGTCGTAAAATATACCCATCGAAAGGTATTGAGCACAATCGTCCACGAGAATGAAATCAGTGCTTTTGTCTACTTGGTCAAAGACGTGTGGGTTATCCATGAGCTTGGGGTTTCGCCCCGAAAGCTTTACCTGCTTCATGAAATGTTCGAATGCTTTGAAGAGAAAGGATTTCCCCGATCTTCCATTACATTCCCCGTCTGATCCGATCTTGTTATCCATGGCCTGCGGCGCCCATGCTCTTGACGGGTCTTTGTGCCTGTGTAGCATGTAGCCTATAGAGAAAATCTTGTTGATGAGATTGAGCTTCTGTTCTCTGATCTCCTCTGCATTCAGTCCTTGCCCTGCAATATCAAAACGGTGTGCTTCATGATACGCCTTCCTTTCTCCTCTCGTTGCAAATGCCTCCTCTATTTCCTTTCTCCAATAGATCCTCGATGTATTGATCACGGAGCCAAACATAGGAGAAGCCGTGTCTTAAACGCTTATGTCCCAAACGTCTGTCCCTGTTTCATCTTTCGAGCACGTAATCTCAAACATATCTTCGAGCTTTGTAAATCGGTGTGGAATCACATTCTCTTCCCACACATAGTGCCCCAAAGCAGAACCATCCGTGTGCTCTTTGAGTTCGTTGGCAGTAACTTCCACTGCCACGTTCTCCCGATCATTCTTTTTCAAATAGAATATCTGTGAGTCCGCTGTACAGTTTGAAAAATCCAGCTCCACTTCTGCCAGGTTTTCGAGCACCGCTTGTCCGGCTAATTTGGTAGAGTTGAGTATGAGATTACGGATATCGGCGTTCAATGCGCGCTCCTCTGCCCAACAGCGAATGAAACGTCTTATATCTCGCTGCTTTATCTCGCGCACCGTCGTCCCTGTGATGTGTACGAATCTTGTCAAGTCGCTATCCTCGTCTTTTAGACAACGATACCCGTTGAGTTCCAAAAATGCCAGTAATGAAACCGTGTCGATCCAATACTCCGTCTTATTCTTCTTCTCATTGACTCTTTCTCTCCAGAATTTGGCCGATGTAGCCATGAGGAGCAGATCCTTGAAATCACCGATTTCCCCACGTAGCTCCATCCAATCGCGCAAATCTTTCCGTGGTTTCCCCCGATTGTCTTTGTAGGACGACAACCATTCCGGTAACCAAACAGTTCGCACGTCAATGAATCGCAGTGCCATCTCAACTCCCTTTTTACGCCCTGTAGCGTCCAGGTCGGGGATATTGTATATCGTTTCAGCGTACTTCGTAATCTCGCGAAATTCCGCGTCCGAAACGCGATAAGTTTCCGAGTTAAACCAAAGCGGGGCGTATCCCATGGCTTTACAGCATAAGGCGTCCCGTTCACCACTACAGATTATCGCCTCTGCTAATTTGATCTCTTTGTATGGTATATTCTCTTTGGCCGGGTCTGCGTTCCATTCACGCTCAAGCCTCTCATTAAGTTCTCGCCATTGCATGCGTAACTCCTCGAGTCCATTGATATAAGACCTCGGTTTTTCACCACGTGGTGCATACGAAAATCGAAAAGCCTTATCAGGGTTCAGTGGCTTATAGATCTTGTAGAATGACTTCCCCGGTTCCTCTCCTTTCGCAGGTACTACACACTCGCGTATTAGTATCGGATAATGTTCGTTGGCATACTCGCATTTGACCACTCTATTCTTTACATATCCCACATATTTCGCAGCATGCCAGTGTAGACTTTTGGCGACTTCTTGAGTCGCTTTCGGACTCATCACCTTCAACCATGTCTCCGGTATTTCGTCCATGAGTTCGAAAATAGTCTGTCCTTCGGCTTCATCAGGCTTTGCCGGTCGATCTTTCCATTCGGCTCGATTCTGCGTTTTGTTGATGTCAGAACGTACATTGAACGTTTCAGCAATTTGCAATACAGCTTCGCCGAATCGACTGATGCCACGCTCTTTCATCCAGACGTCCACCGGTGAAAGTGCATGCCCTTCGTCACCGTAATCGATCATCTTCCACACGCGATTCCCGTTTTTATCCGTCGTCGCCATTAACATAGCAGACGGCGTTCGTTCGGATTCGCGTGCTTTGAATTTCGCCTTTGGATTACTTACGCAAACCTCCGCTTGTGGATACACGGAAAGGATAATATCCAGTCCTTCCCGTGTACCCGCGTATAGTTGTTCAACAGTTATCATAAATCGTAGAGTGTCGCTTCGACGATGTCTTGCATTCTTTCCACAAGCGTTTCCGCTTGTTCTGTGTTCGTTTTGAAGAATACGACACTCGTCCCGTCGTCGTTATTCTTCACGCGTTCCACTTGAAATTCCTTCTCTATCGTGGCAAAGAAAGCTCTTGCCCGAATTGCCCAAAAGGTGCATTCAAGTTTGTAGGTATGTCTTGTTCCCGATAGGCAGATTTCTACTCCTTCCCGGGGGGTGTTGTACTTTACAGGCAGCATGCTTTCTTCTTTTACAGTTTACTATGCCAAAAGCGCTGAATTTCCTCTGCGGTGTAGAGTTTCCGTGCCAAATCGGGGTGATACTCTGATCTAATCGCGCCATTTATGGTATAGACACGAAGCGAATTGCGGTGGATACCAAGCAATGCACACGTTTGAGCGATGTCATAACGTCCTCCGGGGACGGTTTGGGGTGGAATGTGGATCATGATACTCTTGTTAGATAGATTAGACCTTTGGGTTCATCTACTACTGTCTCGAATTTTCGTTGTAGACTCTTCCCATATCTGTTTTTGTAGACGGTTACTCGATCATAAAACCTAATCGGAATCATGTAAGTCTGTCCGATTTGGATTTCTCTCATCACCGCTGCGCTAAGTATTTCCTTTCTTATGCATTTATCCATCGGCCTCTGCTGTTGTTGTTATTATTATTATTATCTTTGTCCCGCAAAGGTATCATTTTTGCCGCACACTATCAAATTTATTTGTGTGTTTTATTCGACACTGTCATTTTTGATGTGCTTCTTCAAGGATTAAACTCGATTACTATGTTTTTAGAACGTATTAGAACGCTCTGCTCAAAACGCCCTGGCGGTGTCAAAGGGTTAGCTGCAGAAGTCGACATGAGCGACGTAAACTTGTTCCGCTGTATCCGTGAAGGGTCTATCAAGGCTCAAGATCTTGAGCGTATAGCAAAGGCTTTGGATGTGAGTATAACCGAATTTTTCCCTGATGACAAGTCCTATCTGTCTATTGGTAACAATGCAGTCTCCTCGTTCAATGGTAACAACATTGCTCTTTCCGGTTCCACTGACATTGTAAAGGAAAATGAAGAACTCCGTGCTCGCATTGCACAATTAGAGGAGCATTTAAGAGACAAGGACCTAATAATTTCTTTGCTTCGAAGGAAATCAGAGGCGTGACAGCAGTGCAATATCAGTGCAATAATTAGGTCGTTTTTTAATTGTCACTTCATAATCAAGGCCTTTCGACAAATATCTACTTTTCATATTGC
>CAJPJR010000020.1 GCA_905369775.1 Prevotellaceae bacterium UBA1746
AACTGTTCCGTGCACAAGACGAAGCCTATCGCGAGAGCGTAATCCCGTGCAACGCAAAGAAATTCTTCCTCACTGCCGGTTTGCCGGTTGTCTTCGAAGGACTGGCCGGAGATACCGGACGAATTTTCGGACTCAACCACTTCGGCCACAGCGCACCTTTCAAAGTGCTCGACGAGAAATTCGGATTCACTCCCGAAGCCGTTTACAGCGAAATCAAACAATATCTCGGTCGTTAAGACCGTCGGAAAAGAAGTGAGGGAGTGTTCACGCAGCAAGGCGTAGAGACACATTGGGTGTACCGATGAGGCGCCTATTTTGTCCCGGCAGCGCTTGAACACTCCCTACTTTTCCAACCAAATTGCACAATAATAGAATAGATAATGAAACCCATAGGGCTAGCCTCCGATCATGCCGGCTTTGAACTCAAAAGTTTTGTGTGTCGCTATTTAGACGAGCGCGGCATCCCGTACGTCGATTTCGGAACCCATTCGTCCGACTCCTGCGATTATCCCGATTTCGGTCATGCGCTCGGCCGCGCCATCGACGGTGAAGAGTGCGAACGCGGCATTGCCATTTGTGGCAGCGGCGAAGGCATCTCCATGACGCTCAACAAGCATGCGCACGTTCGCGCCGCTCTGTGCTGGATGCCCGAAATTGCGGCCTTGTCTCGTCAACACAACAACGCCAACGTCCTGGTCATGCCCGGTCGTTTTGTCGATGAGAAAGAAGCGACAGCAATTCTCGACGCCTTCCTCTCCACCGATTTCGAAGGAGGAAGACACTGTCAGCGCGTCGCCAAAATTCCCTGCTGATTTTTCTCCCTTCCACACTTCGCGCAGCGCATCTTGCGCAAGGCCGGTTCGCGCCGACACATCGTTCAATAAACGCCTTCCGAGTAGAAGAGCGCCTATCTGACTACAACGCAGAAAGTTGTGGTCAATGCTTGTTGTCAACAGGCGAAAGGGCGGTTTTTCCCCACAAAAGCGCAAAAAGTAGGTCGCTTTCTTGCTACAATCAATTGAAAATAATACCTTTGCACTCAATTTCAAATAGCCCTCTATTCATCCAAAACTAGATCAAAATGACCAAAGCAGATATTGTAAGGGAGATTGCAAAGAAGACTGGCATTGACAATGCCACGGTTCTTGCTTCTGTGGAAGCATTCATGGAGTCTGTCAAAGAGTCGCTTGCACGGGAGGAGAATGTCTATCTGCGAGGTTTCGGCAGTTTCATTCTGAAGAAGCGCGCGCAGAAGACGGCGCGTAACATATCGAAGAATACGACGATCATCATTCCCGAGCACAACATTCCCGCGTTCAAGCCCGCGAAGACGTTCACCGACCAGATCAAGTAATCGCTCTGCAAAGCCATCCGTTCGCACTGTCCCCTCTTCTCCTCCGTGAGGAGCTGCAAGAGAGACGATAGATTCGACGGATCACCCTATATTTTTCAACTCTAAAAACATCACACCATGCCTAACGGAAAGAAAAAGAAGAGACATAAGATGTCCACGCACAAGCGCAAAAAGCGTCTGCGCAAGAACCGTCACAAGAGCAAGTAAGTCGCTCGTCGGCTCACTGCTGACGGTACGGAAAGTTAAAAGTCAAGCACAGCCACTCTCGAGTGGCTTCCTCGGCTTTTAACTTTTCTATTTCTGTCTATTTCCTTCCCGATCCGTCCTTCGTCGACGAAGAGCCGAGCGGGAAAGAGCCGTAAGCGGCTCGAACGTTATCAAACCACCTCATGACAAGCGAAGTTATCGTCGATGTCCAAAAGAAAGACATCTCCATCGCCCTGCTGGAAGACAAGCGTCTCGTGGAATTTCAGCAAGAAGGTCGTTCGGAGCAGTATTCTGTGGGCAACATCTACTTGGCGAAGATCCGGAAAATCATGCCCGGACTCAACGCTTGCTTCGTGAATGTCGGATACGAGCGCGACGCCTTTCTGCATTATCTCGATTTAGGCGTGCGCTACAGACAGTTTGAGCATTACCTTGACCTGCTCAAGAACGGGAAACGCAAACCCCTTCCCCTTCACAAAGTACCGCGCCAGCCCAACACCGAAAAAGACGGCCACATTCAAAACACCGTCAAGGTCGGCCAAGAAGTATTGGTGCAGATAGTCAAGGAACCCATTTCCACCAAAGGACCTCGCGTCACCTGCGAAATCTCCTTTGCGGGTCGTTATCTCGTCCTCATCCCCTTCACCGATAAGGTCAGCGTCTCCACTAAAATCAAAAGCGATGCCGAGCGAGCACGTCTCAAGCAGCTCATGCACAGCATCAAGCCCAAAGGTTTCGGCGTCATCATTCGCACCGTAGCCGAAGGACGGCGAGTGGCAGAGCTCGACCAAGAATTGCGCATCCTCCTCTCGCGTTGGGATGCTGCTGTGGCCAAGATTCAAAACAGCAACCCCGCCGACAAGGCGACGCTCGTTTACGAAGAGACCAGCCGCACCGTGGGACTGCTTCGCGACCTCTTCAATCCCTCGTTTGAAAGCATCCACATCAACGACCGGAAAGTCTACGAAGAAGTGCGCGACTACGTCACACTCATTGCCCCCGAATCGAAAGACATCGTCAAGTTCTACAAGGGCAATGTCCCCATTTTCGACAATTTCTCGGTCACCCGCCAGATCAAGTCCTCCCTCGGTCGCACCGTCACTTACAAGCACGGGGCCTATCTCATCATTGAGCACACCGAAGCCCTTCACGTGGTCGACATCAACTCCGGCAACCGCAGCAAAAGCCCCGAAGGGCAAGAAGTGAATGCTCTGGACGTGAATCTCGGTGCCGCCGACGAATTAGCGCGCCAATTGCGTTTGCGCGACATGGGCGGCATCATCGTAGTCGATTTCATCGACATGGCCCAGCCCGAGAATCGCCAGAAACTCTACGAGCGGATGGTCGAAAACATGAAGAAAGACCGTGCGCGCCACAACATTCTGCCTCTTTCCAAATTTGGACTGATGCAGATCACCCGCCAGCGCGTTCGTCCGGCCATGGATGTCAAGGTCGAAGAGGAATGCCCGTCTTGCGGAGGCACCGGAAAGATCAAGTCCTCCTATCTCTTCACCGATGCGTTGGAAAGCAAGATCCGCATCGTCAGCGAAGAGCTCGGCATCCGCAAGTTCCGCTTGCACGTCCATCCCTTCGTGGCGGCCTACATCAACCAAGGCTTCATCTCCTTGCACCGCCGTTGGCAGTTCCATTACGGATGGGGCATTCGGGTCATCCCCGATCAGAGTCTCGCTTTCCTGGAATATAAATTCATCGACGCAGAAGGACAAGAGATCGATATGAAAGAAGAACGAGAGAACCAATAATCCGACACTCACCACACAGCATCACGGCACTCACCGCAACACGCGGATGGGTGCCGTTTTTCATGCGCTCGCTGCGTGCTTCGGAGGGCACAAGCGGGGTGGGGTCAACAACGCAAAGAAACATTCTTCACAGCGCATAAAAAGGCCTCCCCGAGCACCACGCAGGATGCTCGGGGAGGTGTAGTATTTGCAGTAAGGTCGGCAGATGTCGCAAGAGACGCAGCACGAACAGGCAATGCAGTCGCGTAGGGCGTCCGCGTGACAGTCACTGAGCCCTCATGTTTCAGTGTGCCGCCATAAATTGGTTCAAGAAGCGCACATCGTTTTCGGAGAAGAGACGCAAGTCGTTCACCTGATATTTCAAGTTCGTGATGCGTTCCACACCCATACCGAAGGCATAACCTTTGTACACCTTCGAATCGATGCCGTTCGCCTCAAGCACAGCGGGATCCACCATGCCGCAGCCCAAAATCTCCACCCAGCCGGTGTGCTTGCAGAAACCGCAGCCTTCGCCACCGCAGATGTTGCACGAGATGTCCATTTCCGCCGAAGGTTCTGTGAAGGGGAAGTACGAAGGGCGCAGACGGATCTTCGTGTCGGCACCGAACATTTCGCGAGCAAAAGCAAGCAACACCTGTTTCAGATCGGTGAACGACACATCCTTGTCAATGTACAGGCCCTCCACCTGGTGGAAGAAGCAGTGAGCACGTGCCGAAATGGCCTCGTTACGATAGACCCGACCCGGGCAGATCACGCGAATCGGCGGTTGGGTATGTTCCATCACGCGGCTCTGAACACTCGAAGTGTGCGTGCGCAGAATCACATCGGGATGCGTCTCCACGAAGAACGTGTCCTGCATGTCACGTGCGGGGTGATCTTCTGCGAAATTCATCGCGCCGAACACATGCCAGTCGTCCTCGATTTCCGGACCGTCGGCCAGCGAGAAGCCCATACGTCCGAAGATGTCGATGATTTCCTGCTTCACCAGCGAGAGCGGGTGACGCGTACCCAGACGAATGGGGTAGGGCGTGCGCGTGAGATCCAGCGCGGAGTGGTCCTCCTCGGCCGTCGCCAGCTCCTGTTTCAGCGTGTTGAAACGCTCTTGGAGCGCCGTTTTGAGTTGATTGAGGTAGACGCCCACCTCTTTCTTTTGGTCTGCAGCCACGTTGCGGAAGTTGGCCATGAGTTGGTTCACCTTTCCTTTCTTACTCAGAAATTCGAGGCGCAAGGCTTCGAGCTGCTCTTCGTTCTCGGCTTTCAGCTCATCCACTCGGGCGAGCAGTGTTTTGATTTCTTCTATCATTGTGAGATTGATCTGTTCCGGTTGTGATTGGGGAATGCGGATCGGCGTCGCGGGGGCGTCAGTCCAGTTTGAGTACGGCCAGGAAAGCCTTTTGCGGCACCTGCACGTTGCCGATTTCCTTCATTTTCTTCTTACCGCGCTTCTGTTTTTCGAGCAGCTTACGCTTACGGCTCACGTCGCCGCCGTAGCACTTGGCCGTCACGTCTTTGCGCAGTTGCTTCACCGTTTCGCGGGCGATGATTTTCGCGCCGATGGCCGCCTGGATCGCGATGTCAAATTGCTGTCGGGGCAAGAGTTCTTTGAGTTTCTCGCACATGCGCCGACCGAAATGCACCGAGTTGTCCACGTGGGTCAGCGTCGAGAGCGCATCCACCGGTTCGCCGTTGAGCAAGATGTCCAGTTTCACCAGTTTCGAAGGGCGGAAACCGATGGGGTGGTAGTCGAACGAAGCATAGCCCTTCGAGATCGATTTCAGTTTGTCGTAGAAGTCGATCACGATTTCGGCCAGCGGCATGTCGTAATGGAGTTCCACGCGATCGCCCGACACATATTCCTGCTTGATCAGTTCGCCGCGTTTGCCCAGGCAGAGGGTCATGATGTTGCCGATGAAGTCGGTGCGGGTGATGATCGAAGCACGGATATAAGGTTCTTCGATGTGATCGATTTCCATCGCGTCGGGCATTCCCGCGGGGTTGTGCACTTCGAGCAGCGTGTTGTGCTTATCGTAAACGTTGTAGCTCACGTTCGGCACCGTGGTGATCACATTCATGTTGAACTCTCGGTCCAGTCGTTCCTGCACGATCTCCATGTGCAGCAAGCCCAGGAATCCGCAGCGGAAACCGAAGCCCAGTGCCACCGACGATTCGGGTTGGAAGGAGAGCGAGGCGTCGTTGAGTTGCAGCTTTTCGAGCGAGGCGCGCAGCAGTTCGAAATCCTCGGTCTCGATGGGGTAGACACCCGCAAAGACCATGGGTTTCACCTCTTCGAAGCCCGCAATGGCTTCGGTACAGGGGCGTTCCACCGAGGTGATGGTGTCGCCCACCTTCACTTCCGTGGCCGTTTTGATGCCGCTCACGATGTAGCCCACGTCGCCGCAACCCAAGCTTTGGCGCGGCGAGAGGTCCATTTTCAGCACCCCCACTTCGTCGGCCTTATACTGGCGTTCCGTGTTGACAAAGAGCACGTTCTCGCCACTCTTGATCGAGCCGTTCACGATTTTGAAATACGCGATGATGCCGCGATAGGAGTTGAACACCGAGTCGAAGATCAAGGCTTGCAGCGGCGCTTCGGGATCGCCCACCGGCGCGGGAATGCGCTCCACGACTGCGCGCAGGATGTCGTCGACGCCCTCGCCCGTTTTGCCCGATGCCCGAATGATCTCTTCGCGTTTGCAACCGATGAGCTCGATGATCTCGTCTTCGACCTCCTCAGGCATGGAGTTGGGCATGTCGCACTTGTTGAGCACGGGAATGATTTCGAGGTCGTGCTCGATGGCCATGTAGAGGTTCGAAATCGTTTGCGCCTGTACGCCCTGTGTCGAATCGACCACGAGGAGGCAGCCCTCGCAAGCCGCAATCGATCGGCTCACTTCGTAGGCAAAGTCCACGTGACCCGGGGTGTCGATGAGGTTGAGCACATAGTCTTGTCCGTCCAGGTTGTAGTTCATCTGGATGGCATGGCTTTTGATGGTGATGCCTCGTTCTTTTTCGAGGTCCATGTCGTCGAGCATTTGCCCTTCCGTCACCTTGATGGTTTGTGTGCGTTCGAGCAGTCGGTCGGCCAGGGTACTTTTCCCGTGGTCGATGTGAGCAATGATGCAAAAATTGCGTATGTGGTTCATGAGCCGTTGGGCGGATGAGAGGGTTAGACAGTGAGCATTCGCAGCTCCGGAAGTTGGGCGGGTGTATCGCTCAGCGTATGCCCGCGATTTTGTGGGTTTGCAGCGACAGTCGCCATTCGGGGTGCGTTTTGCAAAACTCCATGGTGAAGGCCATGATACGGCGGTTGGCCGTTTCGTCGCCCACGTCGCAGGGTTGCAAAAAGCGGTGGGTGGCAGCCAGGTGCGGATAGGTGGGCGGCGGGGTGCCGTCGCACACCACTTTGAGCTCGTCGCAGCGCGTGAGCACCGGCGTGGCGTGGGGCTCGAAAGCATCTTTCGGGGAGAGCGTGATCCAGTCCACGTTGTCGGGCAGCGGGTGCGTGCCGTTGGTTTCCACCGCCACGAATTTGCCGGCTGCGTGGAGGCGTTCAACGAGCGTAGGCGTGAGGAAAAGCGAGGGCTCACCGCCCGTGATCACCACGTGGCGGGCCGGCCATTGCGCCACGGTTTCGACGATGGCCTCTTCGCTCATGGGCTGCCCCGATTCGTGCAGCGTGTCGCAAAAGCTGCAGTGCAAGTTGCAGCCGCTCAGCCGAACGAAGACCGCAGGCGTGCCGGTCCAGAACCCTTCGCCTTGCAGCGAGTAGAAAATTTCGTTGATCTTCATAAGGCGCTGTGGGCGTTCGGCGTCAGAGATCGGCATTCTCGCAGCCGGGTTTCACATAGACGGCCACGTTGCCTTCGCTCTCTTGGAACGACACCTTGTAGGCATTGGGCACCTGCTCGCAAATCCAGCGCGCCATGTTCTCGGCGGTGGTGCTGAAGTCGAGGATCTCGTTCACATTGCGGTGGTCCAATTTGTCTTGCACCCGTTGTTTGACGTGGGTGAAATCGGTCACCATGCCATTTTTGTCGAGCTCTTCGGCGCGGCAGTAGACCGTGATGATGCCATTGTGCCCGTGAGGGCGATTGCATTTACTCTCGTAGTCGAGATGCAACTGGTGTGAGTAGGATATTTCGATGCGTTTGGAAATGTAGTACATGAGCAATGGGGTTGCCCTTGGGGGCAATCCATGGCAAAGATAGTGATTTTGTGGAAACTGTGCAAGGATATCGCGCGTGTGAGCGCGCGATCGAAACGGGCTGCGCAATACGCGCACGGCGAGCCGCCTGAATAGATCCACAGGGCGGGCGAGCGCCGCATGGGGAATGATTCCGCCGCGGATGCATCGAAAAGTTTCGAGTTAGTGACGCCGCCCGAAATGCACGCCCGCCAGTCCGCCCACGGCGCCCCCCAAGAGGAGCATCCAGAGGCCGCTGCGCATCACGCCGCCCGAGGGAGCGAAGGCAGAAACGCGGGTGTGGCGAGCACGATGGTCGTGGCTGCGATCGTGCTGTTCGCGGTGGCTCTTTTCGGCGACGCGGTCCGTCTGTCGCCAACGGTCGACGAGGCGAAAACGGGTGGCTACGCCGTTTTCAACGTAGCAGGTGTCGTATATCAACACGCTGTCGGTGAGCGTGATGTGCTTGCGAAGGGTGTCGGTGAGCGCCACACGCAACGTGTCGTGCACCGCGATGCGTTCGCTGATGCGGCGGGAACAAGCGCTGAGTGCCAGCAGGAGCAGCAAAAAGAGAATCCGAGTTTTCATAGTGGGGTGATATGAAGGTGAAACAAGCGTGCCGACGCGATAGGCCGGGCGGCGAGCCACAGGGTAAGGGGGGCGCGCCGACAAATCGAGGGCAAAAAGAATCGAGCGTGTGTTTTTCGTCGATTTCGATCGCAAAATTATCGATCTGTTTCGAATTTTGCAAGGCATGCGCCTTTTTTTTGAGTGTATGCCTCTTAATTTCGATTTTTCCGAGGGCCGAACCCGAGTATGTGTGCTCCCCGAGTGCTCAAGGCGAAGGAGGGGAATTGCAGTGGGGAGAGGACGGGGCGACAAAGCGGAACCGGTGTGAAAAACGCGGCGCCGTCAGGAGAAAACGCGGAACAAAACAGAAATACTCCCGCAGGCCGATTCATTTCTTCCCCACTGTTTTCGTACCGCTGCTGTCGGAACGTGTGTTGCGTCCGTCCCGAGTCGACACCATGCGCGCCTATCGCCTGCGCGCGCACTCTCGCGTCAACCGGTTTCCGTTTTTTACCTTCACTCCTTCACCCGAATGCCACATTGTGTTGTGATTGAGGGAGTTGAGGGTGAAGGCTTATGGTATTTTAAGTTCACCTGTGTTCATCGCGTACGAATGCGTTCCGAATAGTCCATTGGGACTCGAGGTGAGTCGTATTTTTTAGCATACGGAGCGGTTTCGGTCCATTTCATCGAGGTGCGGGCGAAAGAGTGGGGCGCGTGAAGATTCTGTGAAGGCGAAATCACCAAAGTCTTCACACTTAACCGACTGATCCAGTGAAAAATGAAGAAGGTGGGTGAAGGGGTGAAGGCAAAAAAACGGAAACTGCCTGACGCGCGCGCGTGAGAAGCAAGCGCGCATCACGGTTTTTTCGGGTGGAGAACACAAAATGCGAGAATTTGTGCAGTGTCCTATTGTGGGAAAAAGGATAAAGTTTTAACTTTGCGGCGACATAATTCTAAATCGCCGCTGGTGTCTCGACGCTTGCCAAGGGGCGTTTTCATCCCCCGGGCTGCGAACCCGAAGCGAGCGAACGGCGTGTCCCGACGTCGACGTTTGTTGTCGTGCACGCCCGAAAGCTTTTTTCCCTCTCATGCATTCTCTTTCCCTCCCCTCCTTGTTGTTCTTTTTGAGCTGCTCCACGGCCGTTGGCGCCTCGGGAGCCCGCGGCGGCGAATCACCCCTCGTTGTGACAGCGGATTCGGTGCGCTCCACCGCCGACAGTACGGCGCGTACGGTCAAACTGAACAGTGCGTTGATCGTAGGCCGTCGGCAAAACAAAGTGGACAATGCCGCCATGGGGCTCAATTTCTTGCGACCCGAACAGATTCGAAGCATTCCGACCATCATGGGTGAGGTGGATCTGATCAAGGCCTTGCAAATGCAACCCGGCGTTTCGCCCGGACTCGAGGGACTGGCGGGCATGATGGTGCGCGGTGGCAACGACGACCAAAACCTGTTTCTCATCGACGGCAACCCGATCTATCAAATGAACCACCTCGGCGGTTTGTTTTCGGCCTTCAACGTGGCGGCCATTCGCGATGTGGCGTTCTACAAGTCGTCGTTTCCCGCGCGTTACGGCGGCCGTCTGTCGAGTGTGGTAGACGTGACCACGCAGCCCGGCGATGCCGAACGCTATCATGTGAATTTCGGCATCGGTCTGACTTCGGCCAATCTGGGCGTGAGCGGCCCGATCGTGAAAGGGCGCACCACCTTCAACGTCGCTGTGCGGCGCACGTGGTTCGATGTGCTTTCGACGCCGGCACTGGCCATTGCCAATGCCGACGCCAAGCGCAACGGCGAGAAGTATAATGCACACTATGCGTTCACCGACGTGAATCTCCACTTGAACCACCGCACCGATCGTTGGGGCACGTTCTCTTTTGTGGGCTATGCCGGACAAGACGACATCTCGACGGGAACGGACAGTTGGAACCAGTCGGCCAATACTCCGAAAGACGAGGTGCGCGACAAATATGAAATGGGCATGCGTTGGGGCAACCGCCTCGCCTCGTTCAAATGGCAGCTGCCGCTGGGCGAGCATTGGATGCACAACCTCACTCTGGCCTATACGCGCTACGGTTCGAAGTGTCATTTCACCTTCGACAACGAAGCGGGTCGTCCCGGACTGGAGGGGTACAGCCACAACTATCTGTATAAAGAAATTCACAACGGCATCGACGATTGGAATGCGCGCTCGCAATGGGTGTGGGCACCGCAGTTGCCCTTGACGTTGCGCCTCGGCTTGGACTATACCTACCACCGTTTTTCGCCCGAAGACCGCATCACGAACAGCAGTCAATCGACAATCTTGGACGAACCGAATCGCCGGCAGGTGGTGAAGGGACACGAGACGGCGTTGTACGGTGATGCCGAATGGCGCCCCGCGGAAGCGTGGCGGTTGAACGCGGGTTTGCGCTTGACCGACTTCTTGGTGAACAGCAAAAACTATCTTTCGGTGGAACCGCGCCTATCGGCGGCCTACCTCTTCAGTCCCTCGGTGAGTGTGAAGGCGGGCTATTCGCGCATGGCGCAATATGTGCAGCAGGTGAGTGTGAGCTATCTTTCGTTGCCCACTGACTATTGGATGCCTGTGACGGAGGTTTACGCTCCGCCGACGAGCCACCTGTTGAGCCTCGGCGGTTATTACACCTATCAGAATCGCTGGAATGTCTCGGTGGAGGCATGGTATAAGCACATGTCGAACCTCTTGGACTATCGCGAAGGGGTGGGGCAGTTGTCGAGCGCCCGTTCGTGGAACGACAAGCTGACCACCGGCACGGGCGAAGCCTATGGCGTGGACGTGCTGGTCGAGAAGAACTTCGGTCAGTGGGCCGGTTTCTTGGGCTATGGCTTGATGTGGACCGATCGCTACTTTCCCGAGTTGAACCGCGGCGCGCATTTCCCCTCGAAGTACGACAATCGCCACAAACTCAACGTGGCATTGAGCTATCGTCCTTCGCGTCGTTGGGAATTCAATGCGGCGTGGACCTACATGACGGGGTCGCTCATCACCTTGGCGCTCGAAAACTACCATTACGAAGTGCCGAATAAGTTGGCGCCGAGCTTCCCGGATTATTACGACCAAACGATGGAACACGTTCGCAAGAAGAATAATTATCGTTTGCCGGCTTTTCATCGGCTGGATTTGGGTATCAACTATTATCGTTTCCACAAGCGACGCGGCGCGCAGAGCATTTGGACGCTGAGCGTTTACAATGCCTACAACCAGCACAACCCCGTGGTCGTGGCGCGCAAAAATAATTACGATTACCCGTCGTTCCGGTTGATTTCCCTTTTCCCCATTATTCCCTCGTTCACTTACACCTATCGTTTCTGATTGTATAGAGCGCCGGGGTAGAGGAGGGGTGCGTGATGCGTGCCTCCCTTGCCGGTTGAAACGAATAGGGGGCGGTGTACTCCACTTAAATGATAAACATATGATTCGATCTGTTTTTTTGCGCATGCTGCCTTTGGTGGCGACGGCGTTGCTGAGCAGTTGCTACGAAGATATCAATCTCGATCACCTGCGTCCCACGCCCGAAGTGGTGTTGAACTGTGTGATGAGTCCCGACGAACCGGTGCGCGCGGAGGTGATGCACACCTTGTTTCTCACCGATGAGAAAAAGAACACGCTGCCGCGTATCACTGATGCACGTGTGCAGGCGGTGGTGAACGACAGCCAAGTCTTTCCCATGGTGCGCGACACGGTGAAGGGCTATTTCGAGGCGAACTACGTGCCGCGTCCCGGCGATCGCATTCGCATCGAAGCCGACACCCGCTATGGTCGTGTGGAGGGCGAAGACCGGCTGCCGCAGTTGGTGCCGATCGATACGGTGAAGGTGAGCTATTGGGAGTTGGGAACGTCTAAGGATGTGGGCGGTGCCAGCGGTGACCAGGAATGCCGTTACGAAATCACGTTCCAGGATCCTCCCGGCGAGCGCAATTATTATTTTGTGCGCGTGATGAGTGATGCGGACTACTCGGTTCCGCTCGACTATTCGCAGGATGAGGTGTTCAGCGGCATCTTCGAAGGATTGAACGGACTCGATGAGGGTTCGGCTTACAACGGGCGCAACGGCATGGCGTTCAGCGATGCAATCTTCAACGGAAAGCGCTACACCTTGCGATTGAGCGAACTGTTCAGCGGCGATGTTTTTTGGCATTTCGCTCGTGAAGGTGAGGGAGCGCGCCGCAAGGTGCAGCTCTATTCGATCTCGGAAGGGTATTTTCGCTACCTGAGTGGAATCTTCAATGAAGATGAAGAATCATTTAATCGCCAGTTGGTGTCAGTGGGTCTTTCGGAGCCTCCGACGCTTTTCACCAACGTGAAAAACGGTACCGGCATCGTCGGTTCGCTTCAATTGGCGGTGAAGGATTATCGCGTGGTGGTGAGTGCCGGCGGCACGAAGTTGTCGCTCGAAAAGTATGTTCCGCGCGAGAGAAAGGAAGGAGACTTTATCGATGGTCCGTCGACGATATACCGCCCTTCAAAGAGGTAGTCTGAAAAAATGGCGTTCGTCAGTGCTTGACGAACGCCATTTTTTTGTCCCTTCCCGGTGTGCGAATGCTTATATTTCGGCGTCGAAATGCATAAGTTTGTAGGGAATGGCGACTTCCTTTCCTGTATACATATTCGTAACATATTTGTTGCATATTTCGGTGGACTCTGCAATTCTTTTTTGCGCTTTCCCGTCTCGTTCGCTTCGCAAAAGCGATTTTGAGAAGGGAGAAAATTGCAATGCGCGTCGGACGAAAGTCGGGTTTGCTTAGGTCGGAGGCGATGATATTGCAAAGGTCAATTGACATTTTGAGGTATTTTGGTCGGAATGCTGCTGTGGGGCACAAGGGGGCGCACGGATGATTAAAAAACTAAATAGTGGGTGCGAAAATAATTCGGCGCACACTTGGAGGAAAGAAGTTTTTGCCTTAAATTTGCGCTGTGTAGTGGAAGATCTCGCTCTTCTCATTGCCAACTCCAAATAGCAACAATAAGAAAATACATAAGAAACAAATAAGATTATGTGTATGAAAAACCGTTTTGGTAGAATGGGAAGCACCCTGATGGGGGCTCTCCTGTTGCTCTCGGTAAGCGGCGTGACGTACTCATGTAAGGACGATTCTCTGGATGTGCAGAAACCGTCTTTCCTTGGGGGTAGCATCTACGACGAACTGAATGCGCGCGGCTTTAAGTATACCGTTCGTCTGATCGACGACCTGGGCTATAAGGACGTGATGTCGCAAACGGGTAGTAAGACGCTTTTTGTGGCGAACGACGAGGCTTATGAGAAATTCTTCAAGAACAATCCTTGGGGAGTTCATTCGTATGAACAGCTCACTGACGCTCAGAAGCGTGTACTCTTCAACGGTGCGCAGCTGAACAATGCTTATGTGCTCGAAATGATGAGCAATGCTTCGGGCGGACGAAAGAATCTGAGTCTGCGCCAAGAGTCGGCAGCGGAAGCTATCGACTCTGTGAAGTTTTGGCGTCCTGAAGAGCTGCCGGTAAACTATAATGCTGACGAGGACGAAAAGAAGTATTGGAAACGTTACAACAGCGGTGCGTCGAAGGGTATCTATATGGCTATCGATGCTTCGCGTCCGATGATCACGCACTTCCTCGAAGGAAACATGCGCGAGAAGAATATCAAGCGTTCGGATGTGGCGTTCGTTCTGAATGACAAAGATGGTTGGGGCGAGTCGGAAGCGACGCGCGCCTATGTTTTTGATGCGCGCGTTGACCAGGCTGACGTGGTCTGCCTGAATGGCTATTTCCATGTGCTGGACAAAGTGCTCGTGCCGCCCGCCAATATGGCCGAGGTGATTCGCGAGAACAACGACACGAAGGTGTTCAGCCATATCTTGGATCGTTTCAGCGCGCCCTTCTATAATGATGTACTGACCAAAACTTATCAGGCACGTTATTCCACTGCTGTGGACTCGGTGTTCGAAAAGCGTTATTTCTCGATCAATTCGCGCAGCGGACGTTTGCAGACGGAACCGAATGAGAAATTGCCCAACGATCGTATTCCGCTCTTGCCCTACGATCCGGGTTGGAACGCTTACCAGCTGTCGAGCTCCGTGCCCAGCGTCGAAGATATGGCCGCGATGTTCGTGCCCGACGATGCCGCCATGACCGATTATTTTGTTTCGCAGGGTGGTCGCTCGTTGATCGAACGTTATGCGAAGAAACCGAATACCAAGGAAAACCTGCTCGAGAACATCGATCAGATTCCGCTCGACATCATTCAGGCGTTGGTGAACAACCTGATGAAGAACTCGTTCATCGAAACGGTGCCTTCGAAGTACTACACCATCATGAACGATGCGCGTGACCAGATGTTCCCGCCTTCGCAGTATCCTTCGGAAGCTGCCTACAAAGCGGTGTTCACCAAGACGCTCATGGCCAACAACGGTGTGGTTTATGTGATGAACCGCGTCATCTCGCCCGCCGACTATGCAGCCGTGATCGCCCCCGCGCTCTACAACAGCAATACGCAAGTGGTGCGCACCGTGGTGCGTGCGGACGACTCCTACATCCAGGGGTCGGATTATAGCCGCGCTCCGCTGAAGCAATATTTCTCGACCTATCTGAAGGCGATGCAGAGCCGCTTCTCGTTCTTCATTCCCGAAGACGAAGGCTTGAATACCTATGGTTATGTGGATCCGGCTTCGATGGCCAATTCGAAGAATACCTCCAACTTCCGCTATTTCCGCTTCCGTCCGGGCGATACGCGCGGTGTGGGCGGCGCTTTGGCTGTGGATGCTTGGCCTGTGACTTACAAACCCGCGACCGGACAACAGCCGGGCGATAAGATCATGAACGGTACGACCTATGCCTCGCCTGCCAACCAGACTCTCAGCGCGGGTATGGGTGCGGTGAAGCGCTCGCTGCTGATCGAAATGGTGAACCACCATATTATTGTACACGGCAGTGACGACACGAAGGGCGTAGAAACGGCACAGAAGTATTTCCTCTCTCGTGACGGTGCACCTGTGATCGTGAAAACGAGCAACCGTGGTGTGGGTATGGAAGTGAACGGCGGTTTCCAGGAACAATTGGAAGGAACGCCGGCCGCCTACACATCGACCGTGAAAGAAGTCTACGACCTGACCCGCGAAACCAACAAGGGCTACGGTAACGGTAAGACTTACATCTTGGATCGCCCGATGCAGGCGACGACAGTGACGGCTTACAAGGCAATCAAGGATCATACGCAGTTTAAGAAATTCCTCGATCTCTGCACGGGCATGAGCACGGCGCTCTTGGAGAAAGCCGGTTTCAACGCTCCCTTCTTGGTGGCCGGTGCCGACGACGCGAAGCACAGTGGATGGCTCAAGAGCGCTGCGAAATATGAATTCTTCGTACGCGGTGAATCCGGCGGTCTCCAATATAATGTGGCCAACGACGACCGTCTGGTACGTCTCTTCAACAACTATCGCTACACCATCTACGCTCCGACGGACGCGGCGATCGATGCCGAATTGGCCAAGGGCTTGCCCACGTGGGACAAGATCAGCGACTATCTCGACACCAACCTGCAGGCTGAAGTGAAGTTGGCCGCCGACAAGAGCAACCAAGACGAGTATGACCGTGTGAACAAGCACAACGACGCGGTGAAGGCCAAAGCGCAAGCGATGGTGACCGTTTTGGTGAACTTCTTGCGTTACCACTTCCAAGATGAGAGTCTCTTCGTGGACCAGGTTTCGCATACCGGCGACTACGCCACGGCTTGCATCAATGAGCAGACAAAGGCTTATTTGAGTCTCTCTGTAACGCAGACTCCCGGTCAGCTCAGCTTGAAGGATAAGGCCGGCCGCACCGTGACGGTGGACGGAACGACCCACAATATCTTGGCGCGCGACGCCAACTTCAATAAGGGCATGACGCTCATCACGAGCAGCTCTTATTCGGTGATCCACCAAATCAACAGCGCGCTGCTGTTCGATGGCGAATTCGCCGGCGGATACGCCCAAGCTTGGTCCTCTCCGAAGAAAGCCAGAGCTTTCGTCGCAAAGTTCAGAATCAAAGACTAATTATCTAAGGCATCATGAATCATATCAAGTATACATCGGCGATTGTCCTCGCGCTGTGCAGTGCCACTGCTGTCGCACAGCAAAAGCGCATCTCCGGACACGTCTTTAATGCCAAAGACGGTGCGGTGGTGATGGCTAACGTCGTGGAGAAGGACAAAACGAACCGCGTGGTGTCGGCAACACAGACCGACATGAGCGGTAACTTCTCGATGACCATCAAGAACCCGAACAACCGTCTTGAAGTTTCCTATATCGGTTATACCACCGCCCGTATTGATCCTATCGGCGCGCGCACGTCGTTCCGTATCGAAATGAAGGATCGTACGCATATCTCGGAAGTCGTGATTACGGGTAAGCGTACCGCGAAATCAAACGGTATGGTGATCCCCGAACGCGAGATCTCGACTGCAACGCAGACGCTGAACATGGACAGCAAAGAAGGTCTTGCCTTCACGACTGCCGGTGAGGCCTTGCAGGGTGAAATTGCCGGTTTGGACATTGTGGCCAATTCCGGTAACCTGGGTTCCGGTACTTCGATGCGCCTGCGCGGTGTGAACTCGATCAACGGTTCGCAGGAACCGCTGATTGTGGTGAACGGCTATCCGCTCGAAGGTCAGGATCTGACTTCTGTCGACCTCTCAGACCTGGACAACCAGGAGCAGTTCGCTACTTTGTTGCAGGTGTCGCCCGACGATATCGCCAGCATCAAGGTCTTGAAGGATGCTGCCGCAACTGCCATCTGGGGTGCGCGCGGTTCGAATGGTGTGATCGAAATCACCACACGCCGCGGACGCCGCGGTAAGACGCGTGTCGGTTTCAACTACCGTTTCTCGGGCACGTGGCAGCCGCAGGGACTGAACATGCTCGATGGTCCCGGCTATTCGATGATGCTGAAGGAGGCTTACTTCAATCCGAAACAGAGTGATGCGGCTTCCAGCATTGTTGAGTTGATGTATCTCGCCAACCGTCCGGCTTATTATGCCAACTATAATAAGAACACGGACTGGGTGAAAGAGGTGACGCAAATCGGTCAGGTGCACAACTACGGTGTGAACATCTCCGGTGGTGGTGAAAAGGCCACGTTCCGCGTGTCGGGATCTTATGACCACGAAGTAGGTACGATCATCAAACAGAGCCTCGACCGCTTCTCGACGCGTCTGGCTTTGGACTACTATGTGTCCGACCGCATCAAGTTCACTTCGAACTTCTCGCTGACCTACACGAAGAACAATAAGAACTACGGTAATAATATTCTCGCCAAAGCCTACAAGGCGATGCCGAACATGGCCGTTACTCGTCAAGAGTATGATCAAGTTCGCGGAGCTTATTTCGACACGGGCGAATATTATCTCATGCCTCCCGCAGCCGGTAAGGACTACGAAGGAGTATTGCTGGACAATAACTCCAACTTGACCTCCTATTACCTGAGTGATATGGTCGACAACGGTAACCCCGTTGCCATTGCCAATCTGGCTTGGGCACGCGAGAGCACGTATACGATCAACCCCTCGTTCTCTCTCGAATACAAGTTGTTGGGTAAGGAGGAGGAGTCGACGCAGCTCAACTATACGGCGGAAGTGAACATCAATGCGTTCACGCAAAACAACGGTTCTTACTATCCCCATGCGTTGACTTCGCAGAAGTGGTCGCAAGGCGTTGACTTGACGAACGATTATGACTCGAAACTCTTTGCTTTCACCACGCGTCACTCGCTTTTGTTCCGTCCGCACTTCGACAATCCGAACCATTCGTTCCAGATTCTTGGACGTTTTGAGTCTTACTCACGTAATCAGACTTCGCAGAGCAAGAGTCACTCGGGTATCTCCGGTGGTATCACGGATCCGACGGTGGCCGGTTTCCTCACTGGCACCAACTCGTCTACAGGTCGCGATCGCAGCCTGAACGGTACGGGGTCAATACACTATGCCTATGGTTCGAAGTACGTGTTTGACTTTACGCTCCGCGCAGAAGGTATGACGAAGTTCGGATCGGGTAACAAATGGGGCTTCTTCCCCGGTGTTTCCGCTCGTTGGAACATCTCCGATGAAGCTTTCTTCAAACCTTATCGCAAGTATGTGAACATGCTTTCGTTCCGTCCCAGCTGGGGTATCAACGGTAATGCATGGTTTGCTGAAGGATTGATCTACAATAAGTACTCGAGCTATGGTTACTACGACGGTGTGCAGGGTATCGCACCTGAGAATCTTCGTCTGACGCAGATCCGTTGGGAGAAGTCTAAGTCGTGGAACCTCGGTTTCGACTTGCATCTGTTTGACGACTTGTTGATGTTCGATTTGAGTGTTTACAAGCGCTATACGACTGACTTGTTGATGTCGGGCGTGAAGATTCCTTCGTCTACCGGTTACTCAGACGTGGCCAATGCCAACGTGGGTAAGATGGAGAACCGCGGTTGGGAATTCAACGTGAGCACGAAACCGATCTTCAAGATGGGTAAATTCGACGTTCGTTTGCGTGCCAATATTGCGCAGAGTCTCAACACGGTGACTGAAATGGATCCCACGGTGCTCTCGTCGAAGAATCAGCAGTTCGACAATAGCAATGCGAAATACCTGAGCCGCGTTCAACTCGGACATGCACTCGGCGGTATCTACGGTTTCCGTTATAAGGGCGTTTACGCTTATGACTACGACCACAACGGTTACTTCGCCAACCCCGAACGCAATAATTATATTGATGCAGCGGGCAAACCAAATACCGCAGCCGCTACGGGCAAGACCGCTCCGATTGCATACGGTGCCGATGGCAAGATCCTCTATGACAAGTCGGGTAATCCCCAGCCGATGTACTTCAACTACGGTGGTAAGAACTATCGTTTCGAAGGCGGCGACGTGATCTACGAAGACGTGAACCACGACGGACAAATCGACGAACTCGACATCGTGTATCTCGGATCCTCGAACCCGAAGTTTAACGGTGGTTTCGGTATCGATTTCCGCTATGGTCAGTGGACGCTGAAGACCAACTTCAACTTCCGTGTCGGCAATAAGATTGTAAACATGGCCCGCATGAATGCCGAGATGATGCGTTCGAATGATAACCAAGTAGCTTCTGTCAACTGGCGTTGGCGTAAGAATGGCGACATCACGCCGATTCCTCGTGCGAAAAATTCGCGTGCCGGCGACTCGTTCAATGCGCTTGCTTCCGACCGTTATGTAGAAAAGGGAGACTTCCTTCGTTTCCAATATCTGCAATTGGGTTATTCGGTTAAGCCCGAACAGCTGAAGCGCTGGGGACTCTCGCAATTGACGATGAGTGTATCTGCGAACAACTTGATCTTCTGGACGAAATATTCCGGCGTGGATCCCGAACATGGTGCAAGCGGCTTCTCGCCTGCATTCGATAATTCGCAGACTCCGCGTTCGCGCTCCATTACGTTCAGTTTGAACTTCGGATTCTAACGCTTCTACACGTACTTAGCATAGCAAAAGGAGGTGGTTTTCCACCTCCACAACTCTAAGACATCATGAACAGTAAAATATTCAAACAACTGCTGGTGGCCGGCGCCGTAGTCGTTTTGGGTGGGGGTATGACTTCTTGTGAGGATTACCTGACGCTTTACCCCACGACCTCTATTACGGAAGAAGAATTTTGGAATACCCGCAACGACGTCGACAATGTGCGTGCCGCGGCTTATTACCAAATGACGCAGTGCACCGGTAAGATCTTGGCTTGGGGTGAGTTCCGCTCGGACAACGTGGAGCTCAGCGACATGAGTAAAGCCAACTACCGATATATGCAGGAGGCGGTGTTGCAACCTTCTGAAAACTTGTATGACTGGGCACCTTTTTACAAAGGCATCAACTACTGTAACAAGGTTATCGAGCACGGTCAGCAAATGGTCGACAAGGGCACTGACCCCTCGTTTACCAATGTCGAATGGCAACCGCTGAAGGCCGAAATGATCAGCCTTCGTGCACTCTATTACTTCTATCTCGTACGTTCGTTCCGCGACGTTCCCTTTGTGCGTCACTCTATCAGTACCGATGCTGAAGCACTTGTGGCACGTGACAAGGCCACGCCGGGACAAGTGATTATGGATTCGCTCATCCACGAGGTGGAAGCAGTGTTGCCGACAGCCGCTATTAACTACGGTAGCAATTCCTCTAATAAAGGACGCTGGACGCGCACGTCCATCCATGCCCTGTTGGCAGATATGTATCTCTGGCGTGCAGGTATGGTTTACCGCGGCAGTGCGAAAGGCTTCCCCGTGGTAACTGAAAAGGGCGACACCCTTTCGGCCGCTCAGGAACAGAGCTTGGCTGCTGATCTCATGAAGAAAACAATCAGCCATGCAGATTATGTGATCAACCAGCAGATGGCTGATTACAAACTTAATCTCGATCTTAACAATGTTCCCCAGGATGATAAGCGTCGTGCACAGGCTTACCCGTTGATTCAGAGCGATGCGACAAGTTTCGGTGTGGCAGACGCTGCTTACAACGAAGTACTTGGATCTCACAATTCGAGTGAGAGCGTCTTCGAACTGCAATATGACGGTATCAACGTCAAGAATAATGTGATCACGGATATGTACTACGGCAACAGCGGTAGCGGTGGTTACAAATCAGGTTTGATGTTGGCAAATCCTGCTTTGTTCTCCAAAGATGCTCCTGTAGATCCCGTCAAAGGTTACGGACGTACAGACTTGCGCTTCGCCAGCTATTCATTGCGTACGGACGAAAGTGCCAAAACAAATGCTGTGAGCATAATCAAAGGCGCAGCCAAGACCGTATTCATCAGTTTCTCCGGTAATGCGATTGGTGACATTACCAAGAGCACAGGAAACTATGATTTCCAAGAGAGCAGTTCGCAATCGAGCAACTGGCCGGTTTACCGCCTTTCGGACATGATGACGCTCAAAGCCGAAGCGATCGCTCGTCTTTCTGCAGCGCCGTTTGCATCGCCCGACTACCCGGAACGCGATTCGTATCGTATTTTGGACGAATTGTTCCGTCGTAACAATCCTACGGCCGACACCGTGGCTGCCGCCTCTAATTTGTTCTGCAAGCGTTTGCGTTCTTCCAAAGCTTTCAAAGCTGAGGACGACAAGGACAACGGAGCCGGATGGAAGCAGCGTTACTCTGACTATGGTAGCCCCCTCAAATTGGCGTTCAATGAACGTCAGCGTGAATTCCTCGGCGAAGGTAAGCGCTGGTACGATATTGTTCGCGAATGCGAATTCCGTGGTGCGACGAAAGAGGTGCTTTCCGATTGGGTAGGACTTTCTTCCACAGTGCGCAACCGCTTGCGTTCACTCTGGTCGCTCTACAATCCGATTTATCTTGAAGAACTCAAGGTGAACGGCAAGGAATATGGTAGCAAGACCGGTAACCTTGTCCAGAACCCCGCATGGGAAAAGTATATGCCCAAATCATAAGACTCAGACAATTATGAATAGAAATCGTTTCACCCTTAGCACCTTGGCCGCTTATTGCGGAACGGTTGCAATGGCCTTCGGTCTCCTGTTCTCGGCACAGAGCTGCAGCGAAAAGATCGATGAACGCAACTTTGCCATTGCCAAGGAGCAAACCATTAGCGATTATCTCGGAAGCAAACCAGAATACTCGCAAATCAAATCGGTCTTTGATCGTGTTCGTCTGGGTAACAAAGGTAACGCTTCCACGCTCGCAGCGGTTCTCTCCGCTCGCGGTAACTATACTGTGTTTGCACCGACCAACGATGCAATGTCTGCCTACGTTACGAAGGTACTTGGCGAATCTAAAAGCGTCGCTGATCTCACCGATGAGCAGGCTCAGTTGATCGCTTATAGCTGCGTGATCGACAATGGTAACGAAAGCGCTTACGATAGCCCGGTGTTCCCGACCAAAGGCGGTGCCTTTGCAAAGGGAGACCTCAACGACCGAAGCATCACGAGCGAAGAAGTTACTGATTCGCTGAAGAAACCTGCTGTTTCTTATTACTTGATCAACGGAACGTCACGCGTTGTGAAGAGCGATACGAAATTGAGTAATGGATATGTACACTCCGTTGCGTCTGTTATCGCCCCTTCCAATCAGAGCGTCTCCGGTCTGATCGAAGGAACGGCCAACATGCGTATCATGGGTACCTTGTTGCAGGCAACGGGGTGGGCAGACAAGCTCAATGAAAGTATTGACCGTGAATACGAAAAAGTAGAGCGCGAAACCGATCCTCACAGCATTGCCGGTGTGCAAGGTCTCGTTCCCACAGCCGGACACCGTTACCTTGGTTTCACGGGATTTGTTGAAACTGACGATGTCTTCCAGAAGGAATGGGGAGTGCCCGCACCTGTCTATGATGAGAAGACACAAACTGTGACCAACGCGCAGGCTATTCTTGATGCGATCAAGTCGCATTGCGAGAATGTGTACGGCACTTTGGCTCAGAACGACCTCAAAGACGAGGACAATGCAGTGAACCAATTCGTGGCCTACCACTTCATGAAGGGACGCGTGGCTCATAACCAGTTTGTACAGCACTTCAATGAGTGGGGATACAAATACGGTGACGCCAAGAACCCGCAGCAAAACAAATATAGTATCGACATCTCGGACTATTTTGTCAGCTTGGGTAAGTACCGTAGTCTGATCAAGATCACTCAGGATGCCGCAAGTCATGACATCTTCCTCAACCGCGTGGCAGAATACAATGTCAACGACAACTACAAGTTCGTACGCGCCAAAGAAGAAGGCATCAAAGTTTTTGCTAACAACGACTTTGAAGGTAAAGTGTTGGACAACAATGCGCGCAATGGTTACTTCTTCCCGATTAAGAAGATCATGCTCATGGATGCCAGCACCCGTGAATCCTTGGGAAGCGAACGTATCCGCTTCGATATCTGTACGATTCTCCCGGAAATCCTTTCCAATGGTTGCCGCTCCTCGCGTCAACACATGAATTTCCCGAGAGGTTACTTTGAGAACATCACGCAAGAAAGCGAAAGCACGAAGTTCCTTTACCTCCATTCCGCATTCGTCAATGGTGCAGGATGGCGTGACTACGAAGGTGATGAGCTGATGGTGCTTGGTCTTTACGACTTTGTCCTCAAACTCCCTCCCGTGCCTAAGGAAGGTCAGTACGAAATCCGCATGGGTATTTCTAACAACACCTTGCGCGGTATGTGCCAAATCTACTTCGGTGACAGCCCCGTGAACCTTTCGCCTGCCGGTCTCCCCGTAGATATGCGTCTCGATGGCGACAACGAGAATATTGGATGGGTTGCAGACAATAAGGATGCAGACATCACAGCCGAGAACGACAAGAGCATGCGCAACCACGGTTACATGAAAGCTCCGAAGGCATTTACAGCCTGCGATGGTAAGGGTGAAACCAACCTTCGTGATACGAAGGCTGTGCTCCGCCGCATCATGGTGTCTGCCTACATGTACCCGAACAAAACCTATTACCTCCGCTTCAAGTCGGCCTTGAACAAGACCGATGCGCAGTTCTTCTCTGACTATTTCGAATTTGTACCGAAATCTGTCTACAACGGAACCGTAGCCGAAGACATCTGGTAACTCTATCCCGTCCCGCCGGTTCAATTGCGGATCGGCGGGAGGGGTGTTTCTTCCACTAGCATTTCATACAACATGAAAAAGATATTCAACTCCTGGATCTCATTTGGTGTCTTGGGCTGTGCAGCGCTTGCGCTGACGGCGGCTTGCGCAGACGATCATTTTGATGTGAAGTCCGATGCGGCCGGCAACCAGACCCTGTGGCAAAACATTGATTCGAATAGCCAACTGTCGGATTTTGCCTCCATCCTCAAACGCACCAAGGTGATGAAAGAGGAGAACGATCGCAACGCCCAGCTCACAGTAGCTCAATTGCTCAATCAGCCCCAAAGCTTCACCATGTGGGCTCCTCTCAACGGAACCTTCAATGCCCAGCATTGGTCAGAACTGCTTGACCGTGCAGATGCATTGCGTAAAACCGGCACGCCCGCTGCTCTTCAAGAGGCACGCGATATTGATTTCTTAGTTTGGAATCAATTTGCCTCCAACCACATCGCTCGCTTCAACCACGAGGGGGTAGCCGGAGTGCAGGAGTTCAAGCTCATGAACGGCAAGAATACGAAATACGGCAATGGCGTATTCAATTCCGTAGCCGAAGAAGGTACAGCCATCAACGCAAGCAATGGTTCACTCCACTTGCTCAAAGGCGCATCTCCTTTCTCGTACAACATCTACGATTACCTGAGCCACAACACGCAGTTCAGCGACATCAACGCGTACATTAAGGATCCGACCATCGACATCCGTAAGTTCAACGAGCAAGCTTCCGTGGCCGGCGCCATGAACGAATACGGTAAGATGGTTTACATCGACTCTGTTTACCAGCATAGCAACTCCTTGTTGGATGCTTCGCATGCGCAGATCCGCAACGAGGACTCCACTTACGTGGCACTCATCCCGCGCAATGCGGCATGGAAGGAAGCGTTGGAGAAAGTCAGCAAAATCTTCAATTACGGCACGCGTTACCGTTATGATTGGGATGGAGCCAACTTCTCTAAGGACTATCGTCTCGATGCCACTACCTATAATAACAAGAACATGACGTTGGCAGACTCGCTTCGTGAGCGCAATGTGCGTTTGAACATCGTCAGCAACTTGTTCTTCGCCCCCTATCGCATCAAGGGCTATGAGAGCATGGACTCCGCTGCACTCATTCACCATGTGCAATATGCCGACTCTTTGATCTCCACCGCGGGAACCACCTTCTACAATACGGCTGCGAAGGGAGCCACGAAGCAGAATGTGAATCTCAACCCCACCTTGGCCGGTCTCACCCCGTATCGCGCTTCCAATGGTTATGTGTTCGAGTTGGAGAACTACAAGTTCGATCCCTCGTACATTTGGGTAAAGAAAATTGACTTCCGACCTGCTGCAGCTTCCTCCTTTTACACCTTGGGTTCGAACAATACGACCTATGCCAATGGTACTACGGTCAATCTGACAGAAGCTAACTACAACCGCGAGCATGCTTCGTTGGATGCAAACGGTGACACCCTTCGCACCGCCGACGGAAAGCCCATTATGCTGGGTGTCTCCGGTTCGGTGACGGAAAACGCCTATCAACGTTATGAGATGAAGAGCACACGTAACGACATGACGATCGATTTCCGTCTCGATGATGTCCTGAGTGCAGCCTACCAGATCGAATTGGTGCTTGTTCCGACCAAGATCAATTTGAATGATGGCGGTGAAGACGAGAAGGTAGTGTTCAATGCCGAAGTCATCGACGACAACAAGAACAACATCCCCTTCACAGTTGCCGGCGCAAAAACCGACCGCATCACCATCGACCAAAAGCAAGGGCAGTTTGATCCCAATAAAGTAAACCACATCGTGCTGGGCGATTACATCACTTTCCCCAAGTGCTATTATGGTTTGCCCTCCGACCGTAAGTCCTTCCCGATGCTTCGCCTGACCGTGCCCCGTATTGGTCCGCGCAATGAAAATTGCCAGGCACTCAACATCGTGCAAGTGATCCTCAAACCCTATCGCGGCAACTAATACCCGCTGAAATATAACAAACGAGATTATGAATCCAGCTAATCGCAGCAACAACATGAAGCAAGCCGCCCTTCGTTGTGGAGTGGCGTTGATGGTTCTGTCTTCGGCCTGTGCACTTCAAGCACAAGCCCGCGAAGTAGCCGACAGCACCTCCACCGCTTCCGCCTCCAATAAGGTATCTTCTCGTCGTCAGCTTCCTCAATACCAAATGAAGGAAGTCACCGGTGTGGTTTATGATGCCGCTACGCGCAAGCCGCTCCCCGGTGTTCGCGTACAGTCGCTCGGCAATAAACTTTATTCGGCACTCACCGACGAAAAAGGCGCCTACAAGCTCAGCGTACCCGAACACGTCACCTCTCTTTTCATCTCCACCGACGGATACAATGCCGTTCAAGTAGGACTTCACGACGGTGTACCCGCCGATGCCTATCTCTACGACAGCAAATTCCTCTCGCTCTATCACGACGGCACCACCATTCTCAACAAAGCGAAGTATGCCCCGGTCGAATCCAGCAGTGTTTCGCCCGAAACTGATATCGAGAACAACCTCAATGCCGCGGTCCGTACCATCAATCGTGGTGGACTTCCTGCCCAGGGTGCAGCCATGTTCGTCAATGGCATCAACTCGCTCAACGCCAATGCGCAGCCGCTTGTCGTTGTCGACGGAGTCATTTGGGATATGCAGTACGGTCGCACCACGTTGCACGACGGTTTCTATAACAATGTCTTCAACCTCATCGATCCCGAAGACATCGAAAGTGTAGAAGTCCTTCGCAACGGTACCGCCCTCTATGGTTCTCAAGGCGCCAACGGCGTATTGAAAATCACGACCAAGCGCGGACATTCGCAGGCCACTCGCATCAACATCCGTGCTTTCGGCGGTGTGGAACTTTCGCCCGAGCGCACCAGCATGATGGACGCCGGTCAATATCGAAACTACCTTGCTGAGTTCCTCGGCACCACGTCTCGAGCTGACCGTCTTGCCTCGTCGATGGTCATCCCCTTCCTCAACGAAGATCCCACCTACCTTTACTACAAGCAGTTCCACAATAACACGGACTGGGCCAAGGATCTTTACCGCACTGCCGTTACGCAAAACTATCGTGTTGGCGTACAAGGTGGTGACGACGTGGCCATGTACAACCTCTCGCTGGGATATACCAACGCACAAGCCACGGCCAAAAACAACTCGTTCGATCGTTTGAACATCCGCTTCAACACCGATGTGAACCTCTTCAAGGGTTTCACGACCGAACTGGACATGGCCTATGTGCGCAATGCCTACAACCTTCGCGACAACGGTTGGGCCGAGAGCTATGCAGATCGCAACATCTCCTCGCCCAATGTGCTTGGTCTGGCAGAATCGCCCTTCGTAGACCCGTATGCATACTACGTTCGCTATTTGGGCGACAATCGTCTCGGTCTTGTTCACAACAACCGTGTCTACACCGGCATGAACTATACCGAGCCGAGCAACCCCTTGACCTTTGCTTCGCAGTTCGGCTATCCCGGTTTGGCCAATCCCTATTGGATTCTCGAAAACGGTGAAGGCAACAACAAGAACAACCAGGAACAAACCCAGTTCTTGCTGAATGTCGCCCCCAAGTACAAGATCAATGACTACTGGACGCTGAGCAACCGTTTTGCCTACACGCTCAACCGCAGCAACGAGAAGTATTATATGCCCCGCAATGGTACGCCTCGTAAGTCAGTCAAAGGTCTCGGCGATGTGCAGAGCGTTGCTGCTTCTCAATTTGGTAAGGAAACCACACTCTTCAACGATTTCCGCATCGATTGGAAGCGTAACTACGGCAAGCATCAATTTGATGTCTTCGGTGGTTTCCGTTTTGCCTCCTATTCTTATTCGGACAGCTACTCTCGTGGTTACAACAACGACAACGACAAGATGCCCGACATCCGCTACTCGTTGCAGTACATCGGCGAAGGTGGTGTCAACGACCGTTGGATCAACCTCAGCTACTATGCCAATGCGGATTACAACTACATGAACCGCTACTTCCTCAAACTCAGTGGAAGCGCAGAAAGCTCCTCGCGTTTTGGTCGCGAAGCCGACGGCGGAATCAAGGTAGCGGGCGTGAAATGGGGACTCTTCCCCTCTGTGCAAGCCGGTTGGGTGCTCTCCAATGAGAATTGGTTCAAGGTGAGCGCAATCGACTACGCAAAACTCACCGCAGGTTTCGAAATCACCGGCAATGACGATGTGGATTACTACGCCACACGTACCTACTTCCGCAATGTGAAGTTCTTGGAGCGCGCCACAGCACTCCAGTTGGCCAACATTCAGAATCCGAAGATCAAGTGGGAAACCACCAATCGTTTCAATGTAGCCCTGGCGCTCAACATGTTCCACAACCGCCTCTCGTTCGGAGCCGAAGTCTTCTATGCCAAGACCAACGATCTCTTGACGCGTCGCACCATCAGTGACATCTCCGGCCTCGAGAGACAGTGGACCAACGAAGGCTCGCTCACCAATCGTGGTGCCAATGTGAGCGTGAGCGGAGTGCTTGTCAACACCTCCGATCTCAAGTGGCAACTTGGTTTCACCCTCGGACACTACAAGAACAAGATCGAATCCCTCCCCCTCACGGCCAACAACCGTCTGGAAACTTGGGCACTTGATGCCAACGGCGACAAGGTGGCTTCGAGCCATCGCGTCCTGTCCGGCTACACCTCTTCGGTTTATGGCAAGGACAACATCCTGACAGCAGTCGGAGAATCCGCAGGTGTCTTCTACGGTTACAAGACCGCCGGTGTCTTCTCCACCACCGCCGAAGCCCAGGCCGCAGGTCTCAAGTATCCCACGGGACTCGCCTCGCAGCCCTCTCGCGATTTCCAGGCAGGCGACGTGCATTTCGTCGACCAGAACGGCGACGGTTGGATCAACGAAGCCGACCGCGTGAAAATCGGTGACCCCAACCCCGATATTTACGGTAACATCTTCACCTCGCTGTCTTGGAAGCGTCTCACGCTCGATGTGAATCTCAAATATTCGCTCGGCAACGACATCTTCAACTACCAGCGCATGCAGCTCGAAAGCGCCAACAGCATCACCAACCAAACCACCGCTGTGGTGAATCGTTGGAAGTACGAAGGCCAGAAGACCGATATGCCTCGCACCATGTCTTCCGAATCTATGCTTTGGGTGAACAACGAGCGCTTCTCCGACCGTTGGATTGAAGACGGATCCTACCTCAAACTCAAGAAAGTGCGTCTCACTTACGCAGTGCCCCTCTCCCTCTCTTGGCTGCAAGGCCTCTCGGTGTGGGGTGAAGCCAACAACGTGGTGACCCTCACCAAGTATTGGGGCTCCGATCCCGAGGTTAGTGCCGGCAACGGTGTGCTCTATCAGGGCATTGACGCCGGATACCTCATGCTCAACCGCAACTTTAATGTCGGCGTGACCATCAATCTCTGATGCAGCGCTACTTTCCCATCTCTCTTCCGAACTTCGTCGACGAGCGTCGAGCGAAGTTTCGGAAGAGCAGCGGGGAGGTCACCGGCAAATCCAATCATTTTTTGATCCCAACTTCGCAATCATGAAGAAAACCATAGTTCCTCTGTTCTGCGCCCTCTTCGGTTTGGGCTTGGCCACCACTTCGTGCCAAGACATGCTCACTCCCGACCTGGATCGCTACGCCGAAAACTTCTCGGGCAAGGATACCGTCAATTTCTATTTCGGTATTCTCAACAACGTGCAGGGCATGATCGAGCAGAACGTCCTGCTCGGCGAATTACGTGGCGACCTTGTCAAGCCCACTGAGTTCGCTTCCGATTCGATCAACGACATTATCAACTTCAACAACCTCGAAGACGGTGAGAATGCGTTGCTCAATCGCGCGGCTTACTACAAGGTCATCAACCAGTGCAACTTCTATTTGGCCAAGGCCGACTCCATGGCGCTGAAAAACAACAGCTACTACATGCGTCGTGAGCACGCGCAAGTACAACTCGTGCGCGCTTGGACCTACATGCAGCTCGTTCAGCTCTACGGCCGTGTCCCCTTCATCGTCGATCCCGTCACCACTTCCGACACCGGTTGGGAAAAGAATCCCCCGTTAGGTTGGGCCACTCCCGCCAATCTGCTCAACCTTCTCGAAGACAAAGGAGGGCTTAAGCAGGCCTATGCCTACACGAAACAGTTAGGCTATCCCCGCTACGGCAACTTCAACAACGGTGCCGAAAACTTCGACCAAAGTCTTTCGCTCTTCAACGCCAATCTTGTTTACGGCGATCTCTACCTCTTGCGCGGGGCAAACAAGGGCGATTACGAGCAAGCAGCTTCCTATTATTACAAATATATGGAAGAAGATGCGAAACGGGGAGTCTCCGGAGTCGCAAACGTGTATCATTTCACGTCGCGTGCCGGTGACGACTATTTCGCTTCGGTCGCCATCGACCAATTTGCTGGAAACAAAAGCATGTCCTCTGCCGGAGAAATTGTAGGCGCTGTGCCCACTGCTTCCAACAGCTTCTTCGGACAAGTGCTCACCCGCATTCCGCAAGTCTACGGTTTCGACGCCACTTCGTCCAACGAAACCAGCACGCGTAAACAAACCGGATCGGACGGTAAGCAACAAAACGTCACCAGCACCACCGGTTCTGTGAAGCTTGAAGCCAACTACCGCAACCGTCAGGTCGAACCCTCCGCAGCTTACACCAAGCTCAACGAGGCACAGACAGTCGTTTACACCGAGAAGGAAGGCGGCAAAGTGGTCGAAGTGCGTTATCCCAAGGTCTTCGATGCGCGCTACGACGCCACCGTGCCCCGTGTCATCACCGACAAAGGCCGCCTGCGCTTCATCCAGAAGTTCAATCCGGCCGGGTACTCGTTCACTGCCGGCATCAGTCCTAGCGCCTTCTCCTTCCGCTACGGCATTCCCACCTACCGCATGCGTCAGATCTACCTGCGTTATGCCGAAGCTGTGAACCGTGCCGGCTATCCCCGCATCGCTTTCGACATTCTGCGCACCGGTCTCAACAATAAGAGCATGCCCGTCATCTCGAAAGAGCAACAAAGCGACACCACCTACGTTGATGCCGCCCGCACGCAGATCGCTTCCATCACCACCATCAGCGTTCCTACCGTTCACCGCTCGGAAGAAACAGCCATGAGCATTGATCTCAACACGCTCGCGCGTGCCGGATCCACCAAGTGGCTCGACTTCAACGACGAAAGCTTCAAGAACAAAGACAACGTCGGCATCCACGCAGCCGGTTGTGGTCTGTTCCCCACGCAAGACACCGTTTGGGTCTACAACAAAGTGGTGGCCCAGCGCATGGTCGACGAGGCTGCGCGTCAAGGCAAGACCATCCCGCTGCCCAATCTCAGCGTAGATGATTTGAAAGGTAAGGGCAAAATGACCGACACCACCGAAGTCACCGCCGCCGACGGCAGCAAGTATTTTGTTTATAAAGGCATCATCACCGATTTGGCCACCGTTGAGCCCTCGGCTGCAGAAATTGCCGCCATGGAGACCCTCATTGCCGACGAATACGCCCTCGAAACCGCTTTTGAAGGCAATCGTTTCTTCGATCTCATGCGTCTCCAGCAGCACCGCAACGCAGCCGGCGACGACACCCAGGCCAACTCTTGGCTCGCTTGGCACATTTCTCGTCGTGATCTCGACCTCTTGCCCTACCAGGAGCCCACCAAGACCGGCACCCTCTTTGGCAAGTTGCTCAATCAGGAGAACTGGTATCTGCCCGCTCCCCGCAACAACTAATTGACTGCACATTCCGCACGGCGTTTCCCGCAACGTCGTTCCCCTTTCTCCCCGTTCTCACGAGAGAACGGGGATTTTTTTGTGCCTCTCGCCCGGCTTCATCGTAAATTCCCTCCCCCTCCGCACCCCCTCCGCCCGCCTTTTCTCACCTACTGCGCGAGGGCAGTTCCGAACTACCTTTCTGTACTCCAAAACACCCCCGTTTTGAGCATTTTTCCCCTCTTTTCCGTCAAAACGTCCCAAGTTTTGTCCATCTCTCCCCGCTTTCTACCGATAACTTTCCCCGTTCCGCCGAAACAACCCCGCGTTTTGTCGAAAACCGGCCGGTTGGAGTGCAAAGGCCCCCCGATTTTTGTTGTCAGTTTCCGTTCGCGCGCCATCGCGCCCCACGACGCCTCGCCGTTCTTCGCGCTTCCGCCGTTTTCCGGAAGCGCGATTTCCGCATTTTTTGCGTCCGCAGTGGTAGCCCTCCGGCGTGTTGCGGAAAGTACCGCACAATCGCCCTCGCCCCCATCGGTTCGTGCCGCCCCTCCGTCAATTTTGCCATTTGTTAAGCCAACCGCAGTGAAGAGTGCACC